>JAFTBJ010000085.1 GCA_017455295.1 Clostridia bacterium
TATGGCTATGGCTATGGATATGGATATGGATACGGTTATGGCCACAGTCGCCATCGTGAAAAAAAGAAAACGGATGAAAAAGGTTGATTTTCATATTCATGCCCTTCCGGGCGTGGACGACGGCGCGCGATCGCCGGAAATGGCCATTCAAATGCTGCAGCAGCTAAAAGCGCAGCAGGTGGAACATGCGGTGTTGACTCCTCATTATTATTCTCAGAGAGAACCGCTGGATCATTTTTTGGATCGGCGCGAAGAAGCATGCGTGCAGTTGGAAAGAGCGGTCATGTCCCCTGGATCCTTGCCAAAGCTGCATCTCGGGTGCGAAGTGCATTTGACGGATTTTTTGTTTAACAACCGGGATCTTCGTCCGCTTTGCATTGATAATGGCGATGTGATGCTGGTCGAGCTGCCGTTTGATATCCGCCGCCTGGATGATGTGATCGATGATGTGGCGCGGTTGGCGTCGGATTATTTGATCACACCGGTGTTGGCGCATGTGGAACGCTATCCGCTGTTGGTTCGCTCGGAAAAAGCATTGATACGATTATTGGATATCGGCTGCGTGCTGCAAATGAATGTCGAATCGTTCACGATGCGCGGCCGCCGTAAGCTAATTAAATGGGCCTCAAAAGGCTATGTCGGCGCATTGGGAACCGATGCGCATAATATGACCACCCGCGCTCCTGATTATGACGGAGGCCTGCGTGCTTTGATCGATGGGGCGGGGAGAGGCTGTGCCGCCGAGATTGAAGAAACGATGGGATCGCTTCTTCGCTTTTAGAAAATGCGTTTCTTCGGTCAAGGCATACATGAAGGGGAGAACGAAAGTTGTCTGAGAAACGAACGTTTGATTTGAATCATTATCGGCGCTTTATCTTTTTGGTCGTCGATATTGCGGTTCTTGCTATTTCCAGCGTAATCGTGTGGGGATTTCTGGAACTGCTTGGCAATGTAAAAGATATCACCTTGGTTGAATGGATCACCAATGCGCTTCTGTATATTGCCGGTACGATTCTTGCCATGGCGGTCACAGGTGTATATAAACCGCTTTGGCGCTATGCGACGATCCGAGATCTGCTTGGATGCTTTTTCGGCACGGCAATCGGTGCGTCTTTCTCTTATGTCGTGATGATCCTGCTGACCTATTTCGGCGTGTTCGGAAAACGCTTTTCTCTTCTTTACACGGTGCTCAATTTTACATTTTCTCTGATTTTGATCCTGACGGTGCGCATTGCGTATAAAATGCTGCGGGATTATACACAGCAGCTGGAAGAAAAAGCGGCAAGTGATAATAAGACTCGGACCTTGATCATTGGTGCCGGCGCTACATGCAGTATGGTGCTGACCGAGATCAAGATGGGCAACAGCAATTATTTCCCGGTGGGTGCCGTAGATGACGATCCGACCAAGATTGGCCGCAAGATTAAAAATCTGCCGATTTACGGCCCGGTTTCCCGCGTACCGGAGATTTGCAAAGAACTGAACATTGATACCATCCTGGTCGCGGTGCCGTCCTGCACAGAAGAGGAACGCCGCATCATCATTGAATATTGTTCGCAAACCGACTGTCGGATCCATGTCCTGCCGTTTCTGCACGATCTGATTGCCGGGAGCAATCTGTTAACACAGGCAAAGCCCATTCAGCTCGAGGAGTTGCTTGGCCGCGCTCCCATCAGTTTTGATTCGAAAGATATCGCGGCGCTGATAAAGGGAAAAGTCTGCATGGTTACCGGCGGCGGCGGTTCGATTGGCTCGGAGCTTTGTCGGCAGATCGCCAGTTATGCGCCTAAAAAACTGGTTGTAGTGGATATCTACGAAAACAACGCATACGATATACAGCAGGAATTGGTCGCGCAATATGGCGAGCAGCTGTCGTTTGACGTACACATCGCCTCCGTGCGGGATTATACCAAAATGATGACGCTGTTCGAACGCTATCGTCCGGAACTGGTGTTCCATGCGGCGGCGCATAAACATGTGCCGTTGATGGAGACGGCACCGGAAGAGGCTGTCAAAAACAGTGTGATCGGCACCTTCAATGTGGCGACGCTTGCGGAATATTATAAAGCGGAAAAATTTGTGCTGATCTCGACCGATAAAGCGGTCAACCCCACCAATGTGATGGGAGCTACGAAACGTATCTGTGAGATGATCGTGCAGTCGATGGCGCAGCACGGCAGTGAGACGGATTTTGTGGCGGTGCGTTTTGGCAACGTGCTTGGTTCCAATGGCTCTGTGATCCCGCTTTTCCGTCGCCAGATCGAAGCAGGCGGACCGGTCACTGTGACGCATCCCGATATCATTCGCTATTTCATGACGATTCCAGAAGCGGTGTCTTTGGTGCTGCAGGCCGGCGCGATGGCGCAAGGCGGCGAGATTTTTGTGCTGGATATGGGCAAACCGGTCAAGATCACGACGCTGGCGGAAAATCTCATTCGCCTTTATGGGTATCGTCCTGGCGTGGATATCCGCATCGAGTTTACCGGCCTTCGCCCGGGCGAGAAATTATTTGAAGAATTGCTGATGAATGAGGAAGGCTTGAAGCCGACTTATAACGAAAAAATCTTCATTGGCAGTCAAATCCACGTGGATAGTCAAAGCTTTGCACGCGAGTTGGCCGATTTGAAAGCCTATGCGCTGCACAACCAATCGGATAAAGTGGTGGATATGATCGCCCAGATTGTGCCGACATTCCATCACGCGCTCAACCGTTGATGACGATATCCAAAAAAATAACCAAATAATCAGGGAGAGATGAAGGATGGCTTTACCGCGTTCTCTAACGCTTACAGCGCACGACGGCGCGGTGCCGTATTATTCTTTTCCCGCGCTCGACGCCGTGCCGTATATACGACACGGCTTTTCCACGCGCCTCGGAGGCGTCAGTGAGGGTATCTATCAAAGCATGAACCTGAGTTTTACGCGGGGAGACGATCCGGTCGCCGTGCGGAGAAACTTTGATCGCTTTTTGGAGGCGATCGGCGGGAAAGCGGAGAATACCGTGATCTCTGCACAGACGCATACGACGTCAGTGTATGCGGTGACGGATGCCGATCGCGGCCGCGGCGTTACCTTTGATCGCGGATATACCGATGTGGATGGACTGATGACCGACCGCCCCGGGATTGTTTTATGTACGCAATATGCCGATTGTGTGCCGCTCTTTTTTGTGGATCTGCGGCGGCGCGTGGTGGCGACGTCGCACGCCGGATGGCGGGGGACAGTCGACGGTATGGCGCAGGAAACGGTGCGGCGCATGGGTGAGGTGTATGGCTCGGATCCCGCCGATATTCTTATGGGAATCGGCCCGTCGATTGGGCTTTGCTGTTTTGAAGTGGACGCACCGGTGTATGAACGATTCGTCGCCCTGCCTTTTGTTGATGACGACGTCATCCGGAATGATGGGAATGGGAAATACCACATCGCGCTTTGGGAAGTCAACCGCCGCTTTGCGCTGCAGGCCGGTGTGCGGCCGGAGCATATCACGGTGACGGACCTTTGCACCAAATGTCATCCGGATGTGTTTTGGTCACACCGTGTAACCGGTGGTGAGCGCGGGAGCTTGGCGGCGTTCATCGGACTTGTGGAAGAATAAGATTGTTGGGGAGATTTTTATTGAAAACCACGATTTGCTTTGACTTGGACGGCACGGTGCTCGATTCCAAACCGGGTGTATTTCATTCGGTGACGATCGCATTGGACGAATTGTCGTTTCCGCGGCCGTCCGATAAAGAATTGATGGCGTTTTTGGGACCGCCGCTCCAGGATGGATTTGCGAACGTGTGCCATGTCCCGCCGGATCGTGTGGCGGATGCGATCCGATCTTACCGTGCCTACTATTCGACGGAAGGTATGTTTGAAGCTTCGATTTTTGAAGGGATCCCGGAGTTGCTGCAGCAGCTCCGCAAAGTCGGCAAGCAAACGGTGGTTACCACCTCAAAGCCGCAGGTGTTTGCTCGGCGGATATTAGAGCGCTTTGGCGTTGCACCGCTCTTTGATGGCATATATGGCAGTGAGCTTGACAACACGCGCAGTCGTAAGAGTGAGGTGCTACGCTATGCCATGCAGCAGATGTCGTTTTCTGTGGAGGACGCTGTGCTGATCGGCGACCGTGTTTTTGATGTTCAAGGCGCCAAAGAAGTAGGAATGGATATCGTCGGCATTTTATATGGTTACGGTACGCGTGAAGAATTGCAGGTTGCCGGCGCTGATTGTATTGTCGAGGATATGCCGGCGTTGTATGATCTGCTGAAAACCTTGTAACATAAAAAGCGTTCTCGCTTCAGGATGAAGTGAGAACGCTTTTATACATGCAAGAATTTATTTTTCCCAACCGGTCATCTCGGCAACGACGTCGATCAATACACCGGCGCTGCGGTAATGAGAACGAAGATTCGGGTGAACAGCGGCACCGCTTTCCTGCGGCATATCCCAACAAGATGTCATTTTCAAATAGCGGATCTTGTCGTCATGCTGAGCTTCCACCGTTTGGCGCAGAATCTCATCCATTTGGTTGTTCATCATGCCATACACCCAAAGCAGGCATGCGTTTGGATACAGCGTGCGCAGCCGCTTCAAAAACGCATTCGCGCCGGGAGCCAGATCGGCCGGCGGAATCCCTTCGCCGTCTGCGTCGTTGGTGCCGGCATTGATGACCACGATATCCGGTTGAAATTGCGAAAAATCCCAAGGCGTGGGATGCGAGACTGTTGTTTGTTCAAAGAATTCGGGAATCAGCGGCAGAGGAGCACTGTCGCAGTTGCGGCAGATACCGCGTCCGGAGATGCAGATGTAATGCGCATCCGCACCAAAGTGGGCGGCGGTCAGCGCGGCATATGTATGCGCGCCGTCCTGCTCTTCCGGTTTGAACATGCCTTCCGGGACCGGCGTCAGGATGCCGAATCCGCAGGTGATGGAATCGCCGATAAACTCCATTTTTCGAGGCGGAGCGGGGGGAGGTGGCAGCAAAGAAGCGTTGTCTCCTTCCAGTGCGATGCTGCGCAGTATAAGCGGTGTAGCGTCGAGAATCTCTGTGATGCGAATGCAGGTGACGGTATGTTCCCCCTGCATCAGACCGCTCATCGA
>JAFTBJ010000086.1 GCA_017455295.1 Clostridia bacterium
ACCCTGATTGGACACGACCGGCGTGTTCATTGTTTGACCGATCGCATTGGAAATCTCCTCGGCGGTCAACAAGTCGCCGAGCTGTTTTTCGATGATGGCCGCGGTCGTCAGCGTCGGCGCAGCCATTGTGGTTTCCGTCGATTCGGTGGGGGATGCTTCCTGCGCCGCACAGCCACAAATCGACAGTGTGATCAGCGCGCAAAGGGCGAAAAGGATCCATTTTCGCATAGACGAACACCTCTCTTTGAAAAGCATTATAGCACGTTTTTGTTCATTACGCAAGTGACAGCATGGCAACCACAATCCCCGCTGCCAGATCCGCGGCATATGTCACCACTGTTTTAAACGAAACCGGCGCGCCGCCGTCCGCAAGATCGGAGATGGTGCGCAGCACCGCAAACGGAACGCCGTTTGCCGTTGCCGTTTGCGCCATAGCGGCGCCTTCCATTTCCGCCGCCATCGCATCAAACTGTCGGTAAAGTGCCTCTTTAACGGAAATGCCCGCGATAAACTGGTCACCGGATACGATCACGCCTTTATAACATGCGTGCTGTCCGTTCAGCTGTTCTTTGGCCGCTTGATACATCTTCTCGCTCAGCGCCGTATCCGCCAAAAATGCGGTCGGGAAACTGCCGTCGCCACCGTATGCTTCACCCAAACAGCCGCGCGCAAGCCCGAGCGGCGACAGATCAAAATCATGCTGGATCAGTGTGGTGCCGATCACGGCGTCCATCACCTGAAGTTTGGGCGACACGCCGCCCGCAACGCCGACGTTGATGATGGCATCCACATCAAATAAATCAATGAGCATCTGTGCACAGATTGCGGCATGGACTTTGCCCACGCCGCAGCGCACCACGACCGCCTCCGAAGCGCCGAGCTGTCCGCGATAAAATCGCAGTCCCGCTTTTTCGGTTATAATCGGTTCCTGCATACGCGCAGTCAAGAGCTGAACTTCCGACTCCATCGCGCCGATGACCCCGTATCTCATTGCAAACCTTCCTTTGTCAGCTATTCTTGTCCACGCTTTTGAAATCTTTTAGATTGCCGGCTTTGGTATGCCGTGAGCGCAGCACTTCTTCCACGTCGGCAGGGGTAATCCCCTGCTGCGCCATCATCACAAGCAGATGATACGTCAAATCGGCAATCTCTCCGATCGTGTCTTCATTCTCGCCGTTTTTCGCGGCGATGATGGTTTCGGCGCTTTCCTCCCCGACTTTTTTGAGGATCTTATCAATCCCCTGTTCAAACAGATAGGCCGTATAGGATTTTTCCACCGGGTGATCCCGGCGATCCAAAATGGTTTCATAGACGTCTTCGATACAACTCATTGTGTTGCCTCCTTCAAGGTTCTGAAAAAGCAGGAATGGGCGCCGGTATGGCAGGCCGCTCCCGTTTGTTCGACTGTCAGCAGCAGCGTATCAAAATCGCAGTCACCGGCGATCGATACCACTTTTTGATAATGCCCGCTCGTCTCACCTTTATTCCAATAGGCATTGCGCGACCGGCTCCAAAACCAGGTTGTCCCGGTCTCCAGTGTACGTTTGAGCGACGTGCGGTTCATATATGCGAGCATCAGCACCTCGCCGGTCGCCGCCTCTTGGACGATCGCCGGGATCAGCACGCTTTTTTCAAAATATGCATCAAGATCCATCGCATCGACCGGCTCGGCCGCCTCACGAATTGCATCGGCCAGTGACACGGTGCCGCTATAAAGCGATTTACCGCAGATCGCACCATCCAGCGCAAGCGCTTTGCAGGCCGCCACGTCGTCAATCCCCTGCATACCACCCGACGCCACCACCTCGCAGGATACCGTCTCTCTCAGCGCTTTGAGCTGTTCAAGATTGGGGCCCGACAGGGTGCCGTCTTTGGAAATATCCGTAAAAATCAGCGTTTGCACACCGATTGCTTCCATCCGTTTGGCAAGTTCAAGATACGGAACATCCGACACATCCAGCCAGCCTTCGGTCGCAACCATGCCGTTTATGGCGTCGATGCCGACGGCAATGCGGTGGCCGTACGCTTTGACTGCCTGCTGCACAAATGCAGGATCTTTCAAAGCGGCCGATCCCAGGATGCAGCGGGAGATGCCGCCACTGAAATAGGCTTCGAGCGTCGCCATATCTCGGATGCCGCCGCCCAGCTCCACTTTCAATCCGCTATTTTTGGCAACGTCGAGAAACACGTCCGCGTTGCGCTTTTGGCCGTCTTTCGCACCGTCGAGATCCACCATATGGATCCACGAAGCGCCGGCTTCCCGGAAAGAGATCGCTGTTTCCAGCGGATCCTCCGCGACACGGTGCGCCGTGTCAAAATCGCCTCGGACAAGCCGCACGCATTGCCGATCTTTGATGTCGATTGCGGGATAAATAATCATCAGTCAAGCGATCCTTTCGTAGACAGCACGCCGTCCTTTGGCACGGCGGCCAATTCCAGTGCATGCGCCGCCGCTTTGA
>JAFTBJ010000087.1 GCA_017455295.1 Clostridia bacterium
GCCATTATGCAGCTGCTCGGAAAAGACCGCGTGATCGCGCGCATCGACCGCGCGATCCAAAACTTAAGTGAATAAGGAGGACAACGAATATGGCGGAAGAAAACGGCGTGGTTTCGCGCCCCTCCAATTTTATCCATGATATCATCGACGACGAGCTCAAAGAGGGCGGCCGCTGCTTCGGCAAAACGGTGGAAACGCGGTTTCCGCCCGAGCCGAACGGCTACCTGCACATCGGGCACGTCAAGGCGCTGTGCATCGACTTCGGCACGGCGGAAAAATACGGCGGCGTCTGCCATCTGCGGATGGACGACACCAACCCCTCCAAAGAAGACGTCGAATACGTCGACGCGATCAAAGAGGACATCCACTGGCTCGGGTACGACTGGGGCGAGCATTTTTACTATGCCTCCGACTACTTCGATACGATGTACGACCTTGCCGTCGGCCTCATCAAAAAGGGACTTGCCTACGTCTGCGAGCTGACCCCCGAGCAGATGAAAGAAATGCGCGGCGATCTGACCCATCCGGCCACAAGCCCCTATCGCGACCGCCCCATCGAGGAAAGTCTCGACCTCTTTGCCCGCATGAAAGCGGGCAAATTCCCCGACGGCGCGATGACGCTGCGCGCGAAAATCGACCTTGCAAGCGGCAACTTCAACATGCGCGATCCGGCGATCTACCGCATCAACCACGCGCATCATCATCGCCAGGGGGACAAATGGTGCATCTACCCGATGTACGATTTTGCCCATCCGATCGAGGATATGATCGAGCAGATCACCCATTCGCTCTGCTCGCTGGAATTTGAGAACCACCGCCCGCTGTACGATTGGGTGCGGGACAATGTCGATTACGACGCGAACCCCCGCCAGATCGAGTTTGCACGGCTCGGGATCAACTATACGGTGATGTCCAAACGCAAGCTCCGCCGCCTCGTCGAGGACGGCGTGGTCAGCGGCTGGGACGACCCCCGTATGCCCACCCTGTGCGGCCTGCGCCGCCGCGGGTACACCCCTGCCGCCATCCGCGATTTCATCGAGCGGGTCGGCGTCGCCAAGGTGCCGAACACGGTGGAATACGCGCTGCTCGAAGCCTGTCTGCGGGACGATTTGAACGCCCATGCGACCCGCGCGATGGCGGTGCTGCGGCCTTTGAAACTCACCGTCACCAACTACCCCGACGGGCAAAGCGAGACCTTCGAGACGGAGAATAACCCCGTCGACGAAGCCGCCGGGACGCATACAATGACCTTCTCGAAGCATCTCTATATCGAGCAAGACGATTTCATGGAAGAACCCATCAAAGGCTACCGCCGCTTCTTCCCCGGCAACGAAGTGCGACTTAAGGCGGCCTATATCGTCCGCTGCACCGGCTGTGTCAAGGACGACGACGGCAACGTGATCGAAGTGCTTTGCGAATACGATCCCGACAGCCGCGGCGGCAACCCCGCCGATGGCCGCAAGGTGCGCGGCACCGTCCATTGGGTGGACGCCGCCACCGCCGTCGACGCCGAGGTGCGGCTGTATAGCTCGCTCTTTGACGATCCCGACCCGGACGCCGCCGACAAAGACTATATGGCGTGCCTTGCCCCCGATTCGCTCGAGGTGCTGAAAGGCTGCAAAGCGGAAGCGATGGTCGCAGGGCCCGCCCCCGCCGCCGGTTACCAGTTCATGCGGCTCGGGTATTTCTGTCCCGACAGCCGCGACAGTAAACCGGATGCGCTCGTCTTCAACCGCTCGGTCTCGCTCAAAGACGGATTCAAAAAATAAATTTTTCAAGACGTCTGTTCAGCCGCCCCGCGTGGCTGAACAGACGTCTTTGTAAAAAATGAGGCATATGGCAATGGAGATTGATCAAAAATACAAAGAACGTCTGACGACAGCCGCCATTCGTGCAGAGGCTGCCGCCTGTCAAAAACAGTGTCTGAACATGATTTTCCGGTATATCGTGGCGTTTCTGCTCGCCTCTATTCTTTTGTGGGCTGTCGCCATGCTGTTTTTCTTTGAGATGCCCATCGCCGGAACCTTACTGTGCCTTTTCGTTTTTGCTGTGCCTTCCCTTGCACTCTGGATCCTCGTTTTGATCAGTTTCATCATCGAGATGATCCGCTATCACCGCTGCCGCGCCATCGCCCGCGGCGGTGATTTTCAGCTGATTGCGGATACGCTGGTGGAGATTGAACTTCACTACACGCGTCGTTTAAAAAGTCACAAATCGATTTCGGTCGCGCTGCCGCCGCTTTCGCCCCATCACCAATCTTTTTATTACGTGTTTCGTTTTGCCCGGTCACGTCGTTTCCCTCTTCAGGAGGAGCAGGACTATTACCCATGGTCAGAGCGTTTTTCTCTTGATGAAGCCGGTATGCTGATGTATTCCGAGATCGGCGACACGTTTTATATCGTGACGACGGCCGACAAAAAAGCGCTTTTCTTTTTCAACTCTCGGCTTTTTAAATTGTCCGATGAATTGCCGCTTGACGAAGCCGGTTGAAAGGAGTATAGCATGGTGCCAAGCGAAAAAGAACGTCTGACAACCGCTGCCATTCGCGCCGAAGCCGAACAACAAGCCTCCCACGACAATCTATGCTTATGTCTGCCTCTTCTTTCGACGATCCCGGCCGGATTTCTCGTTCTATGCTTCTGGTTTCTACCGTTTTCCCGTATCCCCGTATTTCTCGTCATCGTGTTTGCACTGATCTGGCTTTTGCCGGCACTCGTTGTCTTGGTCGGCGGAGCCGCCATAGCTCTGCGGCGTTTGATCCACAAACGCCGCTGCCTCCGTATTGCTGCCGGTGGCAAATTTGATATTTTACCCGATCGCCTTTGTGACGTCACGCACTATGAAAGTTATCGTCCCGGAAGAGGTCTTCCCGGCTTTGATACCATGCTGCGGTTTGCCCGTTTCGGCCGCTACTGGAGGACCGGAAAGCCCGGCGAATGGTCCGAGCATTATGACGACCAATACCTTTTTGCGGAATCGATCGTCGGTGAGGACGTCTACATTGTGACCACAAACGGCAAAACGCCTTTGTTCTATTTCCCCGCTTCGCTGTTTTTGTTGCCTGCCAAATAGACGAACGACAAACCGTGATGGATATAAGTAGCCGTCCCAGCGCCATTGGCATTGGGACGGCTTTTTATGGTTTTTTAGAATCGTGTGACGCAGCGCCGGACACCGCACCTGCATCCGGCGTGCGTCTAATATGCCTTCTCCTTGAGGAGAAGGTGGGTGAGCGTCAGCGAACCCGGATGAGGTGGAACCGATCGTTACCGCAAATTTGCGGTAACCCTCACGGCCGGATGTGGGCATCCGGCCCTACGTCGGCACGGTAGATGGTGCAAAACCCGCCACACCTCCGGCGAACCGTAGGCGGGAACATTGTCACGCTGACGCGTGACAGCGATATATTCGCCTTGTTGGCGAATGCGATATACGGGCGCTTTGTGCCCGTGCGATATGCCGCCTATGCGGCGGCGGGATATGTTTGCCCTGTCAGGCAAACGAGAAATCTTATGTAGCCGGATACAAAATCGTCGCTTGCGCCACGAGGTCATCGACATAGTTCTCGGGGTCTTGCCCTTCCGCCTGCAGTGCCTCCGAAAGCTTGTCGCAAACCAACGCACGCCTCGTCACCTCGGCCACCTTTTCAAGATACGCTTCCTCGCTCAACCCGTTTTCCTTGCGATAGGTCGCGATGTACTCCGCAGCCGCGCGGCCCTGCTCGTTTTGCGAGGCCGCTTCCTGGAATGCGGCGTATTGCTGCTCAACATAGGCGTTGACCTCGTCGTCCGCCGCCGTGACGCCGCGGCGCTCGGCCTCCTGCAGCATCACCGTTTGCCGGATCAATTCGTCCAAAACTTCCTCGCGGCTCTTTTTCGCGTCTTTCAGCTTTGCCAGCATCGCCGCTTTCTCTTGCTCGGGGAGCTCCATCTCGTCGATCTGTACCACCCCATTCGCATAGGACAATTCCGCAGCCGCAAGGCGCGCGTCGATGGCCGACTGACGAATCTCCTCGCCATTCACGATCACCGCCACGTCCGCGTCGGTGCCGCCGTGCGCCGTTTCCACAAACGGCAGCGCCGCACACCCCGTCAAAACCGCCGCGCAAATCGCCACAGCCGCCATCAAACAAACCACCCGGAGAACGCTTGCTTTTTTCATATTCATAATCTCCTTTTACATGTGAAATGGGGGTATACCTATACGTATTCTACCCCCCCCCC
>JAFTBJ010000088.1 GCA_017455295.1 Clostridia bacterium
CGGCCACAAAATTTCGCTTGTTAACTGCACCGTGCAGCGTATCAGCGGCGACAGCATTACGTTCTCCACCTCCGGAACCAACGTGCGAGCCAATACGACCGGTACCGTGACAGCCATTCTGAAATACCAGGTCACGACAACGAATGCCGGATCGTATTACCTCATCACGGCGCCGGTTACGATCCAGGTAACGAGTGCCGCGGCGTCTTATGACGACTATCATCTGTCGCTTCTGCCGTCGGCAGCCGGATTTTTCAGAAATACTATCAGTAACATGAACATCGATGTTACAAAGAATGTGGACAATTCTTATACGCTTCGCAACACCAGTGGCAGCTGGCCGGCGGTGGATAATAAGCAGTTTGTGTCCATGACGGCGAAAACGACCGATCGGCTGTATTATGACGTCACGGTCGGCGGCAGCATCAGTATTCTGCTCAATTTCAGCGACGGTTCGAGTGCGCAGGTGCAGAAAGCCTTTACCGGCAGCAACACCTATTCTGGCGACGACCTGGTCGGTAACGGCAGCCGTTTCACCGGTTCGATTGCACTCTCTACCTTTGTACCGAGCTCCGCCATCAGCAGCGGATCCTGCACCATCACCGGCATTCGCATCTTTAACGTGGGAAGCGCCGGTACCGATGTCGTGGTGCATGCGCTGGATATCGTGCAGGATGTGTTGACATCCGGCACGCAGGCGGGGGATATCGACAGCAACGGCAGCGTCGATTCGACCGACGCCCGCCAGATCATGCTGTATGTCCTGCGCGCCCGTTCCTTCACCACGCTGCAGGAAAGCGCCGCCGATTATGACGGCAACGGCCTCATCAATTCAAGTGACGTTCGTAAGATCCTGCAGGATGCGGTTGCATAATCACGCAACACAATAAATAAGCGGTGAGTCATCGTAAAGACGGCTCACCGCTTATTGTCTTTTGCTATATTCAAGCAATACCAAACAGCCGCTTGGCATTGCCTGTTGTTACTTCGATCACTTCGTCAGCGCTCATGCTGCGAATTTCTGCGATCTTTTCAGCAACAAATGCAATTTTGGCGGAATCGTTGCGCTGTCCGCGATAGGGAACGGGGGACATATACGGCGCGTCGGTTTCAAGCAGCAATCGATCGAGCGGGATCATTTCTGCCACCTCAACGGTTTTGCGGGCATTTTTGAATGTTACCACGCCGCCGAGCCCGATGTACATCCCGAGCTTTAGGATCTCTTTCGCCATTTCTACGCTGCCGGAAAACGCATGCAGTACACCTTTTGGCCGCTCTTCTTTCAAGATAGTGAGCGTGTCCTCGTGCGCGTCGCGGTCATGCACAACCACCGGCATATCAAGCGATTTCGCCAAACGAATCTGGCGGATAAACCACGCTTTTTGCACATCGCGCGGCGAAGCGTCCCAATAATAGTCAAGACCGATCTCACCGACCGCCACCGCTTTTTCATGAGAAAGGAGCGCAAAGCATGCCTCGGCGTCCTGTTCGGTCACGCCTTCGAGATCCTCCGGGTGAAATCCAACAGCTGCGTAGATGAGCGGATATTGCTCAGCAAGCGATATGGAGAGGCGGGAGGAGGCAAGCTCCGTGCCGCAGTTGAGGATATATCCGACGCCGTTTTCCGGCATGGCACGAAGCACGGCGTCGCGATCGCTGTCAAACCGGTTGTCGTGATAATGTGCGTGGGAATCAAAAATCATGGCCATATGCGTTACCGAATGACGCTGCCCGGCGCGATCCCATCCACAAAGATGACCCGGATCTCGTCGCTGCCGTCGTCCTTTTTGGCGTCGGCGGCGAGGATCATGCCGCAGCTTTCCACACCGCAAAGCGTCGCGGGCTTCAGGTTCGCGACCAGGATCACAGATTTGCCGATCAAGTCGTCCGGCGTATAGTAGTTTGCAATGCCGGAAGCAACCACGCGCGGCGTACCCGTGCCGTCGTTCAGCGTTAGCTTGAGAAGCTTCTTTGCCTTTTTGATCGGTTCACAGGCAACCACTTTTGCCACACGAAGATCGACTTTGGCAAAGTCGTCATACGCAATCTCGTCGAGAAACGCAACCGTTTTCGGTTCTTCGGCCTTGGTGGCTTCTGCTTCGGATGCAGCGGCAATTTCAGCCAATACCTTGTCCGCGTCGATACGCGCAAACAGCGGGGTGGCTTCGCCGACCGAATAGGAAGCAAGTGGTGTGCCGAGTGAGGCAAACGTGTATTGTTCTTCACTGATTTGCAGTTGATTCCGGATGGAAGCGCAAGCGTCGGGAATGAAGGGCGTCAGGAGGATGCCAAGCGTGCGGATGCCTTCGAGCAGGTTATAGAGCACCGCTTCCAATTCGGCTTTTTTGCTCTCATCTTTTGCGAGCGCCCAGGGGGTGGTTTCATCAATATATTTGTTGCAGCGCTTAGCAAAATTCATGACCACTTCCGCGGCGGCGCTGTTGCGATAATCGTCCATCAGCGCCACATATTGCGCCACAGTGTCTTTGGCGGCCACTTGCAGGTCAGCATCGGGCGCATTGACAACGCCGGCAGGAGCGTGTACCGTGCCGCCAAAATACTTGTTGGTCATTGCGATGCTGCGGTTTACAAGATTGCCGAGCGTGTTAGCGAGATCGGCGTTGAATTTGGCGATCACGCTCTCATAGGTGATGGTGCCGTCGTTGACATACGGCATCTCGGACAAGAGATAATAACGGATCGCATCAACACCGAATTGAGCCACGAGATCGTCGGCATACAAGATATTGCCGCGGGATTTGCTCATCTTGTCCTCGCCGCAAAGCACCCATGGATGACCGAGCACCTGCTTCGGCAGAGGAAGGCCCAACGCCATCAGAATGATCGGCCAATAGATGGTGTGAAACCGCACAATATCTTTGCCGATCACATGCAGATCGGCCGGCCAATATTTTTGGAACCGCTCGCCGCTGCCGTCGGGATTGTACCCGATCCCCGTGATATAGTTGCTCAGCGCGTCGATCCAAACGTAGATGACGTGTTTGTCGTCAAACTCGACCGGGACGCCCCATTTGAAGGAACTGCGAGAGACACACAGGTCGGCCAGACCCGGCTTTAAAAAGTTGTTGACCATCTCGGCCTTGCGCTCGATCGGACGGAAAAATTCCGGGTGCTCTTCATAATATGCCGCCAGACGATCCTGATATTTGGAAAGCTTCAGAAAATACGCTTCCTCTTTGGCGTCGATCACATCGCGTCCGCAGTCCGGACATTTGCCATCCACAAGCTGCGAAGGGGTGAAGAACGATTCGCAGGGGACGCAGTATTTTCCCTCGTATTCGCTTTTGTAAATATCGCCTTGCTCATAAAGCCTGGTGAAAATGCGCTGAACCGCTTTTTCGTGGTCGGCGTCGGTAGTGCGGATGAATTTATCGTAGCTGGTGTTCAGGCAATTCCACGACGCTTTGATATCCTGCACGGTTTCATCGACATAGGCTTTCGGTGAAAGGCCCTTGTCGTTTGCATATTGCTCGATTTTTTGGCCGTGCTCATCCGAACCGGTCATAAAAAAGACGTCAAAGCCCATCATGCGTTTATAGCGGGCAATCATATCTGCCAACACGATGTCATAGCAGTTGCCGATATGCGGTTTTCTGGACGCATAGGCGATGGCTGTGGTGATATAAAACGTCTTTTGGTTTTCCATAGTAATCACTCCTTATCGTATATATTACCAGATTTTTAAAAAAATACAAGGGCTTTGGGCATCGACGTGTAAAAAAAGCAAAAAGCTTTTGGAATACCTTGCAGGAAACCAACAAAACGTGTATAATTGAATCATGCTTTCAATGGGAAGAAAAGAGGAGTCGACAAGATGAAAAGCGAGCTTGAATACCCGGAATTGACCATGTTTCAAATGGTCGAGCGCATCGCGCAGATATACCCGCTGGAACCGGCATATGAAATGTATGGCAGAAAAACGTCTTACGAAG
>JAFTBJ010000089.1 GCA_017455295.1 Clostridia bacterium
ACCAGCAACAACGATACGCAGACCCTGATCTCCGCGCCGATCGCCGGCTGCTACATGACCGGCGTGGGCGATCCCAACGGCAACACTGTAAAGATCGACTATGCGGCCATCGTAACTCCGCTGTCCAGCGCTATCAACAACGCGACGGTCGCTACCGTGGTGTTCGTCATCGAGTGGGATACGGCCCGATAAGCGTATAACCAACCAGCGGAAATAAACCAAGACGGAAGGAGACGGCGTATGCTGTCTCCTTCCTCCGGCAGAAAGGAAAAGTCTATGAAACGAAAAACCCGTGCGGCGGTGCTCTGTACGCTGCTGGTCATCCTGGCACTGGGCGGCCCGGGACTGGCGGCGAACAGCATCACCGCTTCCGTGCCGGTGACACTGACGGTCTCCAACGAGTACAGGGCTATCAATGTGACCGTGCCTGCGGCGTTTCCGGTCCATATCAGCAACGGGACTGTCATTACAGCGGATAACGCCAAGATCACCAATAACAGTAAAACCGGCGCGGTACAGGTCACGGGCCTGTCTGTCACGGACGGTGCGTACAGAGTCGGAGATTACAACGACTTCTCTGGCTCAAAGACGATCGCGCTGAAGATCAATGGCTGCCCGACGATCTGTTCCGGGTATATGGTATTGAATCCGACTGCGTTTCCGGCAATCCGGGCACAGGAAAGCCTGCCGCTGAAATACTACGCCAAGGTTTCCGGTGATGCGCCGAATGCGGAGAACGTGCCGGCCGCCAACGTGGTATTCACGATCTCCATTGCAGACTAAAGCTTAGGAGGACATCAGAATGAAAATGAAGCGGAGAGCTATGTGCGCCTTAGTGATGGCACTGGCAATGCTGTTGACAATGTTTTCGATCTGTGGAACCTTCTTGAGTGCTAATGTCTATCATCATGTGTTCTGGTATGCGACGCTGTATCTCGTCGGGGCGGCGGTCAGAATGCATCCGTTCGGCTGGATGGAGCGCAATACGGTTTGCGCTCCGTTGTTGGTGTTCTCGGTTGCGGCGGCGTGGTGCAGCGTGGTTGGTGTGAATTTGCTTGCATGGTGGCTGGGGCATCCGGTGCGCTCTCCGTATTGTTTCGTTGTGGATTCGAACAAACTGCTGGCGTTCTCTACGGCGTTTTTTGCATTTCTCGTGTTCAATAACTGGCGGCTGCCGCAGTCGCGGTTTGTGAATACTGTTGCGTCAACGACATTTGGCGTTCTGCTCATTCATGCGGCGACGGACGGAATGCGCAAATGGTTGTGGCGGGATTTCGTGAATGTGCCAGGCGCGTATTCAATGCCGTTGCCTGCGTTGATAGGGTATTCTGTTGTTGTGATGTTTGGTGTCTTCGCTGTATGCTCGGCACTCGATTGGTTGCGGATAAGGTTTGTAGAACGGCCGATATTCAAAATGTTCTTTAAATGAGTGGGTCTAGCCTGAAATCCAAGGTTGCGAAGGGCGCGGTGTGGATATTGATGGAACGACTGTCCACGCAGGGGGTCAGTTTTGTCGTCGGGATGATTCTTGCGCGGCTGCTGACGCCCACCGACTATGGCACGGTCGCGTTGACCGGCATTTTCTTTGCGGTCGCCGGGGTGCTCGTAAACGCCGGTTTCGGCGGAGCGCTCATCCAAAAGAAAAACGCCGACGATCTCGACTTCAATACGGTTTTCTATTTGCAGCTGGTGCTTGCAACGATCGCCTACATTGCCATGTTCTTCGCCGCCCCCTGGATCGCGGATTTTTACGATACGCCAGTCTTGAAGCCGATTGTCCGGGTGTCGGCCATCTGCTTTTTCTACAATGCCATAAATTCAATCCAAAGTGCGGAACTTACCAAAAAGATGCTTTTCCACCTCAGTTTCCGCATATCGCTGATTACCTGTGCGACCTCTGCTGTTTGCGGAGTGTCGTTCGCATTTCTCGGTTTTGGCGTCTGGACATTCGTGTGGACACAGGTCATCGCGGGG
>JAFTBJ010000090.1 GCA_017455295.1 Clostridia bacterium
ACGGCCGCTTTTTGGGGCTCGGAATACCGAAAGACGATACGCTGGCGGTTGCCCGCCTGTTTTTGGATTGAGAGGAACATGATGGAGATTTTGCAGATCAAAAATCCCGATACGCCGGTGGCAAGCGCTCCGCGCGCGGTCGCGCTCGGGCTGTTTGACGGGGTGCATCTCGGGCATCGCCGCGTGATGATGAACGCGGTCGGCGTCGACGGATTGACCGCCTCGGTGTTCAGCTTCGGCCGTGAAGCGGCGGCGCTCAAGCCGGACGCGAAGGCGCTTTGCACCGCATCGCGCATGGCGCACGTGCTGGAGACGATCGGGATCGACGAATGGATCGAAGCGGATTTTGCGGCTTTTCGCGATCAAACGCCCGAGGAATTTGTAGAAAAGACGCTCGATCGCCAACTGGGCGCCCGGCGGGTCTGCTGCGGGTTCAATTTCCGCTTTGGCAAAGGCGGCGCCGGGGATGTCGATACGCTGCGGCGGCTGTGCGCTGAGCGCGGCATCGAGGTGCTGGTTGCGGACGAAGTGGCGGTGGACGGCGAAACGGTCAGCTCCGACCGCATCCGCCGTCTGATCGAGAGTGGCAATATCCCGGCGGCGTCCCGGCTGCTCGGTCATCCCTTTACCCTCGATCTGCCGGTGGCAAAAGGGC
The DNA here is from genome assembly GCA_017455295.1 of Clostridia bacterium. Classification (GTDB taxonomy): domain Bacteria; phylum Bacillota; class Clostridia; order Oscillospirales; family Acutalibacteraceae; genus RGIG1959. The sequence goes on from JAFTBJ010000090.1 coordinate 656, forward strand.
GGCAGCTCGGCCGTCAAATGGGCTTCCCGACGATCAACCAGATCCTGCCGCCCGATTTTGTGCTGCCGCGCTTTGGCGTATATGAGAGCACGGTCATCATCGACGGCAAGACCCATTACGGCGTCAGCAACGTCGGCGTCCGCCCGACGGTGGGCGCGCCGCGGCCACTTTGTGAAACCTTCATCGAGGACTTCGACGGCGATTTGTATGGGCAAACGCTGTCGGTGGTGCTGACGCGCTTTGTGCGGGCGGAACGCCCGTTTTCCTCGGTGGAAGAACTGAAAACACAAATTACCGCCGACTGTGCGGCAGTGAAAGCGGCCAGAGAAACGCCCGGCATCCGGGCGGTGCTGTTCGATTTTGACGATACGCTGCAGGATCGGCCGAAGGCGTTTATGAAGTATGCGGCGTTTTTTGTCGACCGCTATCTGCCGGGCTTGCCGGATGGGGAGCGGCAGCAGGCGATGCAGACGATGCTGTGGCTCAACACCGGCGGCTATGTCGACTATCCGACCTTCTTCACCGAGATGCCGAGAGCGATCGGCGTTCAAAACCCGCCGTCCTTTCCTGTGCTGTTTGCGGAATATCAGCGGGAGTTCCCGCGGCTCTCGACCGTCTTTCCCGAAACCATCCCGGTGCTGACCCGATTGCGGGAGCGGGGTGTTATCGTTGGGGTGGTGACCAACGGCCCCACGGTGCAGCAGCACCGCAAGCTGGATTTTGCCGGCGTACGGCCGCTGTGCGACACGGCGGTCGTATCGATGGAGGAGGGGGTACACAAACCCGACCCGGAAATCTTCCTCCGCGCCGCCGCCAGGCTCGGCCTGTCGCCCGACCAATGCCTGTTTGTCGGCGATCACCCGATCAATGACATTGCGGGCGCCAAAGCGGCGGGGATGCACCCGCTGTTTCTCGACACCCGCTGCAAGGACTGCGGCGACGATACCGTTCCCGTGATCCACAATCTGTGGGAGATCGAAAAGTTTTTGTAAGGAATATAAGAACAGGGCACGCTGCAAGGTTTGTTTTGCAACGTGCCCTGTTTCATAGAACGAATATCAATCTGTTCCGCGGCTTTAGAAGTTGTCAGATCCAATCCAATTCCAGAAAATAGGGTTGATCCGCGCCGTTTTCCAGACTCTCACAATAGAGATACCGAACCCGCCGATCGGTTTCGTTATAGGCAAACATGCCATAGGTGTAACTATCCGAAACAGGCGCAAACAGTGCATCACCCTTATACAGGACAAGGCAGGTGAACGCTCCATGTCGGATGGTAACAAAGGAATACCCACGCGCCAAATAGGACTCTTTGATGACGGATAAGGCCGCGCTTGCTCGCACGATCTCATTGCGAAAATCGGCTTCCTCGAGCGGCCATTCCGCATAAATATCGTAGGTATAGTCTATGGCGGGCAGACGGCGATACAGGTAATGGGCGTCGACGGTGTGCGGCCATTTCGGAAACAGATTTTGATATAGTTCGCTCCGGTTAGCAAGACAGTCCGGGTCGAGCTCTCGATAATGGCGAAGATCGGTCGTTTCCGAGCGGACAAGGATCCCGAGGGACAGGATCGGGCTGAATACGATGCTGATGATACAGCCTACAAGAATGAAAGCGGTGGCGATTGGCCGCCGCTTTTTCTTGCAAGAAAGACGCGGCAGCAGGATCATGAATGCCGAAGGCAGTAGCGACAGCAGCGTCAGCAGGATATGCAACCCGCTGAAGACCGGGTAATGATATCGGTAAAGCTTCAACAGAAACGCGGCTATGCAAAGGACCGGCGGCAGCCACGCGGCAAGAAAGAGTCCGGCAGCACGCAAAAAGCGGGGAAAGGAAACGCGGCTTTCATCCGTGGCCGGAAGCGGGTCGCCTTTAACGGGTTCGGCTAAAAACGATACAAGCGAGCAAACGCTTTCCGGCTGCGCGACTTCAGCTTGCGTAAGGACTTGCAGCAATTCCTGCTCTTCGGTCAGCGCGCTCTCTTTTCGATCCTTTGCCGCCGAAAGCGTGTCGCAAATCGAATCCGGCCGGGCGTACATCGTGCGGATCTCCGATACGCTAAAGCCGAATTTTCGGAGTACCGCGATCTCGCGTAGCCGCTCCACATCCGTTTGCGAAAAATCAAAGGTTCGCCGTCCCAGATAGTTTTCGGTAAAAGCGGGGGCGAGCAGACCTTCTTCTATATAGTACCGAATAGCGCGATCGGTCAGGTTTGTCTGCTCGCATACCGATTTGATTTTCATACTCACCCCTCCTTACCGATATCGTACACTTTAACGCAGGGTAAAAGTCAAGAGAAAAACAAAAATAGGAGTAAAGGCACGAGCAGGATCACGTTTTCTTGCCGGCGATTGCCCGCATCACGACGAACACGATCCCGCCGGCGGCCAGCACGATCGCCAGATCGACCGGCGACAGCACGATGCCGGGGAGACCGTCAAACAGCGCGCCGCTGCCGAAGCGATACACGTGTCCATTCAGCAGCACCAGCTCGCCGACATACATCAGCGCCGTGATCAGGATGGCGACCGCCGCCGGGATACCGGTTGCTACGCCTCCCGGCTTTTGCAAGAGAAACGATCCGACCATCAGCCCGGCGGTCACGCCGAGCAGGATGAAGAATACGGCCATCAGCCCGGCGGACAAGGGGGAAACTTGCAGATTGCCGTCCCGCCAAAAGGCGGTGAAGCAGGCGAGAATGCACAGCCCGAGGAAAGCGACGGCGCAGACGGATTGCAGGATCAGGGCGCGTTTGCGGGCGGTGTTCCCCGAAAGGATCATCTGCGCAAAGCCATACAGCGCGTTGAGAAACGCCAAGATGAGAATGACCGATAAAAGATAAAAATGCAGCTTGAAGGCGGGATTGTAGTCGCCCATCAAGATCTCGACCGGCGTTTGGGACTTATACGACGGCAAGACGGCCGTTTGATCCGGCGGGACGTAGCACATATACATCTGCCAGTCGGCGAGCGTCGCGGTGGCGTCGGGCGACGTGACCACCACGTGCGTTTCCAGCAGCCATTCAAAGCCGAAAAACGCGCCGATGGATACCGCTCCGCCGGCGAGCAGCGCGAACCGCTTGCAAAGCCGGAAAGCGAGCGGGAGAAGCAGGACGCCGAGCAGGATCGCGAGCGCGATCGGCGTGTAGGGGATGATGTATTTCGGGTATTGCTCCTTGAGGACGGCGCCGCTTGTGAGCATATCGCAGCAGACCTTCATCCCCATATAAAGCGGATAGGCCGACGCGGCCAACAGGGCGGCGATCGCCGTCAGCCAATAGATGCGAAACGTTCGATTTTTCATAAAGTACCCTCCTTTGGATGCCCTTATGCGGCGTTGGTCAGCAGCATATAGGCGATAACGGCGACCATTCCCGCAAACGCCAGCGCGGACGCTGCCGTTATCTTTTTGAACGATAAAATCCGATTCACCCGTGCGCGAAGCCCGGCGCCACCAAAGGCCGACGTCACCGGCGACGTGACCTCGACGCTGTTTATCAGCGCCAGCGCATAAGCTTTGTGCTCCGCCGGTGACAGAGAGGACAGCACCCTCTCGTCACAGGCGGTTTCGAGATCGGACAAGAAGCATTTGAAAAACAGCCACGCGAGCGGGTTGAACCAATGCAGCACGGTGATGATCAGCGCCAGCATCCGCCACAGATTGTCTCGCCGGCGGATGTGCGCCTGCTCGTGCAGCAGGATGTAGCGCAGCTTCTCGTCGGTTTCCAAAGAGGACGGGATCACGATCTTCGGGCGCACGATGCCGAACACGGCCGGGGAGGTCACCGTATCGGAAACATAGAGGTTGTCCTGCCGCCGCTTCGCGTGCCGGACGGCGGCCATCGCTTTGCCATATAGCAGGGCGACCGCCAAAAGCAGCAGCCCGGCGACCGCCGCCCAGATCACAAGCGATACCGCAAAGACGTCGTGCAGCCGGTCGACTTGGTACACGACAGGAAAATAGCTGTCGGCTGCCCGGATAAAGTTGGTGACGGAAATCGCCGCGCCGTCTTGCTCATACAGTGTGACCGTTTTGGTCGCAAAGCGCGCGAGCAACGTCATCAGCCCGTATTTCCCGTTTACGGCGACGGGGAGGGTCATACGCAAAAACGGGATCGCCCACAAGTATACCGTCACCCGCCGGGGGAGTTTCGGGATGGCGCGGAGCAGCAGAACGATCGCCCCGACGATCGACGCCGTGATGCTCATATTGAGCAGCCAGTAAAACACATCGGTGGGCAAGGTCGTCACCTCGTTTCGATCAAACGGCGCAAGTCGGCCAAATCGTCTTCGGTGAGGTCTTCATCCTCGAGCAGCGCCGAGAAGAACGCCTTTTTCGAGCCGTCAAAAACGCGGTCGATGAGCCCTTTTGTTTCCTGCTTGCCGACCGCTTCTTTGGAAATGCGCGAGCGGCAGACAAAATCCGGTTCTTCGCGCGCGATGCAGCCTTTCTCGATCAGCTTTTTGATTACGGTATAGGTGGTGTTTTTGTTCCAGCCGATTGCGCGCTCCGCCAATAAGCTCAACTCTTTGGCACGAACCGGCTCGTGCTGCCACAGCAGCTTCATAAGCTTCATTTCGCTGTCGTACAGTTTCATGCTTCGCCCTCCCAGACTATTGCTATAGTCTATACTATCACAATAGTCTGAATATGTCAAGGGGAAAGGGGCACGGGAACATCCTCTTGACAATCTTCGTGGGCAAACGATATAATAATGGTGTTCAGAATATGATGATGGAGGGAACGAGTATGAAGGTGACGGATTGCTATCCGATTTTTTACGCGGATGACATGGAAGCACAAATCAAGCATTTTACGGAGGATCTGGGGTTTTCGGTCAAGCACAGACCGCAAATCGAATGTCTCGATTATGCGATTTTGGAAAACGAGAACCACCGCCGCGTCGACATTGTGCGTTCCTATTTTCCGGCGGACTCGTTCAAAGACGGTTTTTTGGGGATGCGGGTCAATGTGGATAATTATGAAGAAGGCCTTGCGTATTATCAGGCACGAGGATATGCTGTGTTCGGCACCGCCCATGAAACCGCATCGTCCATTACGGCGCTGCTGACAAACGGCGACGGTTCCTATTTGGTTTTGTTCCAGCACAAAAAACAGGGGAGATAACGGAACGAATACGGAACATGGCACTCAGTCTGGTGACCGAGTATTTTTATGATCACTGCGTCGCATCAAAAAAGCGCGGAGCCTGGAAGACGAGAACAAACGAAACATAGAAAAAGGCACGCCAAACATAAGAACACCCGCTGCAGCAGCAGCGGGTGTTTGGCATAGTTAAAGAGAGACGAACCCCATGCGCCGCTCAACGGCG
>JAFTBJ010000091.1 GCA_017455295.1 Clostridia bacterium
GGAACCGCACATCGTTTTCAAACAACAAGCGGATGTCGCTGATTTTGTGGCGGGTCGTCGTCAGACGATCCAAGCCGATGCCAAAGGCAAAGCCGCTGTATTCTTCCGGATCAATGCCGCATCCGGCCAGCACGCGCGGATGCACCATCCCGGCGCCGAGAATCTCGATCCAGCCGCTTCCTTTGCAGACGCGGCAGCCTTTTCCGCCGCATTCCGAACAGGTCACGTCCACCTCGACGCTCGGTTCGGTAAAGGGGAAGAAGGAAGGACGGAATTTCACTTTGGTTTTGGGACCGTACATCTCTCGTGCAAATTGTTCCAGGACACCTTTGAGGTCGCACATCGTGATGCCTTTATCTACGACTAGCCCTTCCACCTGGTGAAATACCGGGGAGTGGGTCGCATCCACTTCGTCGGCGCGGAACACACGGCCGGGGCAGATGATGCGGATCGGCGGCTTGCGATCTTCCATCGTGCGAATCTGCGCGGCGGACGTCTGGGTGCGCAGCAGCAGATTTTCCGCCAGATAAAATGTGTCTTGCATATCCCGTGCCGGGTGATCGGCGGGGACGTTGAGCGCTTCAAAATTGTAATGATCCGTCTCCACTTCGGGGCCGTCCACTACATCAAACCCCATGGAGCGGAAAATATCAATCAAATCTTCCAGGACCGTGTTCAGCGGATGCAGACCGCCGATGGTGCGCTGTTCGCCGGGCATGGTGACGTCGACGGTTTCCAAGCTGAGCCGCTGCTGTTTGATCGCATCGGAAAGCGCTTTTTCACGTTCATTGATCTTTTCTTCCAGCATTTGACGCAGTTCGTTGACCATCTGGCCGATCACCGGGCGCTCTTCGGCTGGCAAGCTGCCCATACTGCGCAAAAGACTCGTCAGCTCGCCCTTTTTGCCGAGCATCTGGACACGAAACGCTTCCAGGTCTTTTTGCGTCGGAAGCTGCTCGAGCTTTTTCAGCGCAGCTTCTCGCAGCGCTTTCAGTTTTTCTTTCATCACAGCACATCCTTTCTTGATGGGATCCGCTTGATACGGATCCATAAAAAAACGCCTTCATCCCTCGAAAACTGAGGGACGAAGACGATCATCTCCGCGGTACCACCCTGATTTTTGCAACGAAGCAAACACTTCTTTGACCGATAACGGGGTCTGCCGTCGACGCCTACCACAGGTTGCTGCTTCAGCATCGCCGCTCGGAAGGGAACTTCGGCCGTCACATCGTTTTCCGGCCGCTTTCAGCCGCGGCGGCCGTCTCTTTAGGAAACGAAAAGCGTGCGCTTACTTCCTTCGTCATGGCGTTATAACAGCATTAGGATAGCACATTTTTTTGAAAAAAGCAAGCATTGACGACAAGTTTTTTCGCGTTTACAAGAAAACCGGAATATGGTATACTGAAATAGCATGAAAAAAAGAAAGGGGAGAACGAATGGTGAAAGATCTGGAAATGTTGTATGCGGAAGTTCGTCGGGATCTGGATGCCATCGCGATCCCCTATCGGCCGGTCGACCGCTTGACAATCCACACGCGTTGGACAAGACGGTGGGGAGAGTGCCGGATCCGAAACGGGGAGGTCGAAGCGATCGGCATTTCCGCACGGCTTTTGCAGGACGATGTCCCGGATCAGGCGGTCAAAAATGTGATTGCGCACGAATTGCTGCATACGGTCAGGGGCTGCTACGCTCATCGTGGGAAATGGCAGCAGCTCGCCGACATGGTCAATCGCGCGCTGCTGTCATATCGGATCACCTGCACGGCCAAAGCGGAGGAATACGGACTGGCACCGCCGGAACAAAAGCCGCCTTGCTATGTGCTCCTTTGTACCGCATGCGGTATGCGGTATGACCGGCAGCGCCGATCAAAAGCGGTACAGAATCCGGGGCGATATCGCTGCGGACGATGCGGCGGGCCGCTTGTGGCGCGGCATACAGGCGACGTCAAATAGAATCGTCATCCGCAGAATCGTCGCCCAGAGCAATCGTCGGGGTATCATCCGACGCATCGATCAGAACTTTTGCCATAAAGCGTTCTTTATCGGCACGCCGGCTGAACAGAGCGGCGATAAGCAGTATAAGCGGCGTCAGCAACGTCACATAGTGCCGCACGATTAGATCCAGCGTAGTTAATCCGTGATCGCGCAGAGCACTGTAGGCGAACGCTTCGCCAAGACGGACGGCAAACAGAATGAATAAAACGCCGGCAGCTATTGTCAGCAAAAGACCGAGCAACGCCGGCTTTTGCCGCTTCCGAAAAGTCAAAACCACAAAAATCGCTGTTCCGATCAGCATCAGCACGACGCCGATCTGCCCGAACGGCGTTAATGCCTGTACGGCTGCGGCTTCGTCTTCGGTATATCGTGCCGCTTCCAGATTGCTCTGCAGGGTGATCAGCGCCCAAATCTGTATGAGAAGCGTGATGGCGGCAATGACAGCGGCCAGAACAGCGAGGCGGTTCGCAATGCGCTGCGCTTTTTCGGCTCGTGTGGTATGTTCGACGTGCGCCGGTTCCGAAGAGCGGGTACGGCGCAGACGACGGCCTTTTCCCATGAAGAACACTCCTTTTTTTCAAAAACAGGGTTGTTTTCCGGCTTTTACTATACCAAATTTTTTAGGCCTTTGCAACCGCCTTCCAAACGACTTTCACAAAATGATCGTAAAAAATTAGAAAAATGTTGAAATGCGGTTCAAATATTGTTCATACTCCTTGGAACGGAATCTGCTAGAATGAGATACGACGAAGAGGGGAACGTCCAAACAGAAAGGAAGAAAGACCTATGGCATCGTTTAAGATTTTGATTGCCGATGATGATACCAATATTTGCGAACTTCTGCGCTTATATCTGGAAAAAGAAGGCTACGAGACCGTGATCGCCGAGAACGGCCTGAAGGCGCTCAGTGTCTTCGAAAAAGAAAAGCCGGATCTGATCCTTTTGGATGTGATGATGCCGGAGCTGGATGGCTGGCAGGTCTGTCGGGCAATCCGCAAAAAAAGTGAATGCCCCATCATTATGCTGACCGCCAAAGGCGAGGTACTCGATCGGGTTCTTGGTTTGGAACTGGGAGCGGATGATTATGTCGTCAAGCCGTTTGAAGCCAAAGAGATTGTTGCCCGCGTCAAAGCCGTGCTGCGTCGTACCGGCCAGACGGATCGCAAAGAAGTTCGAGAAGTGTCGTATGATGGGTTATACATCAATATGGAGAATTACGAGCTGCGCGTGCGCGGCAAACAGATCCCGACGCCGCCCAAAGAGATGGAACTCATCTATCACCTGGCGAGCAATCCCAATCGGGTGTACACACGCGACCAACTGCTGTATGAGGTGTGGGGATTTGATTATAATGCTGATTGCGACAGCCGTACGGTTGATGTGCACATCAAGCGCCTGCGTGAAAAACTGGAAGGCGTTTCCGACCAATGGGAACTGAAAACGGTGTGGAGCGTGGGCTACAAATTTGCGGTGAAGGATCCGGCGGACAATGTTTAAGAGTATTTTTTCGAAGTATTTCACATTGACAGCCGTGCTGCTTTTGGTGGCAATCGTTGTTCTCGGTGCGCTGCAGCTCTTCTTTTTTAACTCTTACTGGATGCGGGACAAAGAGGAGACTCTCAGTGAAAATGCCGAGCAGATCGCGTATCATGCCGCGAATCTTGTGGTACAGGACAGCAATGACACGTCGGTGTATTATTTGTCTGTTCGATCGGTTCAGCCGCTGGTGAATTTGATGGCGGGCGGCTTGGAAACACAGATCCTGATCACCGATACGACCGGCTCGCTGCTGGTGACTTCGCGGGATGCCAGCGTCAGCCAGACTGCGCTGCCGCAAACCGTGATCGATCAGATCAACGATTCCTATTTTGCGGTCGGCACGATGGACGACTTTTTTGAAACCAAGCAATATGCGGCGGCAACGCCGATCGTCGTGCCGGGCAACGTGTGCGTCGGCTATGTGATTGTAGCCATGCCGGCAGACGGGCTGATGCGCTATATGCAGGCCAATCTGCGCACCTATTTGATTTCGGCGCTCGTTGTATTGCTGATCTTCTCGGTGGTTATTTACCTTGTGACCTATCGCATGGTCAAACCGTTGCGTGAGATGGCGGCGGCCACCCGCCGATTTGCGGAGGGCGATTTCAGTGTGCGCATTCGTGTCCGCGGACGAGACGAGGTGGCGGAACTTGGCGAGGCGCTCAACAATATGGCGATCTCACTGTCGGCAACGGAGAACATGAGCCGCAGTTTTGTGGCCAATATTTCCCACGAACTGAAAACGCCAATGACAACGATCGGCGGCTTTGTGGACGGCATTCTTGATGGGACGATCCCGCTTGAAAAGCAGAACTACTATTTGCAGATCGTTTCGGATGAGGTCAAGCGATTGAGCCGTTTGGTGAAATCTATGCTCAATTTATCCCGCATTGACAACGGTTCTTTAAAGATCAATCCGGTCACCTTCGATTTAACCGATGCAATCTGCAGTGCGATCCTGTCGTTCGAACCTCGTATCGTCGAAAAGCATGTGGATGTGCAGGGCCTGGCGGAGTGTGAGCGTGTGAACGTGACCGGCGATTACGATTTGATCGGGCAGGTGGTGTATAACTTGCTCGACAACGCCGTGAAATTTGTCAATGAAAACGGCACCATCACCGTCGGCATCACCCGGCAGGAACACCGCATCTATTGTTCGATTCGGAATACAGGTGTGGGTCTATCTCCTGAAGAAATGCCGCGTGTATTTGAACGATTTTATAAAACTGATCGCTCCCGCAGTTTGGATAAAACTGGCGTCGGCCTCGGATTATATATTGTAAAGATGATCATTAATCTGCATCACGGCGAGATTTTTGTTCGTTCGCTGCAGAATGAGTATTGCGAATTTATTTTCTGGTTACCGGACGGCAGCGCGCCGCCTGATCATACTGCTCGTCGTTCGATCGGCGGGAAATCTCAAAAAGGATAATCTATTGAAAGGCGTGTGAATGATATGACCGACTTTAAGAATGAGTGGGAAAGTGACTCCTCCACACCTGCTCCGCAGGGAAGCGATGAAGTGCCGACAGCGCCCGAAACTTTTGGCGAAGATGTGTCACATCCGGCGGCGACCGAAGGATCGACAGCATGGGTGACCCCGGATCCGGCACAACAGCCGGTGGCACCGGCGCCGGTACAACCTTCGACGGCGCAAACGCCGCCGGTACAACCTCCGACGGCGCAAACGCCGCCGGTGCAGCCGCAGCCGCCGGTGCAGCCGCCTTATTATCGTGCGCCGCAAAACAGCGCGGGACAGCCGCCATATTATCGTCCGCAGCCGCAGCCGCCGCAGCCGCCGCGTAAGAAAAAGAGCGGAACGTCGGTTTTGATCGCGGTCTTGGCTGTGTTGTGCTGCATATCGCTGGCCGTGTCCGGCGTGCTGATTGCGAAACTGGCATCACAGCCTTCGACGAGTTCCGGCACACAACAGACCGATCCGACGGAAGATGTTTCTACGCAAACGACCAAACGCGTCAACGAAAATGCGCCGACACTGGAAATCAGCGGATCGGATGAATACAACGATGGCGGATTGTCTACGCGGGAGATTGTGGCGAATAACCTCGACAGCACCGTGGTGTTGACCATGTATACCCGACAGACGATGGGCTTCTATTACGGTTATGATTTCGGAAACAACACCAGCGAAGAATTGGTGAAATCGAACGCCGCATCCGGTATTGTGTTGTCGGAGGATGGCTATATCATCACCAACAGCCATTGCGTGTATGACGAAGATACAGACACGGAGTATCCGCGTATCGATGTTACCTTCTATGATGGAACCATCTGTGAAAACGCCGAGATTATCGGCTATGACCAGACGACCGATCTCGCGGTCATCAAAGTGAATGCGACCGGCCTTAAGGCGGCTACCTTCGGCGATTCGTCGGCGCTTGCGCTCGGTGATCGTGTGATTACGCTCGGCAACTCCGGAGGCCTTTCCTGGTCGGCGGCGCAGGGGATTCTGTCCGGTCAGGCGCGCGACGTCTATGAAGATACCGGCTATGCGATCAAATGTTTGCAGGTGGATGCCACCATCAATCCCGGTTCTTCCGGCGGCCCGCTTCTGAATGCTTACGGCCAGGTGGTCGGTATCAATTCCGCCAAGATCGTGTTGAACGGCTATGAGGATCTCGGATTCTCCATCCCAATCAACGAAGCCAAGAGTATCATCGACGATCTGGTGAAATACGGGTATGCCACCGGTCGCGTGTCGCTCGGCATTACCGGTCGCACGGTGACGTCGCTCGGTTACGAAGGCTTTATGATCGAAACGATCGACAGCAATTCTTCTTTGCTTAAAACCGAAGCTCAGCGCGGGGATATCATCACGCATGTCAACGGTGTCCGTGTGACAGATTATGCCACCATGCGGGCGGAGCTTGTCAAAAACAAAGTAGGCGATGCGGTGACTTTGACATTGCTGCGATACAACGCACAGCTTGGGAAGAGTACGACGCTGACTGTGAAAGTGCAGCTGATGGAAAGCACCGATTAAGATTTTGAGACAGATCTGCTGTTGACAATTTTGACAGACAATACGGATCACCTAAAAGCGCATCGAGAGAACCTCGATGCGCTTTTATAAAGGTAATATATTATTTATTACATTATTATATTAAACTACAATAATCGTACTGGTTGGGAATCAAAAAACTGCGATACGAATAAATTAGTGCCCGGCGGGCATAAAGTTGATTGGATATGCATACCTATCCAATGGATAAACGGACGAGCTACGCAGTGGTTTTTTAGCAAAATCCAGGAAAATGGAATGATAAAAGATCCGGATTGTTGTAAAAAGAATTGGTAAATCGAGGAGGAATCGCATGAAAATATACAATTTGTAATAATCTTGCGTAAAAAACTCCAGAAAAACCGGATTTTTTTGAGAAAAATCGGTTTTTAGGAGGGATGAGCTGCGGACAAAATGCCCTAAATTTGTGCGGATGCACAAATTTTCAGCCATTTCCGAAAAAAATAAATATTTCCCCCAGTATTGGTAATTTTAGGAAATATTAATAGACAGTTTGACGGAAATCTGACTGAATCAGTCGAATTTTTGGCGAATTGTTAGAAAAAATGAAAAAAATCGGGCAAAAAGCGTCGAAAAAGAAAAAGACGTTTTGCAAAAAACAAATCGTGCAGATTATCGAAATTTGCCGCAAAAGTTGTAGAAAATGTACAAATTCGATTGCTTTTTCCTGTTTGACATACTCAAACAGATTGCGTATAATACCAATCGCAATGTCATCAATATAACGACTATTCTGCCTTTTACCGCTTACTTGCCTTATTAAAACTATTTGTAATAGGGCATACTGTCAATCACAACGAGAAACGGAACTATTTGCGGCGGTAAAAAAAGACCACGTCTTTTAAAATGTAGTATTTGATTGCGGTTTTAAAATCCTGGGCGTGTTCTTGGGGAGAGACGGCCGTGCTCGCTGCGGCCGTTGCAAGAAAGGAAGATTTGATGGAACGCATAAAAATCATATTGCAGAGATCGACAATGAAGCAGCGGCTTCTGGCGATCTCGGCGCTGCTGACAGCCATGGCGGTGATGATCGGATTCGTTACGCTGAATATGCGGACGGTTCATGTCTCCGACGGCGCTGAAAATCGGCGGATCTTGAGCATGTCTACCGACGCCGGTGCGATCCTTCGCGCAGCGGGTCTGGAAGTAGACGAAGACGATCAGGTGACCGCTGAGTGGCAGTTTGCTCGCGGTGAAGTGAATGTCAAACGCGCGTTTGATGTGACGGTATCGGTTGACGGCGTCACCCGTGTGACCAGTATGGTCGACGGTACGGTGGCGGATGCTTTAAAAAAAGCCGGCATCAAGCTTGGCGCGGAAGATCAGATCAATGTTCCTGTGGAAACGGAGCTGACCAAAGCGACGGCACTACAGGTGAGCCGTGTAACATATAAAGAACGCCGTGAAGTGACCGTGATCGAATATACCACTTCGGAGGAAGAAACGGCGGATCTGGACAGTGGCGAACGAGTGGTTGCTACTGTTGGCGAGAACGGCGAAAGAACCAAAGTGTATCGGGATCGCCTTTTGAATGGCAAAGTGGTTTCGACCGAGCTTGTAAGTGATTCGGTGACCAAAGAACCGGTCAACGAGCTGATTCTGGTGGGAACCTATATTGAACCGGAGGTGCTTTATAACGGCGGTGGCGGAAACGGCGTGCCGGTTAATGGACCGGTTTCCGGCGGCGGTTCGACCGGATCTTTTAGCTACACCCGTGCTATCAGCGGCTCCGGCACAGCCTATACCAACGAAGGCGGTGTGTGCGGCGAATATACCGCATCCGGTATGCGGGCGCAGCGCGGCGTTGTGGCGGTTGACCCGAACGTGATTCCCTACGGCACCCATCTGTATATCGCGGTGGAAGGCTACGAAGACTACGGCTATTGCGTGGCCGGCGATACCGGCGGATTTGTGTACAACGGCACCAATACGGTGGCGGATCTGTTCTATGACACGATGGCGGAATGTTGCTCATTCGGCCGTCGGAATATCACGGTATACGTGCTTGATTAACAGCAAAAGAACCCGCGTCAAAGCAATTTGACGCGGGTTTTGTCATAGCATTATTTGAGGAGCCGCAGCCCTTTTGGGTAGCGGTTTTTTAATTTGCCGCCGCTGACCTTGCCAAAGCTGCAGGGGACGCCTTCTATGGCGACAAGCGTAAATCCGTTGTCGCCGTCTGCCGTGATTTCTTCGCCATGCAAAAAGCAGCGGGTGCGATCATCCTGCAACGAGAGAGCCAGCGTGCGCCGGGCTTTTGAGGGTGGACAGGCGGCAAACAGCGCGTGATGCGGTTCTATGCGATTTTTGGCGATCGTGCCGACGGCGACGCCGGCCGCCAGAACCGGCAGGCTAGACGGGTCGATCATCTCGACCGGCAGCAGTCGCACGGTATCGCCAAAGAGAGCAAGGCGGCCGGTCGGCTTTGTCAAAAAGCAATCGTCGAGAAGCGCGTCGATCAGGCGAGCAACGTCGCACAGTATGGGAGGCGGGAAGAACGGCGCTTCTCGTCGCGGTTCGTCGCCGCACTTTTGCAAAAGCGCCACAAAATGCCCTTCGCCGCCGTCCGCCGGAAAGAGGCGGCGGCAGCGTTCAAGCAGATGCCCCGAGCAGGAAATATCCGGCACAAACGGCTGTATCACATCCGCCGAAAAACCGGGGCGCCCGAATGTGACGCCGCTGTCGCACAGCGTAAAATCGGGATGCTCATTCAAAAACCGGGCAATCTGTCCCTCATTTTCCTCCGGCGCAAAGGTGCAGGTCGAATATACGATCCGGCCACCCGGACGAACCGCCGCTGCGGCGTTTTGCAAAATCTCGTGTCCGCGTGCGGCACATTCCGCCACCAGATCTGGCGACCATTGTGTGAGCGCCTGCGGCTCTTTGCAGAACATTCCTTCGCCGGAGCAGGGGACGTCGGCCAGCACCGCGTCAAAACAACCGGCCAATCGGTCGCACAAACGCGTCGTATCTATGCTGGAGACGACCGCGTTTTGCACCCCCATCCGTTCGAGATTTTCAAGCAACATGGCCGCACGGGCGCGCACGTATTCGTTGCACCACAAAAGGCCGGTTTGCTGTAGCGCGGCGGCGATCTGTGTGGACTTGCCGCCGGGTGCGGCGCACAGATCTAAAATATGTTCGCCCGGCTGCGGCGCCAGCACCGTCACCGCCGAACAGGCGGACGGCTCTTGCATGTAATACGCGCCGGCATGATGCAGCGGATCAAGGCCCGCTTTATGATCATCGGTAATATAAAAGCTGTTTTTCGCAAACGGCGCCGGAGCAAGTGCTTTCGGAAAAATGGAAAGAAAACGATCGCGAGGGCATTTGAGCGTGTTGATGCGCAGGCCGCGTCTTGGCGTATCGCTCTGCCACAGCCACTCGGAATATGCATCGCCGCCCAATCGGCGCATACGTTCAGAAAACAAAGTCGGCCATTCCATCGCGTACATCTCCTTTTTAAAATCCTATCAAAAGTATTGTACTTGTCCGTTGAGATTCTGTCAATGTGAAAAACAGATTTTGGCAATTTCTGCCCTGATAAATCCAGATAAATTCTTTCATACTAAATATGATATTGATGACGCGGGCGGTGACAAAATGACCAGACGAACAAAAAAAGAAATCAAACGCGCCTCGGCGGCGATGGCTTTGACGATGGCGATAATCGGTGGAATGGTGTGGTATGGACAGGGGCGGGCGGCCAATCTTCCAACAGCGGAAATTGTGACGGTGACCGAGCAGACCTTAAAAGAAACGGTTGCCTGCAGCGGAACGATCCAACCTCTTGGCGGAACGGACGTGATGTGCACGGTGCCGTGCGTAGCAGGCGATATTCCTGTTTCTACAGGCGATACGGTGCATGCGGGTGATGCGCTCGTTTATATTGACAAGAAAGCAACGCTGGCGGCGGCCGTCAGCGCCGGTATGGGAGATGTGTCGTCGCAGATTCCCACTGCCGTTACCGCACCGGTCGACGGCGTGATCCGGGAACAGACGGTGCGGCAAGGCGAATGGATAGATCCGGCGACCCCGTGCTTTGTGATCGGCGGCACCGATGAAGTGAATGTGTCGATCGCTGTGCGGGAAAACGTATTGCCGCGTCTTCAGGTCGGGCAAACGGTCACGGTGACCGGCCCGGCTTTTCAAAAGAAGCGATACCGGGGTGTGCTATCGTCCATCGCGTCGTCGGCGCATACCGGCCTTGTCGGCAGCGGAACCGAAACGGTGGTCGACGCTGCTGTAACGTTTTTGTCCGGCGAAGCGGACGCTTCTCTCATTCCGGGGTTGACAGCCAAAGCGACGGTGCTGACCGGCGAAAAAGAGAACGTGCTTTTTCTGCCGTTTGATTGTGTGGCGGAGACGGAAACGGGTGAGCGCTATGTGTATGTTTTGGAAGGGGAGAGCGCTTGTCGCCGCGTTGTCAAAGCGATTGACCGTGCAAGCGGCGTTGAGATTGAGGAGGGACTGCAAAAAGGGGAACGAATCGTGACGGCACCCGAACAGTTGACCGGCGAGCGTGTGCACGTTTTGGTAAAATCAGGGGAGGATACCCGGTGAGAGATTTTTGGAACCAAGCGGTGCGGCAATGGATGCAAAAGCCGGGACGCACGATCTTATCGGCGGGCGGCGTGGCGATCGGACTGGCGCTTGTGACGGTGGTCACCATGAACGGCAGCGCCGGGAAAAGTGCGGTGGATGAGGAATTGCAAAACATGGGGCTGTCCGGGTTGTCGGTGACGGCAAACGGCAGTGCCGTGCTTTGCGAAGACGAGCTGCGCGCTTTGCGCGAGGATAAGGCGGTGGCCGCTGCCGTGCCGCTGATGCTGTGCACATCGACGCTGGAATTGCCAAACGGCGAGCGGCGCCCGGTCATGGCGTGCGGCATTGACAGCGGCAGCAAGCAGGCGATCGGCCTGCAGACACTGTTCGGACGATTGCTTACAAAAGAAGAAGTTCTCGGGGCTGCTCGTGTTTGCGTGGTGGATACGGCGATCGCACAATTGCTGTTTGCAAAAGACAACATTGTCGGAGAGTGTGTAAGCATAGCGGTAAGCGGCGTGCCGGAAACTTTTCGAGTGGTCGGCGTTACTGAGGTAGGCAGCAGCGTACTGCAAAACGTGGCGCGCTTCATGCCGGCATTGTCGTATATTCCCTATACGACAGCGCGAGATCTGACCGGTCGGGAGAATTTTGATCAAATCACCGTGTCGCTTACCGAGAACGATCAAATGGCTGCCAAACGCCTGACGAGGCGGCTGGCAGCGGTAGGGGAAAGCGACGGATATGTTGTGAATGATTTGGCCTCGCAAAAGGAGCGGCTGGTGCGTTTGACCGACATCGTTGCGATGGTGCTGACGGCAATCAGCGCACTTTCGCTGGTGGTATCGGGACTTGGCATTATGAATGTGATGACCGCATCGGTCAAGGAACGAACGCGTGAGATCGGCGTCAAAAAAGCATTGGGCGCTTCGAATCGACGCATCCGTATGTCGTTTCTTGCCGAATCCTGGATGCTGTCTTTTTTCGGAGGGGGGATCGGCGTGCTGGCAGGAGCTGCGGCAGCAGCGGTGGCACTGGGATTCTTCGGTATGTCGGCGTCGCTTTCGCTGCCAAAGGCGGCAGCGCTGATCGGGTTTGCCGTGGCGGTGGGCACCGTGTTCGGCGTGTACCCGGCGGCCAAAGCCGCCGCGCTCGACCCGGTGGATGCGCTGCGGGAAGAATGACCGGATTTTTCATCAAAAACACTTGACAGGAATCGAAAACGGTGGTATACTTTCATCCGGAAAACAAAGAAAAGCGTTTGCCCGCTTTCACCTGCCGGATGTCGTTCCAGGTCGGGTCAATACAAACGCCGTTCCCGTTTTGGGGAGCGCGGGTATTGTGAGCGGGCTGTTTGAAAGCTCGCTTTTTTGTTTGCAAAGACACCATGCGTTTAAGAAAATTGGAGGTGCGTTCCCATCGCAGCAAAAGAAACGCAGATCAACGAACAGATTCGGGACAACGAAGTGCGCGTCATCGGCAGCGACGGTACCCAACTCGGCGTGATGTCCGCACGGGAAGCGCAGCAACTGGCAGACGAGCAGGACCTCGATCTTGTCAAGATCGCGCCGAATGCCGTACCGCCGGTCTGCCGTATCATGGATTATGGCAAATATCGCTTTGAGCAGGCGAAGCGCGAAAAGGAAGCACGCAAGAATCAGCGTGTCGTCGAAGTCAAAGAAGTGCGTCTCGGACTGAATACGGACGTTGCCGATTTTCAAACCAAGGTGCGTCATGCGATCCGCTTCATTGAAGGTGGCGACAAGGTTAAAGTGTCGATCCGCTTTCGCGGCCGTGAGCTCGGGCATCCCGAGATCGGCAAAGAAGCGATGGATCGGTTTGCCGAAGCCTTGAGCGAGGTGGCGATTGTCGAGCGCCCCGCCAAGATGGAAGGACGTCACATGCTGATGTTCCTGGCTCCCAAACCCGCCAAATAATCGACAGCCATGTCGTGAAAATTTTGGATTGCTTTATCAATCAAAGGAGGATATACATTATGCCGAAGATCAAAACACACAGCGGCGCCAAAAAACGCTTCAAGCTCAGCAAAACGGGCAAGGTACTGCGTGGGCACGCGTACAAATCCCACATTCTGAATAAGAAGACGACCAAACGCAAGAGAAATCTGCGCAAAGTGACCGTGGCGGACAAGACCAATGTCGCCCAGGTCAAACGTCTGATCCCTTACAAATAATCGCAGGAAACGGAGGTATTGAACCATGGCTCGTGTAAAAGGCGCTCTCGCAACGCGTAAAAGAAGAAAGAAGATCCTGAAGCTCGCAAAGGGCTATTACGGTGCAAAATCCAAGCTCTTCAAAACCGCAAAAGAAGCGGTGATGAAGTCCGGCCAATATGCCTATATCGGCCGCCGCCAAAAGAAGCGCGACTTCCGTCGCCTGTGGATCACCCGCATTTCCGCGGCTGCGAAGATGAACGGGATGAATTATTCCACCTTTATGAACGGCCTCAAGAAGGCGGGCATTACTCTCAACCGCAAAATGCTGGCTGAGCTCGCCGTGTCGGATGCGCAGGCGTTTACCGCGCTTGTCGAAAAGGCAAAGGCTGCTCTATAAAAACGCGACAATTGCGTCCGCCGACTTTCGGCGGGCGCTTGTTTGCTATTTTACAGCGGCGTTATGATGTGTGGTTTGCCGCTTAAAAAGTGTTGTTTTGCTGAAAAAGTGAAACGGAAGAAGGTGCGCGGGATGATGATCAGCAGTGCGGATAATCCGCTGTTTAAAGAGATCAAACGGTTGTATGCCGACGCTCGCGCACGCAAAAAAAGCGGCATGTTCGTGATCGAAGGCGCTCGCCTTTGTGAAGACGCGTCGCGCTCCGGCGTTGTCATTTTGACGGCGCTGGCCACCGAAAGTGCTGCCGAAAAATATGTGTCTCAATGGCGGACGATCGAAGCAGCGGCGGAAAAGGCCGTCCGGCTGTCGGAGGCTTTGTCGGTCAAACTGGCCGATACCGATACGCCGCAGGGCATTTTCTGCCTTTGCCGCATGCGTGATCATCGCCCGCTGGAACTGTCGGACGACGGCGTTTATCTGGCGCTGGAAGATGTGCGCGATCCCGGTAACCTCGGCACGATCATTCGCACAGCGGAAGCACTCGGCGTGAATGGCTTGATCCTATCAAAAGGATGCTGCGATCTCTACAGCCCCAAAGTGATTCGCGCCGGGATGGGCGGAACATTTCGACTTTCGTTTGAAACAGCGGAGGATTTGCCCGCTCGTCTGCGCGAGATCGGAGAGCGACTGGCTACGCTGGCCGCTGTGGTGGACGCTGACGCCGTGCCAATCACCGAAGCGCCGAAAAGCGGCGCGGTCGCGGTGATCGGCAATGAGGCCGGCGGCTTGACGGCCGAGACGGTGGCGGCCTGCACCCATCGCGTCACTATCCCAATGGCCGGGCGTGCCGAATCGCTCAATGCGTCCATGGCCGCCGGCATCGTGTTATGGGAACTGTGCCGCAATAAGAAGGCGGGTGACGGCGATGGCAATTGATACCCGGGTTTATTGGCTGTGGCTGCAAGATGCGATCGGAGTCGGCGCCCCGCAAAGCGATGAGATTCTGCGCCGCTTCAAAACGGCCAAAGCTGTCTATGAAGCGCCGGATGATACCGTTTGGGAAACGCTCACGTCGAAACAGCGAGAAGCGCTTCGGGATAAAAATCTGACAGCGGCTTCCGATTACTTGCGGAAAGTGCTGAAAGCGGATGCCTGGCTACTCACGCCGGATGACGTTGCCTATCCGTCGCTGCTGCGGGCCATCTATGCGCCGCCTCTTGTGCTTTACGGAAAGGGAAGCTGCTTTTCGGTCGAACTGCTGCCGACGATCGCGGTTGTCGGTTCGCGCACCGCGTCGCGCAACGGGGTTTACGTTGCGCGACGGATCGCAGCCGGACTGGCGGCTGCCGGTGTGATTGTGGTCAGCGGCGGCGCAGAAGGTATCGACGATGTGGCGTTGACGGCCGCGTTGGATGCAGGCGGCACCTGCATTTCGTTTCAAGCCTGTGGGATCGATGTGTCCTATCCGCGCGCAACAGCCGGGACGCGGGAGCGCTTGATCCGCAGCGGCGGGATGCTGCTGACGGAGTTCCCGCCGGGCAGTCGGGCATACCCCGGCAACTTTCACATCCGCAACCGGCTGATCAGCGGCATTTCTATGGGTGTGTTTGTGCCGCAGGCGCCGGAAAAAAGCGGCGCGCTGATCACAGCGCGCCATGCGCGCGAGCAAGGCCGGGATGTATATGCTGCGCCCGGCGTTGTAGGAGATCCCTGTAGCGCCGGCACCAATGCACTGATCAAAGAAGGTGCGCAGCTGGTGACCGGCGTCACAGATATCCTGACCGATCAATTCGCTCGGTTTTCTTCCGTGATCGATATCGAAGCGGGGATCGAAGCGGAAATGCGTGTGGAAAGGCCTTCCTCTGTTGCTTCGTCGTTGCCGGTCGGCACCCAAAAAGAGACCGTCCGAAAAGAAACGGTTGAGTTGCCAAAACCGCCTTTGGAGACGCCGCCGTGTATCGGCTGCCCCAACACGGCTGGTGAGACGGCCAAGCGTCTTTATCACGCACTGACAGAAGAAAAAGCAGCGACCGATCTGGCAAGAGAGATCGGATTGCCGCTGCCGGCTGTGTTGACAGCTTTAACGGAATTGGAATTATACGGCGTTGTCGTGTGCGGCGCCGGACAGCGATATACACGTATTGGATGAAATCTTGTGATGGGAGTGAAGAATGGGACTATGTCAACACTGATTATTGTGGAGTCACCAACCAAAGTCAAAACCATTCAAAAATATTTGGGAAGCGAGTATCGCGTGATGGCCTCGACCGGCCATATCCGCGATTTACCGAAAAGTCTGCTCGGAGTGGATATCGAACACGGCTTTAAACCGCGTTATGTGGATATTGCCGGCAAATCGGGATTGATCCGGCAGCTCAAAGCGGCCGCCGCCGAAAGCGACTGTGTGCTGCTGGCGACCGACCCGGATCGCGAGGGGGAGGCGATCTCCTGGCATCTCGCGCAGATTCTCGGTGTGGATCCGTCCGCAAAAAACCGGGTGGCGTTCAATGAGATCACGAAAACCGGCGTGATGCAGGGCTTGAAAAATCCGCACCCGATCGATATGGATCTTGTCAACGCACAGCAGGCGCGTCGCATTTTGGATCGGATCGTCGGCTATAAACTCAGCCCGTTCCTTTGGAAAAAGATCCGCAAGGGCCTGTCGGCCGGACGTGTACAGTCGGCGGCGGTTCGCATTGTGGTCGATCGCGAGGAAGAGATCCGGGCGTTCGTCAGCGAGGAATACTGGACGATCGACGCGCTGCTCGCGGCGGCTTCGTGCCAAAAGGCGTTTTCCGCCAAACTTTTTGGAGATATCCGCGGCAAAAAGCGCACGGTGTCTTCCAAAGAAGAAGCGGACGCTATTCTGGATGCGCTGAAAGATGTGCCGTTTGTTGTGAAGAGCGTCAAGCGCGGCGTGCGGCATTTGCAGCCGTCGCCTCCGTTCATCACATCCACGCTGCAGCAAGAAGCCAACCGGCGTCTCGGTTTTGCCGCCCGCCGCACGATGCAGGCGGCGCAGGAATTGTATGAAGGCGTCGATGTAGCGGGGATGGGCCCGACCGGTTTGATCACCTACATGCGTACCGATTCACTGCGCATCTCCGAAGAAGCGCGCGCTGCCGGCAACGCATACATCAAAGAGGTTTACGGCGAAAAATATATGCCGGAAAAACCGCGCTATTTTAAGACGAAAGCGGGCGCGCAGGATGCGCATGAAGCGATTCGTCCCGCGATGCCGTCGCTGACGCCGGATCGCGTGAAATCGTCGCTGACGCCGGATCAATATAAGCTGTATCGCCTGATTTGGGAGCGCTTTATCGCCAGCTTGATGGCGGCGTCGGTGCAGGATACCTGCCAGGTGGATATCGCGGCCGGCAACTATCTGTTCAAAGCGTCCGGCTATACAGTGAGCTTTGATGGCTACACGGTCCTGTACACCGAAGCCAAAGATGAAGATGACGAAGAGGGCGGCGCGCTGCCGCCGCTCGCGGAAGGCGATGTCCTGTCGGTTAAGGACCTCAAAGGCAATCAGCATTTCACTCAGCCGCCTCCCCGATATACCGAAGCGACGCTGATTAAAGCGTTTGAAGAAAAAGGCATCGGCCGTCCGTCGACCTATGCACCGACCATCAGCACCATCATCAGCCGTGACTACATCGAGCGGGACGGCAAGTCGCTCAAGCCGACCGCGCTCGGCGAAGTGACGACGGCGTTGATGAAAGAGCAATTCCCCAATATCGTCGACGTGCAGTTTACTGCGCAGATGGAAGAAGGCCTCGATGATATCGAAAGCGGAAAAATCGATTGGGTCGAAGAGCTGGAGACCTTCTATCGCGATTTTGCAAAGACGCTGCGGCAGGCCGAAGACACCTTGTCCGGCGAGCGGATCAAAGTGCCGGAGACCGAAAGCGACGTCGTTTGTGAAAAATGCGGCCGCCGGATGGTCATCAAATCCGGACGTTTTGGCAAGTTTTTGGCTTGCCCCGGATATCCGGCATGCAAAAATACCAAACAGCTTGTGGAAAAAACCAAGGGGATCTGCCCCAAATGTGGCGGTGAGATCGTTGCAAAAAAAGGACGCAACAATCGCAAGTTTTACGGCTGCGCAAATTATCCAAAGTGCGATTTTGTGACGTGGAACGAACCGGTCGGTAAAATTTGTCCGCAATGCGGCAAAACCATGTACCGCAAAAAGGGCAAAAAGGGCGAGGTATTCTGCGCGACCGAAGGCTGCGGATACCGGGAGACAAAAGCGTGAACGAGCAGGAAAAGACCGCGATTGTGATCGGCGGGGGACTCGCCGGATGTGAGGCGGCGTATACGCTGGCGCAGCATGGCGTCGCCGTTACGCTTTATGAAATGAAGCCGGTCCGGTTTTCTCCCGCGCACAAAAGCGATCGGTTGGCGGAACTGGTTTGTTCCAATTCGCTCAAAGCACGCCGCCAAGCGAGCGCAGCAGGGCTTTTGAAAGAAGAAATGCGCCGCCTCGGCTCGGTTTGCCTGACCGTCGCCGATACATGTACTGTTCCGGCGGGAGGCGCGCTTGCCGTCGATCGCGATCTGTTTGCCGACGGCGTAACGCGCATGATCGAAGAGCATCCGCTGATCACGGTTGTGCGACAGGAATGTACGACGATCCCGGAAACCGGTGTGGCCGTGGTTGCCAGCGGTCCGCTGACCAGCGATGCGCTTTCCGCGCAATTGACCGCGCTGTGCGGAGAAGGGCTTCATTTTTATGATGCGGCCGCGCCGATTGTAATGACCGACAGTGTGGATATGCATCATGCGTTTTATGCATCGCGATACGGTCGGGAAGAGGGAGAACGCGCAGAAGAGAGCAACGGCGATTATCTCAACTGCCCCCTCAGCAAAGAGGAATACGAAGCATTTTGGGAGGCATTGGTGCATGCCGAGCGTGCGCCGCTTCATGAATTTGAGGCGGATGAGCAGCCAACCGTTTATGAAGGCTGCATGCCGATCGAGGTATTGGCCTCCCGCGGGAAAGACGCGATCCGATTCGGCCCGATGAAGCCGGTGGGACTGCGTGATCCGCAAACCGGGCATCGCCCTTGGGCGGTGCTGCAGCTGCGGGCGGAGAATGAAGCCGGTACGCTGCGCAACCTGGTCGGATTTCAAACCAATCTGCGGTTTCCGGAGCAAAAGCGGGTGTTCGGGATGATCCCGGCGCTGCAACATGCCGAATACGTTCGTTACGGCGTGATGCACCGCAACACATTTCTGGATTCTCCGCGTCTGCTTGCACCGACATTCTCATTTCGTCGGCGGCAAACCCTGTTTTTTGCGGGGCAGATGACTGGGGTAGAAGGGTATATGGAATCGGCGGCGTCCGGCATCCTGGCCGGCCACAACGCGGCAAGGATGCTGTTTGGAAAACCGCCGCTTGTATTGCCGCCGGACACGATGATTGGCGCATTGGCGGCGTATGTCAGCAGCTACGAAGGACGGGATTTCCAACCGATGGGCGCCAATTTCGGTATTTTACCGCCGCTTGATACCCCGATCCGGGATAAAAAAATGCGCTATGAAGCGCTCAGTGATCGCGCCTTACAATCGTTGGAGGCCGCGCTGCAAAAGGAGTGAACAGATATGAAGATCATCGTCGATGCGTTCGGTGGCGATAATGCTCCCTTGGAAGTCATCCGCGGAGCTGCTGAGGCGATTGAGGCCTATGACGTGGACATTTTGTTGACCGGGAAAGAAGCCATTATCCGGCAAACGGCGGCAGAACACGCGGTCTCCCTTGACCGGATGGAGATTCTCGACTGCGACGATGTGATCACCATGGACGATCATCCTCGCAGCATCTTGAAAGAACATAAAAACAGCTCGATGGCCGTTGGCTTACAGGCGCTGGCTGCGGGGCAGGGAGACGCTTTTGTTTCAGCGGGCAGCACAGGTGCGTTGTTGATGGGCAGCACCTTCCTAGTCAAACGCATCAGCGGTGTGTCACGTCCGGCGATCGCGGCGGTTATTCCGTCGACCAAAGGCCCTGTGATGTTGATTGATTCCGGCGCCAATGCAGATTGCCGCGCCGATATGCTGCTGCGGTTCGGGCAGATGGGCAGTTTGTATATGACCGATGTGATGGGCGGCGGCAAAGAAGCAACCGTGGGACTTTTGAACGTTGGGACGGAGGAGACCAAGGGCGGCCCGCTTCAGCAGGAAGCGTATGCGCTGCTGAAGCAAAGCAACCTCCAATTTGTCGGCAATGTGGAAGCGCGTGATGTACCTTTCGGTGTGGCGGATGTGATCGTTGCGGATGGCTTTTCCGGCAACGTGCTGCTCAAGACGATGGAAGGCACGGCGGATATGATCGTCCAGAATCTCAAGACGATGTTTTATACCAGCCTCAAAACCAAGATTGGGGCGTTGTTGGTCAAGAAAGAGCTCGACGCATTCAAAAAGAGCATGTCCACCGCAGAATATGGCGGCGCGCCTTTGCTGGGAGTGCGCAAGCCGGTCATCAAAACGCACGGCAACGCCAAAGCGCTGGCAATCAAAAACGCCATTCGCGTCGCGGCGGAGTTTGCCAAGGCCGGTGTGATCGACAAGATCAAGGCAACGGTGCAGGCGGAAGGAGCCGAAGAAGCATGACGGTGCTGGACGTGGTGCGCGCTTATTTTTGCGAACAATGCGGCTGTTTTTATGAAGATGTGGAAATGGCGGCGCGGCTCGATGATTTGAATATCACGGATTTTGAGCGCGAGCACGCGGCCTTTCTGCTTGGCGAAAAATATGACGTCGAGATCCCCACAGCCGAGTTGATGGCATTCCAAACGGTGGAAGATCTCGTCGGATATGTGGAAGATCGCTTGTAAGAAAAGAGGATCGGCATGGCAGACAAGCAAGAGCTGATGAAAGCACTCGGCTATCATTTTCAAAACGACGCGCTACTGACGGAGGCGCTGACCCATTCGTCTTATGCTAACGAAGGGCGGCAGCATCGTCAAAGCAACGAGCGCCTCGAATTCCTCGGGGATTCTATTCTGGGTATGATCGCGGCCACCTATCTGTTCTCGCACGACAAGCGGCAGGAAGGCGATCTGACCAAGCTGCGCGCTTCAATTGTGTGTGAGCAGGCGCTTGCATCCTATTCCAAAAAGCTCATGCTCGGCGACTATTTGCTGCTTGGAAAAGGGGAGCGTCAAAACGGCGGCGCCTCCCGTCCGTCCATTTTGGCAGATGCTTTTGAAGCGGTGCTGGCGGCAATCTATCTGGACGGCGGCATGGAGGCTGCCAGAGACTTTGCGTTGCCCTATCTCATCAAAGAAATCGGCGCACAGCGGCGGCGGCATTTCAAGGATTATAAGACACAGCTACAGGAGATCGTGCAGCAAACACCGGAAGAGATCGTCGAATACGTCCTTGTTGGAGAGAGCGGCCCCGATCACAACAAGCGTTTTACAGTGGAGGTTCACCTGAACAGCAACGTGATCGGACGGGGAATTGGACACAGTAAAAAGGAAGCGGAACAGTTGGCGGCGCGCGAAGCGCTCAAGCTGATGGGATATGACGACTGATCGTGACGATGGTCGTCTGTGAACACCGTTATAAAGCGATGTTGACAGATGCCTGTCCGATAGGATCGAAAGTAAAATCAGAGAGCAGGCAGGAATAATATGATACTGAAAGCACTGGAAATACAGGGGTTCAAATCTTTTCCGGATAAGACGGTGCTGTCTTTTGGACAGGGGATCACAGCGGTGGTCGGGCCGAACGGCAGCGGCAAATCCAATATCAGCGATGCGATCCGCTGGGTTTTGGGCGAGCAATCTGCCAAGAACCTGCGCGGGTCTAAAATGGAAAATGTCATTTTTGACGGCACGGCGGCGCGGCGCGGCATGGGCTTTGCCGAGGTGTCGCTCATTATTGACAACACCACGCGTACGCTGGATTTTGACGGCGATGAGGTTAAGGTTACCCGGCGGTATTATCGCTCGGGCGACAGCGAATACCTGCTCAACAACGCCACCGTGCGTCTGAAAGACATCCAAATGCTCTTTATGGACACCGGCCTCGGTCGGGATGGCTATTCCATTATCGGGCAGGGACAGATCGGCGATATTGTCGCGTCCAAGTCGCAGGAACGCCGGGAGATCTTCGAGGAAGCGGCGGGCATTGCAAAATACCGGTATCGCAAGAGCGAAGCAGAACGCCGCTTGAAAGCGACCGAAGACAATCTGCTGCGCCTGCGTGATATTGTCGCCCAGTTGGAAGCGCGCGTCGGGCCGCTGAAAACACAGTCGGAAAAAGCCAAAAAGTTTTTGGAATACAGCGGTGAAAAAAAGCAGCTGGAGATTGGACTGTGGCTGCATACGATCGAGCGTTCCCACACAATCCTGAGAGAACTGTCCGACGCTTTGGAGATGGCGCGTGCGCAATATGACGCGGCCGGGAATGAGATCGGACGTATCGAACAGCAAATGGATAAAGCGGTCTCCGAAACGGAGCAGCTGCTTGTACGAATCGACGATGTGCGCAGACAGATCCATTTGTTAGAAGAGCAGGCGGCGTTGCTTGATAGCCAGGCGGCGGTTCGAAGCAACGACCGTCATCATAACGACGAAAGCATCGAACGCATCACCGGCGAGATCCGGGCTTCTCTGGAAGGCGCACAAGCGATCGATGCGGAAAAAGAAGAAAAGCTTCGTCAGATTGCGGCCAAACAAGCGGAGATCGACGCTTTGCATGAGCGGCAGCTGGCGCTGTCGGAAGAAGCCGAAGCGTTGGTGCGCAGCACGGATGACGTTTCCGGACGCATGGAGAGCTTGGCCAAAGAAGCGGCGCTTCTTGCGGATCGATTGTCCGATCAGCGGGTGCGTTCGGTGACAAGCGAAAGCGCGTTGGCTGAGATCGAACAGCGGCTTGAGACGCTGAAAGCCGAGATAGCGGCGCTCGAACAGGAAAAGCAGGATGCGGAAAAATCTCTTGCCGACTGTGAGACGGGCCTGCAGACCTGTCGTGAGACGGTGACGTCGCTGCAAAATGCGGCGAGTGGATTGGAACTTCGGCTGCAAAATCGTACCCAAAAATGGCAGGATGCGCAAAAGGCGGCCGATACGCTGCGCCTCGATCACGAAACGGCACTGCGCCGGATCCGTCTTCTCGAAGAGATGGAACGCAGCATGGAAGGGTTCCAAAACAGCGTCAAGGCCGTTATTAAGCAGGCGCAGCGCGGCGCCCTGCGCGGCATAAAAGGAACGGTTTCGCAGCTGATCGATACGAAGGGCGACTATGCTTTGGCGATTGAAACGGCGCTCGGCTCTTCGGCGCAAAACATCGTGTGCGAAACCGAAAGCGACGCCAAACGCGGCATCGCATTTTTGAAAGAGACCAAGGGAGGTCGTGCAACCTTCCTGCCGTTGGATACGATCAAAGGCCGCGTGCTGGAGGAAAAAGAGCTGGATTCCGAGGATGGCTTTATAGGTCTTGCCAGCGATCTTGTGACGTGCGACAAAGCGTATCGAGAGATCGTGTGCGACCTTCTCGGCCGCACGGTTGTGGCGGAAGATCTGGATGCGGCGGTGCGGATCGCGCGTCGGTATCGTTATCATTTCCGTGTGGTATCTCTCGACGGCCAGGTGGTGAATGCCGGCGGTTCGATGACAGGCGGTTCCAGCGTGAAAAGCGCAGGTCTTCTTTCACGTCGGTCGGAGATTGAGCGGCTGACCGAAGAATGTGAAGCGATCAAAGGACGGATGCAGACTGCTCAAGAAGCGCTGCAAACAGCCGAACAGGATATGACAGCTGTACGGGCGGAATTGTCCGGTACGACGGCAGAGCTGACCACAGCGCAGGAGGATGTAATCCGCTTTGAAGCGGAACAGCGTCGATTGGACGAGCTTTGCAAAGCGGTGATACGCTCCATAGAGGAACGCGAGCGCGAGACAGCCGGACTTGTGGAACGCGCCGCCGACCATCGCCGGACGATCCGGGAAGCGGCGGAACAATCGGATGCCCTTCTTGAAGAACAGAAAAAGCTGAACGACATGATCGAAGAACTTAGCGGCGGCCGCGTCGAACTGCAAAGCAAGCGAGAAGCGTTGGCGGCGCAGACGGCAGACTGCAAATTGCAGGCGGCAAAGCTGGGAGCGGAGATCGATTCGCTGCGGGTATCGCTGGTCGAGCTGGATACCCGCCGCAGCGATGCGGAAGGATATCGGGCACGGCTGCAGGAGCAAATCGACAGCTTGCGGCAGGACAGTGAAAAGATCGACAGTGAAATCGTCGTGCTGACCGAAAATGCGGCGGATCTTCGCCAAAAAGCAGTGGACAGCGAGGAAGAGATCCGGCGCCTGACTGAAGAACGTATGCAGCTGGAAGCTTCCCAAACGGTTCTTCGCCAATCTTCGCGTGACAAATCGTCCGAGCGGGAACTTGCCGGGCAGGAGATCGCACGTTTGGAAGAAAAACAGGCAGCCGCCAATCGACAGGTGGAAGAGATCGAGTCAAGACTGCAGGATGAATACAATATGACGCGAATGCAGGCGGCGGCCGAAGCGATACCGATCGACGATATCGCCGCGGCTTCCAAACGATTGCAGGAACTCAAAAATAAGATCCGGGCACTCGGCAGCGTCAATGTGGATGCCATCGAAGAATTCAAAGAGGTCAACGAACAGTATGCGTTCCTATCGACGCAGGTCAACGATGTAGAGATCTCCAAAAAAGAGTTGCTGGCTTTGATTGATGAGCTGACCGGACAGATGCAAACGATGTTCGTTGAACGGTTCAACCAGATCAATGTTAAATTCGGGGCGGTGTTTGAGGAATTGTTTGAAGGCGGAAAAGCGGCGCTCTCGCTGACCGATCCCGACGATGTGCTCAACAGCGGCATCGATATGCATGTGCAGCCGCCCGGAAAGAAGATCTTGCACCTCGACGCGCTGTCCGGCGGTGAAAAAGCGTTGGTAGCAATCTCGCTGCTGTTTGCGATCCTGCATGTGACGCCGTCGCCGTTTTGCGTGCTGGATGAGATCGAGGCGGCGCTGGATGACACCAATGTCGATCGCTATGCGGCCTATCTGCGCCGGATGTGCGACCGGACGCAGTTCATTGTGATCACCCACCGCCGCGGTACCATGGAGGAAGCAGACGTCCTGTACGGTGTGACGATGCAGGAAAAAGGTGTCTCGAAACTGCTCGAACTGCGCGTTGGTGAACTGGAGGAAAAATTGGGAATCGACGCCGTGGATCATCCGGCGACATAAAGAAAGGCATGGGACAGAATGGGATTTTTCAGTAAGATCGGCGAAGGCCTCAAAAAGACGCGCGATTCCATTATGAATTCGGTCAATTCGATGCTGCACTCGTTTACGCGCATCGATGAGGATCTGTTTGAAGAACTGGAAGAGATTTTGATCATGAGCGACGTCGGCGCTTCCACGTCGGCGCATATCTGCGACGCACTGCGTGCCCGCGTGAAACAGGACGGCGTCACCGACCCCACCGCCATTCGCGGCTTGTTGGCCGATATCGTCGCCGATATGCTGCGCGGCGGGCAGGAGCTGACACTGCGGACGAAACCGTCTGTGATCCTGGTGATCGGGGTCAACGGCGTCGGGAAAACAACCACCATCGGCAAGCTGGCTTCTCGTTTTGTCGGCGAAGGCAAAAAAGTGGTGCTGGCGGCGGCGGATACCTTCCGTGCCGCTGCGATCGAGCAGTTGGATATCTGGGCAAAACGTGCCGGTGCGGATATCGTTAAACACGGGCAGGATTCCGATCCGGCGGCGGTTGTGTTTGATGCGATCGCCGCGGCAAAAGCCCGGCAGGCGGACGTGGTGATCTGCGATACGGCCGGCCGATTGCATAATAAGAAAAACTTGATGAGCGAGCTGGAAAAAATCGGCCGGGTCATCGATCGTGAACTTCCCGAGGCGGACAAAGAAGTGCTGCTGGTGCTGGATGCGACCACGGGACAAAACGCGGTCAATCAGGCCAGAGAATTTAAGAATGCGGCCGGGATCACCGGGATCGTATTGACCAAACTCGACGGTACGGCGCGCGGCGGCGTGGTGCTGGCAATCCGGGAGGATCTGCAGGTGCCGGTCAAGTTCATCGGCGTTGGCGAAGGCATCGATGATCTGCAGCCGTTTGACCCGGACGAGTTTTCCAAAAGCATTTTCGGCGATAACTGAGGAGTGTGTGGGATGACCTATATCGTAGCGACTCACAATGCCCATAAACTGAAAGAGCTGTCCCGCATTTTGTTGCCGCTCGGCATTCAGGCGATTACCGATCGCGAATACGGCTGCGTGCTCCCCGAGGTGGAGGAGACCGGCACAACCTTTGAGGAAAATGCCTATTTGAAAGCGGCGTCCGCTTGTAAAGAAACGGGGCTTCCGGCGATTGCGGACGATTCCGGCTTGTGCGTCGATGCGCTGGATGGCGCGCCGGGGGTATATTCCGCCCGGTTTGCGGGGGAAGGCGCATCCGACGAAGAAAAAATCGAAAAATTGCTGCGGGAACTGCGCGGCCTGCCGCGTGACCACCGGACGGCGCGCTTTGTTTCCTGTATTTGCTGCGTGTTCCCAAACGGGGAAACACTGACGGTGCGGGGAACTTGTGAAGGGCTGATCGCCGATGCACCGCATGGAAATGGCGGGTTTGGATATGATCCGGTTTTTCTTGTCGGTGAGAAGACGTTTGCCGAGCTGACGCCGGCAGAAAAAGACGCGGTCAGTCATCGCGGTCGTGCGCTGCGCGCGTTTTCCGAACGGCTGCAGGAATATTTGAAATCTCATGAATAGAGGTGGTCGATAGTATGACCAGTAAACAGCGCGCATATCTGCGCGGACTTGCCAATTCTTATGAACCGATCTTGCATGTCGGCAAAGGCGGCGGATCGGATACGATCAACAAACAGGCGGACGACGCGCTGACACCCCGCGAATTGATCAAAGGCCGCGTGTTGGAAACCGCACCGATCAGTGCCCGCGAAGCGGCGGAAGCAATTGCAGCGGCGGTCGGAGCCGAGGTGGTACAGGTGATCGGACGGACGTTCTTGCTGTATCGGCGCCACCCGGAGGAACCGAAGATTGTTTTGCCAAAATAACAAACAAGGGGAACGCGTATGAAGATCGCGCTATTCGGAGGCAGCTTTGATCCCATCCATAACGGACATCTGGCACTGGCAAGAGGGGTGGCCAAAATTTTGGCAATCGACAAAGTTGTTCTGATGCCGACGGCGACGCCTCCGCACAAATTGAAACAAACGGATACCGATGGAGATGTGCGCCTGCAAATGTGCCGTATGGCGATTGAAGGCGACAATTTATTTGAAGTGTCTGATTATGAGTTAAAAAAAGGCGGCGCGTCTTTTACTGTGGATACGTTGGAAGCGCTGACCGCCGAGTATCCCGGGAACAGCTGGTATTTGTTGATGGGCGCCGATATGTTTTTGACGCTGTCGACCTGGAAACGAATCGAGCGGATCGCGAAACTTGCAACGATCGTCACCGTCCCGCGGGATGATCAAAACGCCGCGCAGCTTGCGGCATATGGCGATACGCTTCGGATGCTGGGTGTGCGGTTTGTGATCTGCGATCTGCCGCTCGTGCCGATTTCGTCGACGGGAATACGGGAAGCGATCGCAACGGGCGGTCCGTTCGAAAATTGTCTGCCGCCTGCTGTCGCGGTATACATCCGTGCTCATGGATTGTATCAAAACCACGCGGCGATCTTGCCGGATGAACAAATCAAGGAGATCATCCGGGCACGCTTGAAGCCCAAACGCTATGCGCATTCTCTTGCGGTGGCGGAGGAGGCTAAACGCTTGGCAGCGGCGTATGGCGCCGATCCCGGCAAAGCGTATACCGCAGGATTGCTGCATGATATCATGAAGAACACCGAAGACGAAGCCCAGTTGCAAATTCTGAACGATTTTGGTATACTATTGGATGAGGTTACACGCTGTTCCCCAAAATTGTGGCATGCGATCAGCGGCGCCGCTTTTATTGAGCGTGTGCTTCGGATAGACGATCCGGAGATTGTGACCGCGGTGCGGTATCACACCACCGCCCGCTCCGGCATGTCGCTGCTCGAACAGGTGTTATATCTAGCGGATTTCACGTCGGCTGACCGTGATTATCGCGACGTCGATGTAATGAGGCGGCTTGTCGATGAGGACAAAGATGCCGCCATGACCTATGCACTTGCTTATACGATCAAAGATCTTGTCAAGCACGGACGCCCCGTGCATCCTGATACGTTGGAAGCATATAACGATTATATCATGAAAAAGGACGTGACAGAGTATGGCGAAGGACAGACGGAATAAGGTGCGCCCTCGGATGGATCTCGATGCCGCTGCGGGGCATTCGGATGATACCCGTGACATGCGGTCTACCGGCGACAGCGGATCGACTTCTCGCTCGGGCAGTTCCGACCGCAAGCGGACTGACAGAAAATCCAAACGTTCCAAAAAGAAGCTGTCCCGTGCGGCGCTGGTTTTACGGTGCGTGGCGGCGGTGCTGGTGATTGCTGTCCTCATTTTTCTGTTTGTTTTGGGAAACTATATTTATCAAGCCGTCTTCTTGGACGACCGCGATAAAGTCCCGCCGATTTCCGCTACGTCTTATGATGTGACACCGGCGCAAAATCAAGGGAAGGTGGCATACTACCTCATTGGGGTATTGGGCGAAAATGATCGCTCGGATATGAGCATGATTGCGGTGCTTTGCCATGATAAGCAGGCACAGACTGCCAGCTTGTTGCAGCTGCCTGCCGATACCTATATCGAGACGGGCGAACAATGGATCGTGGATACGGCCTCGTCGATTTGGGCAAACCCCAAACCGTTTGACTGGTGCGACGCCTGCAAAAAGCGGGTGTATGAACCCGAGATCGATGAAAGCGGAGATGTTGCAAAGCACACCGTTTGCGGCGGTGAGATCACGCAAAAAGCGGGTTCCGCCATCAACAGCCTTGTGGATTTTGTCAACGATCAGCTGGCCCTGCCGGTGGATGGATATTTCATCCTCCCGCAAAAGGGGTTGCAGATCTTGATCGACTCGCTTGGCGGCGTGGATGTGAATCTGAGCGATGACCTGACGTTGGCCGGAGAGGACCTGACAAGCGGAATACACACGCTGACCGGCGCGCAGGCAACGGAATATGTCACTTACACCGATGGTACAGTGGAACGCGATCTGCGTCGTTTGGCGCGGCAGCGGGAAGTGTTTGCCGCGATCGCCACGCGGTTGCTGCGGCTGGATAAGGATACGCTGGCAGATGACGTGATCGAAGAAGTGATGGATAGTTCCGGTGCAATGCGCACCGAGTATTCGGAAGAGGAGATCGTCAAGATTATTCAATCCATGGCGAATGTAGGCGCAGAAAAAACGACAGCATATCGTCTGCCCGGTGAGATCGCATCCGATTCGGACGGCGACAGCGTATTCACCTGCCACAAGGATGAGCTTGTCGCTCTGCTCGGCAATGCATTCAATCCTTACGGAGAAGCAATCACAGCGGCGGATGTGACGCTTCCGGAACTGATTAACACCGGCGTTTCCGACCAAAAGCAACAGCTGCTCAGCGATTGTATGACGGACCAGACCGGCAAGATCCTGGTGACCAACGAATAAAGAGGAGGCGCTTTATGACCGAAAAAGCAAGGATCGTCACCAAACTGGCGGTGCGATCGCTGGATAAGCATTTGGCAAACGATATCCGCGTGATCGATATCGCCGATATCACATCGATCGGCGACAGCTTTGTGATTGCCCACGGCAACAGCACTACGCAAGTCAAAGCGCTGGCCGATTATCTTGAAAAAGAATTAAAAGAAAAAGGCATTGAGCCGCTTCGTGTGGAAGGATATTCTTCCACGTCGTGGATCCTGATCGATTACGGTGAAGTGATCGTGCATGTATTCTATGGCGAGATGCGGAACTTTTATGATCTGGAGCGCCTTTGGAAAGATGGCGAAGAGATCCCGGTCGAACAATTTTTAAACGGTGAGGAGACGGCAAAAGATGAAACGGTATGAACCTGCGGTAATTGAAAAGAAATGGCAGGATATCTGGGCAAAAGAGCATACATTTGCGGCTTCTACGGATTATACAAAGCCCAAATTCTATGCGCTTGTGGAGTTTCC
Source organism: Clostridia bacterium (assembly GCA_017455295.1). Taxonomy (GTDB): domain Bacteria; phylum Bacillota; class Clostridia; order Oscillospirales; family Acutalibacteraceae; genus RGIG1959. The sequence continues at coordinate 29,821 of JAFTBJ010000091.1, forward strand.
GTATCCGTCCGGACAGGGGCTCCACGTCGGCCATCCGCGTTCTTATACAGCGCTGGATATCGTATCGCGTAAACGCCGCCTGCAAGGGTACAACGTTCTCTATCCGATGGGATGGGATGCGTTCGGCCTGCCGACCGAGAATTTTGCAATCAAGAACCACATTCACCCCGAAGTGGTAACCGAAAAGAATGTGGCACGTTTCAAGGCGCAGCTGCAGTCGCTCGGCCTTTCTTATGACTGGGATCGAGAGATTAACACCACCGATCCGGCCTACTATAAATGGACGCAATGGATCTTCTTGCAGCTTTTCAAAAAAGGATTGGCCTATAAAAAGGAAATGTCCGTCAACTGGTGCAACAGCTGCAAATGTGTGCTGGCCAACGAAGAAGCGGCGGGCGGCGTTTGCGAACGTTGCGGCGGCGAAGTGGTCCATAAAGTCAAGAGCCAATGGATGCTGAAGATCACCGCTTATGCCGATCGTTTGATCGATGATTTGGTGCTGGTGGATTATCCCGAGCGGGTGAGAGCACAACAGATCCACTGGATCGGTCGCTCGCACGGCGCTCAGGTGCGATTTGAAACCACCGCCGGACAACCGATCGAGGTATATACGACCCGCCCGGACACGCTGTTCGGCGCGACGTATATGGTCATGTCGCCGGAGCATCCGCTTCTCAAAACGTGGGAGCCGATCCTCAAAAACAACGACGAGATTCGTTCCTATCAGGAAGCGGCGGCCAAAAAATCCGATTTTGAGCGTACCGAGGTTGCCAAAGACAAGACCGGCGTGAAGCTTTCCGGCGTGGAGGCGATCAATCCGGTCAACGGTCGGCAGATCCCTATTTTCATTTCCGATTATGTGCTGGTTTCGTATGGCACCGGCGCCATTATGGCGGTCCCGGCGCATGACACGCGCGACTGGGATTTTGCCAAAGCGTTTGACCTGCCGATCATCGAAGTAGTCAAGGGCGGCGACGTGCAAAAAGAAGCGTTCACTGACTGTGCTACCGGCATCATGGTCAACTCCGGCTTCCTTGACGGCATGAGTGTCGAAGACGCCAAGGTTGCCATCACAAAGTTCTTGACTGAAAAAGGGATCGGGGAGAGCAAAGTTAACTTCAAACTGCGCGACTGGGTGTTTTCGCGTCAGCGGTATTGGGGCGAGCCCATCCCGATCGTACAGTGCGAGACATGCGGTTTTGTCCCGGTGCCGGAAAGCGAGCTGCCGATCCGGCTGCCGATGGTGGACAGTTACGAACCGACCGATACCGGTGAATCGCCACTGGCCGCGATCGAGGAGTGGGTGAACACCACCTGCCCGTGCTGCGGCGGCAAAGCGCGCCGCGAAACCGATACGATGCCGCAGTGGGCGGGATCGTCCTGGTATTTTCTGCGCTATACCGATCCCCGCAACGATACGGCGATCAGTTCGGCGGAAGCGCTCAAGTATTGGCTGCCGGTTGATTGGTACAACGGCGGTATGGAACATACGACGCTGCACCTGCTTTATAGCCGTTTCTGGCACAAATTCCTGTATGACATCGGTGTGGTACCCACTCCGGAACCGTATGCCAAGCGGACGAGCCACGGTATGATCCTCGGCGAAAACGGGGAGAAGATGTCCAAATCCCGCGGCAACGTCGTCAACCCGGACGATATTGTGAA
>JAFTBJ010000092.1 GCA_017455295.1 Clostridia bacterium
AGCAGGGTGGCTTCGATCTGGACGCCGCGATAGTATTCCGGCTTGCCCTTTTGCAGGCCGCAGCCGAGCACATGGGAGACAGTCATACCGGTGATGCCGATCTCCATCATGGCGGATTTGAGCACCTCAAAGCGGGATTCTTTGCAAAGGATCTCGATCTTGATGAAGCGTGGGGTGCCCTCTTCAAAGGACGGAACCACCTTGACCGGCACCGCTTCCGCCGGCGGGATCTCGCCCGTCACAGCGACCGCGCTTTCGTATTCATACGGCAGCCCTTACACGGCGGGCGAAAAATCGGCATATGCATTCGGCAGGCCGTGTTCGGTGGAATCGAGGCCGAGGATCTCTTCCTCCTCCGACACGCGCAAGCCGATCGTTTTCTTGATAATGAGGAAGGTCAGCGTCATCATGATCGCTGTCCAAATGAGCACGGCGAGGATGCCGATCACTTGGATGCCGAGCAGCCGGAAGCTGCCGGTATAGAAAAGCCCATCAAGCCCGGCAGGGGCGGCGGGGGAGGCCAGCAGCCCGACCGCGATCGTGCCCCACACACCGTTTGCAAAATGCACGGTGACCGCGCCGACGGGATCGTCGATATGCAGCTTGAGGTCGACCGCTTCGACCACCACGACGACCAGAATGCCGGACACAACGCCGACGATGGAAGCGCCAACAGCGTCCAGCGCGTCGCATCCCGCCGTGATGCCCACGAGGCCCGCGAGCGAGGCGTTGAGGCACATCGAAACGTCCGGCTTGCCGTTTTTGATCCAGGTGAACAGCAACGTGGTGCAGGTGGCGACGGCGGGGGCGATGGTGGTCGTCACAAAAATGGAGGCGAGCGAGTTGCTGTCCCACGCGGCGGCGCCGTTGAAGCCGTACCAGCCGAACCAGAGGATAAAGCACCCGAGCGCGCCGAGCGTGATGGCGTGGCCGGGGATCGCGTTGACCTTCTTGACCTTGCCGTCCTTTTCACGGATGTATTTTCCAAGCCGCGGGCCGAACCATAATCGCGCCGATCAGCGCGGTGACGCCGCCGACCGAATGGATCGCGGCGGAACCGGCAAAATCGTGGAAGCCGAGCTGACAAAGCCAGCCTTGCGAGTTCCAGATCCAGCCCGCTTCGATCGGGTAGACGAACAGCGAGATCACGCCCGAATAGATGCAGTAGGACAGAAACTTGGTGCGTTCCGCCATCGAGCCGGACACAATCGTCGCCGCGGTGGCGCAGAACACGAGGTTGAACACAAAGGACGGCGCGTTGCCGCTTCTCAGAAAACCACCAAAATCGGTGAGGATGTTCCAGTTCGGCACGCCGATGAATCCCAGCACATAATCCTCCGCCATCATCAGCGAAAACCCGAGCAGCACAAAGACGACGGTGCCGATGCAGAAATCCATCAGGTTTTTCATAATGATGTTGCCGGCGTTTTTCGCTCTGGTGAAGCCGGTCTCCACCATAGCAAAGCCTGCCTGCATCAAAAAGACCAGCGCGGCCCCGATCAAAAACCAGATGCCGAACGCTTCTTTGGTGACGCTTTGTTCAATCAGCGCGGTGAGTTCTTCAATTGCCATGTAAATCCACTCCCTTTGTGAATCCGCTTCAAAAAAAGAGGCGTCCTGCGTGCCCACACACGCAAGACGCCGTTGCCTTTCTTTTTTGACGGGTATTTGAAAAAGCCGATACTTTTTACACCCGGGATTATACACCGAACAAAAAGTCTTGTCAACCCTATTTTGCAATTTATTATCAATATTCCTGCAAAAACACAAAATAAACCGCAAATTATATAAGGATATCAGAGGCAAAATGCAACGATATATAAAGAAATATTCATATTGACGATACGGCTGCAGGATTTGATTTCTGCTTTTTATTGTGCTATACTAAAAGCTGGACAACAAAAACAGCAAAGGAAACCGAGATTATGGAATTGATACAGAGCTTTTCGGTGGATCATACCGCCATCATCCCCGGCATATTTTTCAGCCGGGCGGACACGGTCGGGGGCGGCACGGTCACGACCTATGACATTCGACTCAAACGCCCCAACCGCGAGCCGGTGATCGACACGGCGGCGATGCATTCGCTCGAGCACCTCATCGCCACCACCCTGCGCAACGATCCTGTCTGGAAGGACGAGGTCGTCTATTGGGGCCCAATGGGCTGTCTGACGGGGTTTTATCTCATTCTCAAAGGCAGCCGCCCGCCGCAGGAGATTTACGACCTGATTCTGGGTGCGTTCCGCGCGGTTGGGGAGGCGACGGAGGTGCCCGGCGCCACCGCGGTGAACTGCGGGCACTACTTGATGCACAACCTTGCGATGGCGAAATGGTACGCGGCGGAATTTGTCGCCTATCTGGAAGCAAACGCCGACAACCCCGCTATTTTTGAATACCCGAAAGCCGAGCGGTTGGTCACCGACGACGGCCGGGCGTTTTATGATTCTTGAAACAATCTCACAAAAAAGGGCGTGTATGCCATGGCATACACGCCCTTTTATGTACCCTTTACAGCTTGGCAGCAAACATCGCATAGGTCGCTTGCGACGTGCCGCTTTCGTCCAAAACTTCTGCGGCGATATCGTCCAAACCGGAGCCGCTGATTTGCAGCGTCCAGTCCGCTTTCAGCAGGACGCCGCTTGCCGAATAATAAAAGCCGTCGGTATCGATCAGTCGAAGAAGATACCGTCCGTCGTCGCCCGGCTCACATAAAGGCGCTTGTCGGCTGTCTCCCTTCGCGAGTTTTGAAAGCGTCGCCGTACCCCATACGGTGGTTTTCCGGTTGGCTTCGGTGTCGGGCAGGATCCACACGTCG
>JAFTBJ010000093.1 GCA_017455295.1 Clostridia bacterium
CTCGGACTGATCGAAGGGATTCCGGTATTCGGAGGCGGCGGTGACACGACCTTCGTCAACATCGGCGCGGGATGCACAAGGCCGGGCGACACCCATATCTACGTCGGAACGTCGGGCTGGGTATCGACGTTTATGGATCATCAGACCGTCGATATCGACGCCATGATCACGGGCGTTCTTTCCGCCAAACACGGGTATTTCAATTATTACGCGGAGCTTGAAACGGCGGGGAAATGCTATGAATGGGCGCTGAATCATCTTGCGCTTGACGAGATCGGCATTTATCTGAACAAAGCCAACGTGACGGATGATTATGAGAGCAGATTCACAAGCTTATACGATTACTTATCCGCAGAGGTGGAAAAAGTTCCGCCCGGAGCGAACGGCGTGATCTTCACCCCGTGGCTCCACGGTAACCGCTGTCCGTTCGAGGATTCCAATGCTGCGGGAATATTTTTCAATATCCGAATCGAAAACGGAAAGCGGGATATGATCCGCGCGGTGCTTGAGGGTATTTGCTATCATCTGCGCTGGCTTTTGGAAAGCGTGGAGAAGAAGGTCAAAACGTCCGATACGATCCGTTTTGTCGGCGGCGGAGCGCTTTCTCCCGTCATATGCCAGATGCTTTCGGATATCACCGGGCGGACTATAGAGACGGTCAATAACGCCCAGGAATCGGGCGCTGTCGGAGCCGCTCTTGTCGTGGCGGCGGGTATCCAAGGCGAGGACGTGCTTGAACTTTCGCGTCGGCTCGTAAAAGCCAACCGCACTTACGTTCCCAATCTAAAAAATAAAGAGGTATATGCGCGCAGCTATAAGGTGTTCAAGAATCTTTACAAATCAAACGCCATGAATTTTAAGGATATGAACGCCTAATCAAAGCGGAGGTGTCGGAAATTGAGCCGTCAGCCGATGAATAAACAAAAAGAAATCGTAAGAGGCGTCAAATTCGTGCTGTTTTCAATATCCGCGGGCGCCATCGAATTTGCTTCATTCGCACTGCTGGATTGGTTGACACCATGGCCCTACTGGCCGAAATACCTGATCGCTCTTGTACTGTCTGTGATTTGGAATTTTACGTTAAACAGGGAGTTTACATTCCGATCAGCGGGGAATATACCGGTTGCTATGCTGAAGGTTGCGCTCTTCTACGCCGTATTCACACCGATTTCAACAATTTTGGGAAACGATCTTGTCGAAAGCTGCGGATGGAACGATTTTTTGGTGACCATTCTGAATATGGCGGTCAATCTGGTGACCGAATATTTATATGATCGATTTTTTGTATTTGGAAAAACTATCGATACAAACAAAAAAGCAAAAAGCGCGGAGAGTGCTGAAAACGATACGAAGCCAACATCATACACATAAAAATAATCGGCGGGGTCATATGACCTCGCCGCTATATTTATATGCCGGCATACGACCTCGATTCGCCCGTCCCCATCGATCATCTGCCTGCACTCTCCATTCAAAATCATCCAAAACGATGTGCCTCTTGGGCTGCTTTATGTATTTCATGGCGTCTTTGCCGCGGCTTCCTATTGGCGAACCCCATGCTTCATTTGCAAGAGAGGCCGGGATTTCACACACCTGCACGGTTTGTCAAAAAGTTTCCGGCTTTCCCTTTTTAAAGCATTGACAACCTCCCGGCTTTTGCGGTACAATATATTTGTATATTTATATATTTTTTAGTTTCGAATTATATTCGGAGGACATGTATATGGCTGTGCAAACCAATCCTCAACTGCTCATTGCCTGCTGGGCGACCCTGATTTTGCTCGGTGCCATGGCGATCGCGTTTCTTCGCGCCAAAAAGCATGCGTACATACCGGCCGTGGTGCCGCTCGCCGTACCGGCGGCAACCTACATTATCAGCGGCGTGTGCGCCCGCTGGCTGGACTGGCTGCTTGCCTTTGCCACCTCGTTCCAGATCCGCATCATCCTCGACCTCGGCGCAGCGCTGGTCGCCTGCCTGCTGATCGGGTTTGCGGCAAGCGGCATCCCCGGCGGAAAACGCAATCGCATTTTGTATTGTGCCTGCGGCGCCTTGTTTGTTATCGTTTTTTCCGGCCTGCTCATTATGAGCTCGGTCGTGCAGCTGGGGACGCCGGTATGACCGACGCACGCATGCTGCACGATCAACTGGCCGCGCTCGGCATCGATCCGCGCGGCACGCTGCTCGTGCATTCGTCGATGAAAGCGATCGGCGAGGTGGATGGCGGCGCCGACACGGTGCTCGATGTGCTGTCCGACTATATGAAAGACGGCCTGCTGGTGCTGCCGACGCACACCTGGCGGCAGATGAATGAGCAGTACACCGTGTTCGACGTCGCAAACGAACCGTCCTGCGTCGGGTTGCTGACCAACCTGTTCCGGGTGCGCCCCGGCGTGGTGCGCTCGTTTCATCCGACCCATTCGGTGGCCGCGCTGGGCGCTGACGCCGAAGACTACACCGCGGGCGAAGAACTCACCCGCACCCCCTGTCCCCGCACCGGCTGCTGGGGCAAACTCTGCGACCGGCGGGCAACCATTTTGTTCATCGGGTGCACCCTCAAAAACAACACCTTTATGCATGGCGTCGAGGAATGGTGCGGCACCCCCAATCGTCTGGCGGACAAGCCGCAGGCATTCACCGTGATCGCCCCGGACGGCCGCCGCTTTGCGGTGCCGCAGTTTCGGCATCACACCACCCCGCCCCCCGTCGATGTATCGGAGCATTACGACAAAATGGAACCGGTTTTTGTGAAAGAACACGCGGTGTCCTACGGCACATTCGGGCAGGCGCGCTGCATTGTGGCGGACGCCGCCCGCATGGCGGACATCACCACCCCCTATCTGCTGCACAACCCACATTTGTTTGACGACGATCAACCGATCAGGATATAAAGGAGAACTCGCGATGGCTCACTGTTGTTTTGACAAAATTTCCATCCAGGGGATCTTTCATCCCCTTTGGCCGTACGGCACCGATCTTTACGACCGCCTGCTGTACATTGAAACGGAGCAAACGCAGGTGCTGCTGTGCGCCTTGGACAGCGGCGGCACGTTTTACCATGAAGCGGATCGCTTTCGCGAGGAGGTGTCGGCGAACACCGGCATCCCCGCAAACAATATCTGGTATCACGAACTGCAGATCCACGCAGGCCCCGACGGCCAGCAGCTGCGGTTCGACGCGATGGATCAACTGATCCGGCTCGTGTCCGACAAGGTCAATGATATGAAGACCCGCGCGGTGCCGTTCACCTGCGATGTCGCAGAAGCGGACGTCGGAACTAAATATACGATGAACCGCGAGCAATACGTCGAAGGGCTCGGCGGCGTCACCATCTGGACCGGCATGAGCTTTGACGAACAGCGCCGCCCCTATTCGCAGAATCCGAATATCATGCTGCTGCGCGGATATCAACCGAAGCTGCCGGTATTTGATGAGCCGATCTATTTTGACAACCCCGTCGACCAGAAAGCGTACCTCTTCGTGTTCCGCGACGAAGCGGGCAAGGTGATCGGCACCGTGTCCCGCTTTGCGGCACACCCCGATGTATCGGTGCTGTTTGAACTGCGCAAGGCCGGGGTGCAGCATTACTATGACTTTGACTGGCCGGGATATCTTTCCGAAAAGCTCGAGCGCGAATTCGAAGCGCCGTCGATGTACCTCAACGGCCCCTGTGCCGATTTGTCCACGAAGAAAGGCTACGACGGCTTTGACGATTATTTCTCCTCCGCCAAAGAGTCCAAACGCATCGGCGAAGAGCTGGCCGACGTGCTGATGGCGCGGTACGTTGAAAAGCGCGTACCGCTCGGCCACGCCGATAACTGCGTGGCGGATACCTTCACGTTTTATATCCCGATGCGGGAGAGCATGCCGTACAGCTTTGCGGATTTAGACAAGATCCCGCAGGCGACGGAGGAAGCGGAAAGGGCGCTGCAGCAGGCGATCGCGGACGACGCGCCCGCTTATGTGGTCAAACGCCTGATCGACGAGCGCTATCGCACGCCGTGCACACGGGCATTGGTGCAGGATGTGTGCGATTTTGACGAAGAAACCCTGAAGCGCCACACAGCGAAAGTGACGGTCGCCGTGATGAAGCTCGGCGATTATCTCTTCTTCGGCGTGCCGGGCGAGAGCCTCGTGGATATGGGGCTGTGGCTGCGCACCACCTTCACCGGTGTCAAGACCATCCCGCTCGATCAGGTCAATGGGTATTACAGCTACATGGCGACGCCGCGGTCGTTAACGCTCGGCGGGTATACCTA
>JAFTBJ010000094.1 GCA_017455295.1 Clostridia bacterium
CCGCGGCGGCGAGAACCTCTATCCCCGCGAGATCGAGGAATTCTACCTCACCCATCCGAAGGTGCGCGACGTTCAGGTCATTGGCGTGCCGGACAAGACCTATGGCGAGGAAGCCTGCGCGTGGATCATCCTGCACGATGGCGAGCAGTCCGACGAGGAGGAGATGCGCGCCTTTGGACAGTCTCACATCGCGCGGCACAAGATCCCCCGCTATTTCCTGTTTGTCAAGGACTTCCCGATGAACGCCGCGGGCAAGATCCTCAAATATAAAATGAAAGAGGAATCGCAGAAAATCCTCGGGCTTTGACGACTGGTCTAAAGGACAGTCGTCAGCGATATTTGCCCTTCGGGCAAGCGATATACGCCGACGGCGTGCGATATGTGACAAAAGTCACGCGATATGTTCGCTTCGCGAACAAGGGCAAATATCCTATCGCATTTCGCATAGCGAAATATATCGTGGCGGCATAAGCCGTCATATCGCATTTTGCCGTCAGGCAAAATATATCGCTTTTGCGGAATTTGCAGTACAAATTCCCTGCTTGCAGGGAATTGCGACAAAATACCGGCTGAAATAAGGGCTTTGTTCCTTAACGAACCCCATACGCCTCTCATCGGCTAATTTTAGAAATTTTTGCAAAACCTCTTGACAAACCGATTCTTGCGTGCTACAATCCCCTCGAATTGAATATTCAAAAAAGCAATGACGAAGACGGACGAAACGATGGAGTCCAAAGAGAGCAGGGGATGGTGAGATCCCTGCGGCGAAGCGTTTCAAGTTCCCATCCCTTCCGAGCTGAAAGCCCGAAAGCGCCTTCCAAAAGCGTGAGTAGACACTTTCCGTTTTGCCGCGTCAAGGCATACGGCTTGTTAGAGCCTGAGTGGCGCTCGTGTGAGCGCAATTTGAGTGGTACCGCGGGTACGAAAGAACCTTTCGACTCGTCTCAAAGAAATCCTTTGAGACGAGTCTTTTTTTGCAGCACTCGCCTCAAGAAGCCGCGGGCAGCCCCCGCAGAACAGGAGGACAGCTATGAACTATCAAACCATGACCGAATTGCAGGAGATCGCCTACCGCATCAAGGGCATGCGGGAAATCATGGGCTTTTCTGTCGAGGATATGGCGGCCAAAACCGACGTCAGCCCCGCTGAATACGCAGCGTATGAAAGCGGCACGGTCGACCTGCCGTTCACCTTCATCCACAACTGCGCTCTCGCGTTTGGCATCGAGATGACCGAGCTGCTCGAGGGCAGCAACGCGCGGCTGACGTCCTACACCGTCACCCGCAAGGGCGAAGGCCACCGCACCGCGAAAGAAGAAGGCATCACGATCGAAAACCTTGCGCCAAAATTCAAAGACAAGATCGCCGAACCCTATTGGGTGCGGTATGAATATTCCGAAGCGCTGCAAAACAAGCCGATCCACCTAACGAAGCACTCCGGCCAGGAATTTGACCTCGTGCTGTCGGGCGCTTTGCTCGTGCAGGTCGGCGATAACCGGGAAGTGCTGCACGAAGGGGACAGCATCTATTACAACTCCTCCACCCCGCACGGCATGATCGCCGTCGAGGGGCAGGACTGCGTGTTCTGCGCCGTGGTGCTGCCCGGCGAGGAAACGGCGGAAGCGGATATCCGTCAAAGCCTTGCCGCCGCGAGACAGGCGGAATCGCTGCAAATCGAAGAATTCGTCCACGTCACCGAGGACGCAAACGGCGTGCCGCAAAAGGTGGAATTTCAAAACACCGAACGCTTCAACTTCGGTTTTGACGTGGTCGATAAGCTCGCCGAAAAATATCCCGATCGCCTCGCCATGCTGCATCTCGACAAGCATAAAACCGAGCGCCGCTTTACGTTTAAGGATATCAAGAAAGAATCGGCACGCACCGCGAACTATTTCCGCTCGCTCGGCATCGGAAAGGGCGACCGCGTGATGCTGGTGCTGAAGAGACATTATCAGTTCTGGTTCTCCATCATTGCGCTGCACAAGCTCGGCGCGATCGCGATCCCCGCGACCAGCCAGCTCAAAGAGCACGATTTTGTCTATCGCTATGATTCCGCCAAAGTCAAAGCGATCGTCTGCACGGCGGACGGCGACGTGGCGGAGATCGCCGAACGCGCGGCCGCTTCCTGCCCCAGCGTACAGCTCAAGATTCTGGCGGGCGGTCAGCGGGACGGCTGGCACGATTTCGATACCGAATACCACGTCTTCTCCAGCAACTTCGAGCGCACCGCCGACACTCCGGCGGGCGACGACCCGGCGCTCATCTTCTTCTCCTCCGGCACCACGGGGCAGCCGAAAATGGTGGAGCACAAGCACACCTACGGCCTCGGCCATTTCATGACCGCGAAATATTGGCACTGCTGCGAGCCGAACGGCCTGCACCTGACCATCTCCGACACCGGCTGGGGCAAATCGCTGTGGGGCAAACTGTATGGCCAGTGGATGTGCGAAGGCGCCGTGTTTGTGTATGACTTTGATCGCTTTGACGCGTCGGATATCCTGCCGATGTTCAAGGAGTATCAGATCAAGACCTTCTGTGCACCGCCCACCATGCTGCGCATGATGATTAAGGAAGACCTGTCCAAGTATGATTTTTCCAGCGTCAAGCACATGACCACCGCCGGCGAAGCGCTCAATCCGGAAGTCGCGAAGCAATTTGAAAAAGCGACCGGGCTCGAGATCATGGAGGGCTTCGGCCAAACCGAAACCACCTTGACCATCGCGAACTTTGCCGGCACCACCATCAAGATCGGCTCGATGGGCAAAGCGTCCCCGCAATACGACATCGACGTCATCGATCCCGATGGCAACAGCCTGCCGGACGGCGAGGTGGGCGAGATCGTCGTCAAGCTCGATCACGGCATCCCCTGCGGCCTCTTCCGCCAGTATCTCGACAACGACGAGCAGACGACGTATGCCACGCGCGGCGGCGTCTATCACACCGGCGACACCGCCTGGCGGGATGAGGACGGGTATTTCTGGTACGTCGGCCGGGTGGACGACATCATCAAATCCTCCGGCTACCGCATCGGGCCGTTTGAGATCGAAAGCGTCATCATGGAGCTGCCGTACGTCCTGGAATGCGGCGTTTCCGCGGCGCCCGATCCCGTGCGCGGACAGGTCGTCAAGGCCAGCATCGTGCTTGTCAGCGGCACCGAGGGCACCGAGGAGCTCAAAAAAGAGATCCAGGCCTACGTCAAGTCCCATACGGCGCCCTACAAATACCCGCGCATCGTCGTGTTCTGCGACGAGCTTCCGAAAACCATCAGCGGCAAAATCATGCGCAATCAACTGTAAAATCAGGTGTTGACAATCCGAAAAAG
>JAFTBJ010000095.1 GCA_017455295.1 Clostridia bacterium
GTTGCAAGATTGCTAGAGAAGCAAGGAATAGAGGCAATAATTCTTAGTGAGAAAGCCAGTAGAGGGAAAACTATTATAGAGAAATTTGAATCTTATGCTGAAAATGTAGCTGCCGCAATTTGTTTATATACGCCGGATGATGAAATGGCTTGCTTATTCTTCCGTCTTATATTCTTCGATGACTTTCGCGGCGACCGCGGCGGGCGCTTCTTCATAGCGCTGGAATTCCAGCGTGAAGTAGCCGCGGCCCTGCGTCAGCTGACGCAGCATAACCGCATAATCCGCCATCTCGGCCATCGGCACATCCGCTTCGACGCAGGTCAGGTTGTCTTCGGCGGGGTTCATGCCGAGCACACGGCCACGGCGCTTGGTAACGTCGCCCATAATATCGCCGGTGTAGTCGCCGGGGACGAAGCAGCGCAAAAGACCGATCGGTTCGAGCAGCACAGGCGACGCCTGCGGGATACCGGCTTTGTAAGCGAGGCTGGCCGCCGTCTTGAACGCCATTTCGGAGGAGTCGACCGGGTGGTAAGAACCGTCGACCAGGGTCGCTTTGAGGCCGACCATCGGAAATCCGGCCAGCGTGCCTCTTGCGGCACTGTCGCGCAGGCCTTTTTCCACAGCGGGGAAGAAGTTCTTCGGAACCGCGCCGCCGAACACTTGCTCTTCGAACACGAGCTCGTCGCTGTCGCACGGCTCAAATTCGATCCACACGTCACCGAACTGGCCGTGACCGCCGGATTGTTTCTTATGACGACCCTGCACCTTGACCTTTTTGCGGATGGTCTCGCGATAGGGGACTTTCGGCGGGGCAAACGTGACTTCGACACCGAATTTGGATTTCAATTTGGATGCGACCACATCGAGATGCTGATCGCCGAGAACGGAGAGCACCATTTCTTTGGTCTCCGCATTTTGCACAAAGTGGATGGTGGGATCCTCTTCCGACAAACGGGTGAGGCCGGCCGCCACTTTGTCTTCATCGCCTTTGTTCTTCGGCGAAACGGCCATCGACAGGCAGGGGGATTCAAACGCCACGCCCGGCAGGGTGACCTGACGGGAAGGAGCGCACAGCGTATCGCCTGTATTGGCGGAGGCGAGCTTCGCAACCGCGCCGATGTCGCCGGCGGGGATGCAGGAGGCTTCCGATTGTTTCTTGCCGCATACCGTGTACAGCTTGCCGAGTTTTTCGGATGCGCCGGTGCGCATATTCACCAGCGCTGTATCCGATGTGATTTTGCCGCTGATGACTTTGAAGTAGACCAGTTTACCGACGAACGGGTCGACCACCGTCTTAAAGACGATCGCTGTCGCCGGTGCGCTTTCGTCCACCGTCAAGGTGATTTCGTTGCCGTCCTGGTCAACGCCGGTTTCGCCGGCGACCGTTTCCGCCCAAGGAGCCAGCCACACGAGGCCGTTGAGCAACTGATCGATGCCGCACAAATCTTGTGCGGAGCCGCAGAACACGGGGGCGATGTCGCCGTGGCGGACGCCGCTCGCGAGACCGCGGATCAATTCATCCGACGTGAACGTGCCTTCGGAGAAATATTTATCCATCAATTCTTCATCGGTTTCGGCAACCGCTTCATACATCGTGTTGCGCAGCTCTTCGAGACGGTCTCCCATATCGGGGATCGGCACTTCGACCGCTTTGCCGTTTTCATATTTATATGCGCGGTCTTCGAGCAGGTTGACGTAGCATTGCACCTTGTGCTCCACGACATAGGGCACAACGATCGGGCAGACCATCGAGCCAAACGTGGCTTTCAGCTCTTCAAACACGCGATAGAAATCGGCGCTTTCGCGATCCAGCTTATTGATGAAAAACAGCTTGGCAATGCCTTTTTTGGACGCGGCGCGGAAGGCTTTTTCCGTTCCGACCGCGACGCCGCTCTTGCCGGAAACGACGATCAGCGCGCTGCCGGCGGCACGGATGCCTTCGGACAGGCCGCCCGAAAAGTCGAACAGGCCGGGGGTGTCGAGCAGGTTCATTTTGGTGTCTTGCCATTCGATCGGGATGATCGAAGTGGAAACGGATGCACCGCGGCGGATCTCCTCGGGATCAAAGTCGGACACGGTGTTGCCATCGGCCACTTTGCCGAGCCGATCGGGTTTTGCCGTTAGATAATAAACAGCCTCCGCCAGCGTAGTTTTTCCTGTGGCGGCGTGTCCGGCCAGTGCAACGTTGCGAATGTTTTTCGCGGCATATTGCTTCATATCAGCATCTCCTTTTGTGATACGTCCCTAAAATGCCAGTCGATATTTGTTAATATTGAACAAATCGAAAAAGTGTGAATGGACGCGTTTTGATAATTATACACGATTCTCCCACATTTTGCAAGTCTTGTTTTTGAAATTTCAAAAGAATTCATAAAAATGTGCGGGGGCGACCGCTTGCGAACAGCGGATAAGCGTGCTATAATAAGACCGCTGTTTTTATTATAATTTGATACCATTATAAAAGGACGTGGATGAGATGGCCTATTTATCCGATATTGAGATTGCTCAGCAGGCGACCCCAAAGCCCATCACCGACATTGCCGCCTCGCTCGGTCTGCAGCCGGACGAGCTGATCCCGTATGGCTACGATAAAGCAAAGATCCGGCTTTCGGTGCGGGATCGCCTCCAGGACAAGCCGAACGGCAAACTGATTCTGGTCACGGCGATCACCCCGACGCCGGCCGGCGAGGGCAAGACCACCACCACGGTGGGACTCGGCGACGCGCTGCACCGCCTCGGCAAATCGGTGGTGCTGGCGCTTCGTGAGCCGTCGCTCGGCCCCGTGTTCGGCATCAAAGGCGGCGCGGCGGGCGGCGGGTATGCCCAGGTGATCCCGATGGAGGACATCAACCTGCATTTCACCGGCGATATGCATGCGATCGGCGCGGCGAATAACCTGCTTGCTGCGATGCTCGATAACCACATCCATCAAGGCAACGCGCTGGATATCGATGTGCGCCGCATCGCCTGGAAACGCTGTGTCGATATGAACGACCGGCAGTTGCGCCAGATCACCGACGGCCTTGGCGGCGCGATGAACGGCGTGCCGCGCGAGGATGGCTTTGACATCACCGTCGCGTCGGAAGTGATGGCGATCCTCTGCCTCTCCCGCAGCATCACCGATCTGAAAGAGAATCTCGCCCGCATCGTGGTGGGCTACACGCGTGCGGGCACGCCGGTGACGGCGGGCGACCTCAAGGCACAGGGTGCGATGGCGGCGCTGCTCAAAGACGCGATCCAGCCGAATCTGGTGCAGACACTGGAGCACACCCCCACGCTGGTGCACGGCGGCCCGTTTGCCAACATCGCGCACGGCTGCAACAGCGTCACGGCGACCGAACTCGCTTTGAAACTCGGCGATTATGTGGTGACCGAGGCGGGATTCGGCGCCGACCTCGGTGCGGAGAAATTCTTTGATATCAAATGCCGCAAGGCGGGTCTTGAACCTGCGGCGGCGGTCATCGTCGCTACCGTGCGGGCACTCAAATGCCACGGCGGCGTCGCCAAAGCCGATTTGGCCGAGCCGAACGCGGAGGCGGTCGTGCGCGGTATTCCGAATTTGCTCGCCCATATCGAAAACATCACCGAGCGGTTCGGTATCCCCGCCGTGGTCGCGATCAACCGTTTCCCAACCGACACGGAGGAGGAGCTGGCCGTCGTGCGCACCGAATGCGAAGCACGCGGCGTCAACGTGGCGCTTTCGGAAGTATGGGGCAAAGGCGGCGAAGGCGGCATCGAGCTGGCAAACGAAGTCATCCGTCTGTGTGACGAGGGCGGCGCGAAGCTGACCTTGACCTATGAGGACAGCGATCCGTTGGCGGAGAAAATCAAAAAGGTTGTGAAATCTATCTATGGCGGCAAGCATGTACAGTTTATCCCCGCCGCCAAAAAAGAACTGGATCGCCTCGAATCGCTTGGCTACGGACATCTTCCCGTTTGCATGGCGAAAACGCAGTATTCCCTGTCGGATGATCCGACCAAGATCGGGCGGCCGACGGATTTCACCGTGACGGTACGCGACGTGCGCCTGTCGGCGGGCGCCGGATTTGTGGTGGTGCTGACCGGCAATATTATGACCATGCCGGGACTGCCCAAAGTCCCCGCCGCCGAGAAAATCGACATCGACGAAAACGGCCGGATCAGCGGCCTGTTTTGAGGAGCGTTTATGAATACAGGAAACAACGCGCGGCGGCGCTTTTGCGAGGAGATCCTGCCGCAGGAGATCCTGCATGACCCGACGCCGTTTTATGAAGCGTTTGAGGAAGGGGAGGACGAGCTCATCTCCTATTTGACAGCGCTGTGGATGGACGAAAACGTAAGCGATACGCCCTTCTTTCCGGAGGTCTCGCCGTTTATCCTGGAAGATACGGCAGACGGATTTTCGGCGCTCCTGCTGATCCGTCTGCCGCCGAATGCGGCGGCAGCGGAATGCTTTGCCGCCGTGGTGTTCGGATCCGACATGGATCCCCGCGTGTTTGCGGCGCTGCCCAATACGCTCCCCAAGGGCGACACGCTCGCTGTTTGTGAGATTAAAGCGGATGGCGTCCGAGCGATCGACGCGCTGTATCAAGGGTGCGACAACAATATGCAGCTCTTTGACCCGCCGTCCCCGCTGGCGGTGGATCGGGACAAACCGCTGCCTGCTGCCCGCCGGGCGGACGCGGCGGTGGAGCAGATCGTTGCCTATTGCCTTGACCATGATTGAGGGGGGACGTATGATCAACACGGTTTTGTTTGACCTCGACGGCACGCTGGCGCCGTTTGACCAGCAGGATTTTATTCATGCGTATTTCCCGCTTCTTTGCGCCGCTGCTCCGGAATTTGACCCGAAAGCGCTGGTCAAGGCGGTGTGGGCGGGCACCGAAGCGATGATGCAAAACGACGGCACGACGTCCAACTACGACCGGTTCTGGCAGGCGTTTGAAGCGCATTTCGGCCGGGAGGTGCGGCGGTATGAGCCGGTGTTCGACGCGTTCTACGGCGGCGAATTCGACAAGGTCAAAGCGGTGTTGCGCCGCCCGTCGCCCGCGAGAGCGATCGTCGACGGGTTGAAAGCAAAAGGCTATACGGTGGTGCTTGCAACCAACCCGTATTTTCCGCTGGTTGCACTGAAGACGCGGCTGTCGTGGCTCGGGCTGACGCCGGAGGATTTTGCGCTTGTCACCCATTATCAAAATTGCCGCGCCTGTAAACCGAATCCGCTCTATTTTGAGGATGTGCTGCACACGCTCGGCAAGCAGCCGGCCGATTGTTTGATGGTGGGCAACAACGCGGTTGAGGATATGGCGGCTGCGGATGTTGGCATAAGCGTTTATCTTGTGACCGACTTTCTTGAAAACCCGCAGGGGGAGGAGATCGCGCGTTTCCCGCACGGCACCCTCGATGACCTCGCGGCGTTTTGTGAATCGCTGCCGCCGGTGGAATAAAAGAAAAAAGAAAAAACCCCTGCCTTGTGTATACACAAGGCAGGGGTTTTTGAGCTATCGGGTACGATGTACGATTACACGCGGTTCGCGCTGCCGAGCACGTTCTCAATCTTGTGCTTGACAACCTTCGTGATGTTTGCGCGGCCGTCGCCGAGGTATTGACGCGGATCGAAGTGACCCGGGTTCTCCGCGAAGTGCTTGCGGATGCCGGCGGTCATCGCGAGGCGCAGATCGGAGTCGACGTTGATCTTGCAAACCGCCATCGAAGCCGCTTTGCGCAGCATATCCTCGGGGATGCCGATCGCGTCGTCCATCTTGCCGCCGTAGGCGTTGATGTCCGCGACGAACTCCGGCATGACGGAGGAGGCGCCGTGCAGCACGATCGGGAAACCGGGCAGGCGATCCATGACTTCCTGCAGGATGTCAAAGCGGAGCTGCGGCTTTTGGCCGGGCTTGAACTTGAACGCGCCGTGGCTGGTGCCGATGGCGATCGCGAGCGAATCGACGCCGGTGCGGGTGACGAAATCCTGCACCTGATCGGGATCGGTGTAGTTCGCTTTGTCCGCTTCGACGCTGACTTCGTCTTCGACGCCGGCGAGCTGGCCGAGTTCGCCTTCGACGGTGACGCCGCGGGCGTGGGCATATTCCACGACCTGCTTGGTCACCGCGACGTTTTCTTCATACGGCAGATGCGAACCGTCGATCATGACGGAGGTGAAGCCGCCGTCGATGCAATCCTTGCACAGCTCAAAGCTGGAGCCGTGGTCGAGGTGCAGCGCGATCGGGAGACCGGTCTCTTCTTCCGCCGCCTTGACCATGTTGTACAGGTAGGTGTGGTGCGCATATTTGCGCGCCGAGCCGGAGACTTGCAGGATGACAGGGGAGCGGAGCTCTTTGCAGGCATCGATGATGCCCTGCACGATCTCCATGTTGTTGACGTTGAATGCGCCGATGGCATAGCCGCCTTCATAGGCTTTCTTGAACATTTCGATGGTGTTGACAAGTGGCATGGAAAATCCCTCCTATAAAATAATGGACAAGATCATTATACACTATCTTGCGCAAAAGGGAAAGAGGATTTTGTGAAAAATGTGCCGGAAACTGAAAATTTTTCCGGACAGGCTTGTCGAAGCGGCGGGCGATGTGGTATGATACCCGTGCAGACCTGCCTCAAAAAAGGGGGAATACACGATGCGCGAGGATATTACCACCA
>JAFTBJ010000096.1 GCA_017455295.1 Clostridia bacterium
CATCCTCCGGCATGGGGCAGGATCGTCCCCATTTTTCGGGGCTTGTACGCACAAACAGCACCGTATACAGCACCGACGACATGATCAGCGTCGGCAGCAAAAAGAAAAAGAGAAACAGCCCCAACACAATAAGCGCGATCCACAGTCCTATCATAGCGTCTCCTCACACGATCCCAATAATATAATGATAGATGTCCTGGCCGCCGTACAAGACCTGCGCCTCCATCATCGGATGCGCCGCCGCGATCGCTTCCGCAAGCGCCTCGGCATCCTCTTCCAAAACATCCGCGCCGCGGAACAGGATGCAGGTATCTTTGTCATCGATCTCCTCCACCATCGCGAGCGCACCGAGGATTGCGCCCGTGCGGTCGGCGTCCACACAAGTGATCTCGCCACCCGTCAGCACGATCTCCTCTCCCTTTTCGCAGTGGAACTCGTGATAGGTATAGGCTCTTGACGCCGTGGCCGACTGCAATACGACAACATTTTGGATGCTCGCCTGCATCTGCCCGATACGGCGATCGACATCGTCACTATCCTGCAAATCCATGGCAAGCGCGAAATAGCCCTGCATCATGGTTTTGGTCGGCAGTACTGTCACGGCGCCGCCATAAAGCTCTGCCGCCTGTTCCGCCGCCGGAATGATGTTTTTATCGTTCGGCAGCACCACGATCCGATCAGCGTTCAGCTGCTTAAATGCCTGCACAAACGCCTCTGCCGGGGTACAGTTGGACGGCCCGCCCGGAAGTACAACGTCGCAGCCGAAATCGGAAAAGATCGTGCCCAGCCCGTCGCCGTCCGCAACCGCCACAATCGCCAATGCTTTGTGCGGAACCGCCTGCCGGTTTTGTCCGTCATGCTCGTTATGCTGTATCTGCATGTTTTCCAGCTTGAAGGTCAAGAATTCACCGAACCGCTGGCTGAGCGTAATGATGGGCGCCGGGGTCTTTGTGTGGATATGCACCTTGACCCGGCGTTCATCCTGCACCGCTACGATGGACTCGCCGCGCGTCTCCAGCGTACGGATATACCTTTTGAGCGAAAAATCCTGCGCATACTGGGGAGAATTCATCAGCTGCAGAATGAACTCCATGCAGTAGCCGTCCTCAAACACACTGTTTTCATTGAAGGCGCGAAAGTCAACGGCCGGTTTTTCCGGCTGCTTCGCCGTTTCATTTGGCGTGATGACCTCGCCACGCAGATACCGCAACATGCCCTCCACGATGATGATAAAGCCTTTCGCGCCGCTGTCCACTACACCGGCTTCTTTGAGCACCGGAAGCAGTTCGGGCGTATAAGCCAGGCTCTTGCGCATCTCGGCAATATACATGGCGAGCAGCGTATCCACACCTACATTGCGGGTAATCTGCCGCCGGATGTTCTCGATGCCTTCCCGCGTCACCGTGAGGATGGTGCCCTCCACCGGCTGCACGACCGACGCATACGCCGTGCGGTAAGCGCGGATCAGGCCATTGCGCAGCTCGCCGGGACCAAGGAGCGCCGCGCGGGACAATTCAAGATAAAACCCTTTGAAAAACTGCGACAGGATCACGCCGGAATTGCCGCGAGCACCGAGCAACATGCCGTTGCTCAAACCTTTGAGATAGGCTCCCACATTTTCGCGGCTTTCGGCATAGGCAATGCCGTTTTCCAGCGTTTTCGCCATATTGGTGCCCGTGTCGCCATCCGGAACGGGAAACACGTTGAGCCCGTTTATCTCCATCTCCCGCTCCTGCAGGGCGGCCAGACCGTTGCGCAGCATTTTCTCCAGTTCAATGCCATTGACTCATTTAACAGACATACTCTGCCATTCTCTCCTATCGGCGTATCAGGCGCCGAGATATTTTTCCATAATCGCGCGTTCTTTCTCCAAGCCTTCCGAGATCGGCTCTCCAATATAATAAGCCGCCATCAGACCGGGGCCGATGTTGATGCCGCAGGACGGATACACATCGCGGATCAGTACCTCTTTCGGATGGAACTTTTCTTCGATCAGGCGTTTGTATTCTTCCGCCTGCGGCAGCCGGTTGGTTTGTGCGATGACGATCACCTGGTCTTCTGCATCCTCAATCGTTTCCTCGATATAAGACAACAGCGCCGCATAGGCTGCTTTGGCGCCGCGCGCTTTGCCGATGACGGTGGTCAACCCGTTGTAGTCGAACTCACCCAGCGGCTTGACGCCGGCGAGCGCGCCGAAAAACGCTTTGGCATGGGTCAGGCGGCCTTTTTTGGCCACAAACGACAGATCGTCGAGCCAGCCCGCCTGATGGAACCGGTTTTTGTTCGATTCCAGCCATTCGACCGTTTCCTCAATTGTTTTACCCTCGGCCCGCTTCATCGAAGCATACATCGCCATCAAACCGAGGCCCGGGCCGAAACGCAGCGAATCCACACAATGGATCACCGCGTCGGGATACTGCGCCAGCGCGGCTTTTTTCGCCTGCGTCGCAAAGTTGAAGGTGCCGCTCATACCGCCGGAAATGGTGAGCACGATCACCGGGCAGCCTTTTGCGGCGTACTGCGTAAACACATCGGTAAACGCCTGCACGTTGGGCGGCGAGGTCGTATATTCATTCGGGCGTTTTTTGAGGTCGGTATAAAACTCTTCGCGGGTGAACAGCGTCCACTCCGGCAGGGTCTCCATCTCACGCTTATCCGGCAGCGTCATATGCCCGGGTATCACATGGATGTTATACTTTTCTTGCAGCTCGGCGTCCAGGTCACAGGTTACGTCAGCAAGAATGGCAAACTCACTCATCTTGATCTCTCCTCTTTGAAATTTTTATTTATAAACGCGGTCAAATGCGCTTTGACCGATGCAGGATCATCCAGAAAGGCGGTCATATGCCGCGCCTGCGGCACCAGCACCACCGTATTGTCGGACGCGCAGGCCGCCCGGTTCTTCTCGGTCTGCTCCGGTTTCACCGTCTGATCGGCGCCGCCCTGCACAAAGAGCGCAGGCACGGTCGTATTCTTCAGCGCGTCGGTGGTTTGACGGCGGATGTCCTCGCGCAGCACCCATTGTCCGAGCAACCGCATGATCGGCAAGAGGGCGTGCGCCGGCAAATGCCGCTTGCGGCAGTCCCAAAGCAGCTGGTCATAGGGCGATGTAAACCCGCAATCGAGCACCATTCCCTTGACAGTATCGGGAAGGCGATCCGACGCATAGGCGACCGTAGCGGCGCCCATCGACGAGCCGTATAGCAGCACCTCGGAGGTTTTTCCGTCAAGAAAGGCGAGCCAGCTAAGGAGATCGTCCCGCTCTTTGAGGCCGAGTGTCGACCGCTTGCCGCCGCTTTCGCCGTGCGCCCGCTGTGTGATCAGCAGCAGATTGAAACCGTTTTGATAGAAAAACACGCTTTGTGCGGCGAGCTGATAATACGGCAGTGACCGGTAGCCGTGCAACAGCACCACCGTACGGGAACACCTACCATCGTAAAAATCTGCGCAAAGCGGCGTGCCGTCTTTTGCCGTGATGGTAACCGTTTGATGCGGCAGCGCTTGCAAAAATTCCCGTGCCTTGTGCAGCTCGTCGCCGTAGGGCCCGTCGTCCGAAAACAGCGCGATGTTGGGCGAAAGGCGCGAAAACACCTTGAAAAACGACAGGATCGCCGGGCCGAGGATCAGCACAATATATAAGGCGGCAAACATCGCCAGGATCCACCAGATCGGCTGCATACTCTCACGTCCTCGTCATCTTTTTGATCGCATCCTCGATCTGTTCGCTTTTGTGTTCGCCGAGATAGCACTCATATGCGAAATGCTCGCAGTTGTTGCGCAGCAGATCATACCCGCCGCGGCCGAGAGCTTCCCGGGCGAGCGCCACCGTTTTGGCAGAAGCAAAGCGGCGGCGCTTTTCCTTGCGCTCGCACACCGCGGTTTCCACGATCTGCCCGCAGGCAAACGTGTCGATGTCGGTCGCGATCACGACCACCTCGTCGATCGGACGCTGGTATTCCGGCAGCGGCGGATAGCCGAACTGGATCACTTCGTCTTCACTGACGAAAATGCCGAAATGGTAGATCGTGCCGAGCTTGATGCGAATCATATCCCCTGCCTCGCAGGGGCGCGGATCCCACTTCATACCAGCTTACTCTCGATATAGTCGATCACGTCGCCGAGCGTTTGGAAATCCGCCATGCCGACGTCCTCGAAGCGGATGCCGAACGATTCTTCGATCGCGATCACCATATACAGCATGCTGATGGATGAGAAACCGAGATCGGTTGCAAGATTGCTTGCTTCGGTGCAGGCTTCGACAGCTTCCCGGTTTTTATCGTCAGCAGACAGCAAAATATCTTTGAGGCGTTCTACAATATCCTGTCTCGTCATAGTCCTCTTATCCTTCCAGTTTGTAGCGTTTGATCTTCATCGCCGGAGTGCGCTCGAAATCGGTGTCCCGCACGACGATGCGGTTGACCCGCTGATACGGCGGCAGGGTGGCGTTGACCGCTTCCAGCTCGGCGATCATCTGCTCTTTGGTCATGCCGCCCGCTTCGGTCGCGCGGGGCACGATCTCCAGCGCCAGAAAATGCGATCCTTCGTCGTTGACCGCTTCAAACACCTGCGAATCCTGCACAAAGGGCAGCGCGTTGAAATGCGTCTCCACCTCGGCGGGCGACACGTTCTCGCCGTTCGCCAGCACGATGATCTCCTTGATGCGGCCGGTGATATAGAGATAGCCTTCGTCGTCCATCCGCACGAGGTCGCCGGTTTTAAACCAGCCGTCTTCATAGGCGCTTTCCGGCTCGCCCACATAGTCTTCGAGCATATTGGCGCCTTTGATCCACAGCTCGCCGTCTTCGATGCGGAACTCCTGATGCGGATAGGGAATGCCGACGGAGGTCGGCTTTTGCAGGCTTTCGGGGTTGCCGGACACAAGGTTGGCCGATTCGGTCAGGCCGTAGCCCTGCAGCAGCGCCACACCGATCTTGTCGTATTCTTTGACAAGGTAGGGCGGGGCGGCCGCCGCGCCGCAGATGATGACCTTCAGGTCATCGCCGAGCATATTGCGGCCGAATTTTTTGGAGAGCGTCAGCGCCATCTCCGCCAGCGCCGGCACCATAACCATGATGGTCGGGCGGAACATGGCGATGTCGCGGAACATATCTTTGTTGTTGCGGCAGATAAAGAGCGTACTGCCGGTATAGAGTGAGGTCATCAGGTTGCGGATGAGGCCGAACACGTGCGACAGCGGCAGCACCAGCAGATACCGCTGACCGAACACGTCTTTGGTGCCGTAGCAGCCGTTCACCGTGCCCTGCATCACCGCGCCGTTTGAAAGCAGCGCGCCTTTGCTTTGGCCGGTCGTGCCGCCGGTGAACATGATGACGCAAGGCGTCGTTTTGTCGCACGGCACGGCGGCGGTCGCGTCCTTCGCCGTATCGGCGGCGGAGAGGATCGGAAGATCGGGACGGCGAGCAGCGGCGACCGCCGTGTTGTCCCACAGCGCGGGATGCGCCACTAAGGCGGACAGGCCGAACTTCATCGAGCAGCCGAACACCGTCCCGGCGTCGAGCTGCGCCGGCAGGATGACCGCCGTGGCGCCCAGCGTGGTGATGGCCAAAAAGGCCTTGACAAATTCATAGGAATTTGGAGAAAGAAGGCCGACCCGCGTGCCGGCCTTCACGCCTGCTGCCGCAAGCGACGTGCGAAAATGCGCCACGTCGTCCTCGAGCTGCGCATAGGTGAATACGCGGCCGTCGTCCTCGATTGCGGGCGTGTCGGCGTATTCCGCCGCGCACAGCGCCCACATCTCGCCCACCGTATCATACTCTTTGATACGGGCAAAGGTCGCGTCGTCGGTGTACTTTCTGAACAACTCTCTTGTCTCAAAAATCATAGCGTCTTCTCCTCCACCAGATGTTTTAATTGTTCTTCCCGTTCGTGCAGCATCGACGCGATCGCATCGATCCGCTGCATCGCCGGACGGTCTGCAAATAAAGTATTGGGATCTACCTCCTCCCCGATGGCGAACACGAGGCGGCTGTACCAATGGGCGCGGGGCTTGAGGTAAACGGGGATGATAGGCGTGCGGCTTTGCATCGCCATCAGCACCATCCCGGATTTGAACGCGGCGATCTCGCCGCTGCC
>JAFTBJ010000097.1 GCA_017455295.1 Clostridia bacterium
AACATCTCCCGCGAGATGCTGCAGCATGACCGGCAGCTGCAGCTCATCGCGTCGCGGCTGGAAAAGAAGATCAAGAGCGAGCTGTTTGCGATGCAGCAAAACGACCGCGAAAAATACGACAAATTCTATGAGCAGTTCGGCACCCAGCTCAAATACGGCGCCTATGCGGAGTTCGGCAAAAACAAAGAGCTGCTGCAGGATCTTTTGATGTTTGACACCTCCGAAGGGGAGAAAAAGACCACCCTCGCCGAATACGTCGGCCGGATGAAAGAGGGGCAGGAGGTCATCTATTACGCATCAGGCGGCGACCGGGCTCGCCTTGATGCGCTGCCGCAGGCGGAGCAGGTGCGGGACAAAGGGTATGAGATGCTGTATCTCACCGCCGATGTCGATGAGTTCTGCATCCAGGTGCTCCGGGAATATCAGGGCAAGCGCTTCCAAAACGTGTCGGACGGCGAGCTCGACCTCACGACCGACGAGGAAAAGGAACAGGCGAAAGAACAGCAGGAAACGCACAAAGACCTGCTCGATCTGATGAAGGAAGCGCTCGATGGAAAAGTCAGCGCGGTCAAGATCTCGTCCCACCTCAAAACGCATCCGGTCTGCCTGACCACCGAGGGCGGCTTCTCCATCGAGATGGAGCGGGTGCTGCGCTCGATGCCGGGCGCCGAGGCGGACGCTTATCGCGCGAGCCGCGTGCTGGAGATCAATGCAAACCACCCGATTTTTGAGAAGCTGGCGGCGCTCGCCGAGGATGACCGCGACAAGCTCGCCGAGTACACGAAGCTGCTGTATGATCAGGCACTGCTCATCGAAGGTCTGCCGGTCGAAGACCCGGTCGCGTTCTCGGAAGCGATGTGCAAGCTGATGAGCGAGTAAGTAGGCGGCACCACTTTGCGCGGATATAGACATGGAAGATGAGACTGTTCGGCGATAGGTCTTCAAGGCTTCTCCTTGAGGCAGATTCCCCTGTCAGGGGAAATGTCCGCGAAGCGGACAAAAGGGTGGCCGTCTCCGGCGAGGAAAAGCTGTCACGCGATAGCGTGACTGATGAGGTGTTTGTCAAAATCGGCGCTGTAATTAGTGGTATGCAATCTTGTTCCACCTCATCCGGGTTCGCTGACGCTCACCCACCTTCTCCTCTAGGAGAAGGCTTCCGGTTGACGCAAGTTTTGTGCGGATATAGCGGCGGGTAATTCCCCGCCGACGACGCGGTAGATGGCGCAAACCCACCCTTTGCATACCTTATAAAAAAGGAGAACACACCCGATGAAACTGCTTGTCATGTCGGACAGCCACGGCAACAAAGCGACGGTCAAATCTTTGGTCGACCGCTATGCCGATCAGGTCGCCGCTGTGATCCATCTCGGCGACGGCGCGTCGGACGCGCAGCTTGCCGCGCTCGACCATCCCGGCCTGCCATTTCACATCGTGTGCGGCAACTGCGATTTCACGCGCGATCTGCCGCGGTATGAAGACGCGGTGTTCGGCGGCAAGCGACTGTATCTGACGCACGGCTATTCCGAGCACGTCAAATACGAACTGCTCACCCTCACCCTGACGGCGCATGAACACGGAGCCGATGCGGCGCTCTTTGGGCACACGCACGAAACGCTCATCGACTTCGATCGCGGCATGCTGCTGTTTAATCCCGGATCGCTCGGCTATTACGGTAGCTACGGCATCCTCGATGTGGACGACAAAGGCATTGTGCCGCATATTTATGTGCTTTGACGGATATTCATCTCTCAAAAAACGCTCGTTTTTGAGAGATGAATTGATTTTTGAGAGATGAAGTGGTATACTATTTCTATCAAACAGAGAGGGAGATACGATGGAGAAGTATCCGTTTCAGATCAATGCAGCTATTTTAAATCTCGTTGCCGAGATCGCGGAGCTGACGGGAAAAATCAGCACGCATTCCAAGCTGAATAATTCTCCGCAGCTGCGAAGAAGCAACCGCATAAAAAGCATCTATTCTTCGCTGGCGATCGAACAGAATACCTTGACGCTCGATCAGGTTACGGCGGTTCTTTCTGGCAAGCGCGTCCTCGCGCCGCCGAAGGATATCGTCGAGGTGCAAAATGCCTATGAGATCTATGATCGACTCGACGAGTTGGATCCCTACGCGACGGATGATTTGCTTTTCGCACACGGTGTGATGACGCGTGGATTGGTGGAAGAGTCGGGCGTGTTCCGGCCCGGAGCGGTTGGCGTCGTTGACCGGGAAGGAAACGTGCTGCACGTCGGAACGCTTCCTGCTTATGTGCCGACGGCGGTGATGGGATTGCTCGATTGGGTAAAAAACGACCCGCGACATATACTGATCAAAAGCTGTGTGTTTCATTATGAGTTTGAATTGATCCATCCGTTTGCAGACGGCAACGGTCGGATCGGCAGATTGTGGCATACGCTGCTGCTGTCCAAATGGCATTCGCTTTTTGCCTGGCTGCCGGTGGAATCGTTGATTCACGACAGGCAGGAGGCATATTACAAGGCGTTTAACGCGGCGAATACAGCAGCCGATTCCACCGTGTTTATTGTGTTTATGCTGGAGGCGATCCGCGACGCGATGCTGGAAGCGACGGGCAGCGAACTGCCGGAAAAGCGTAGCAAACGGATGGTTGCCGCCGATCGCGAAGCCATCATTACGGAGTATCTCCAGCAGAATACGGTGATCCGCAATCGTATCGTTTGTGAACGGCTGAACGTTTCCGCGGCAACGGCAAACCGCATTTTGAACGGTATGGTGGAAAAAGGTTTGCTCATTCGCTTTCGCGACGGCAGATCGTGGGCATATCGAGTACGCTAGCACTTTTATTCACCAAAACATACAAGTGACCCGCATCCGGTCAATGAAACGCCGGATGCGGGTCGCTTTTTCAAAAGGGATGAGGGGTGCTTTTTAGGGAAATTCAGTTATTGCTGCCGGGCTTTGCGGGCGGTGTGCCACCGGGTGCGTCGCCGGAGCCGGGTTTATCGGGTGGCGTGCTGCCGGGTGCGTCGCCGTTACCACTGCCGCCGGTGGATACAACCGCGATCGCGCTGCCGGTGGACGCCGTACCTGCGGTGTATGCCACGCCGTTTACATAGAGCGTATGACCTTGGAGATCGATGCTGTCGGCGTCGCAGGTGAGCGAGGTGATATAGCTGTCACCGGTCAACGCCCACGTGGCGCCGTCGCGGAGTTCGACGTATACCTCACCCGCTTGACCGTCCGCATTGATCGCGCCGGTGAAAGCCGAGCCGTCGGAGAGGTAGAGGTTCAGGTGAGAGACGTCGTCCACCAGCATATCGCCGTCGATCGTTTGCTGCTTGGCGTAGAGGCTGACCTGGCCGCCGTTGCTGCCGTCGGTTCCCCAGCCCGCTGCGGCGGCGCGCAGGAAGTAGCCGTCGGCGTCGTTGTTGAGGATCGTGGCGCCCTGCAGCGTGATGTCGGTCGCGGTGTTGTTGACGAAGAAGACGTCGCCGTTTTGGTTGGTCAGCGTGCCGCCGTTCATCGTGAAGGAAGACGTTCCTTCCGCAGCGTCGCCGGACATACTCTGATAGATCATAACCGCCTGATACCAATCGGATTTGTCGCTGTTTTTGGTATTGTTGTCGGCGCTCAGGGTCACGTTGTTTAAGGTGACGCTGTTCTTGCCTTCGACCACGACGCCCTGCGAAGCGGTGGAGGTCAGATCGGCGTCGTTCACGGTGATATCCGCAGTGCTGTAAATGACCGGCGAGCCGGTGCCGGAGGTGGTGTAGCTGCCGCCGGTGACGTTCACCGTGCCGCCGCCGCGATCGGAACGGATCGCCGCCGAAGAATTGCCGGAGGTGCGGATCGTGAGATTGGTCGCGTTCATTGTGCCGCCGCCCGTGGTCATCAAACCGCCCGAGCAATTGCCGGAGGTTTCTATATAGGAATTGCTTATATTGACGGTTGTCCCCTCGCCGTAGCTGAACACGGCGTTCGCGTGGGCGCCGCCGGTTTTGATCACCATATCGGAGAGATCGAGCGTCGCGCCGTTTGTCGCAAAGACGGCGGCGTTGTCGCCGTAAAAGTCCGCTTCATCGTTTTGGGTGCTGTCGCCGGTTTTGACCACTTTCGTGTTCACATAACTTGCCGTTTCGCCGTCGGCGGTGACGGCGTGTTCGCCGCCGACGCTGTTTTCAATTGTTTGGTTGATTGTAATGTCGCTTTCGGACAGAGCGGCTGCCGCTGCGTCTGCGGTCGTTGTCGCGGCTGCCGCTTCGGATTCGGTCGTGGTCGTCGGTGCAGGGTCGACGCCGGGCATATCCGCGCCGGTGCTGCAGGCGGTGAGAGCGATGGCGAGCAAGGCCGATAAAAACAGGGCCGATCCTTTTTTGCGTAACCGTTTCATACGAATACCTCCTTGTCGTTGTGTGATGAGTATAGAATACCCGTCATACTTGACAGATACATGAGATATGTGTGAAAAATGCGTGAAAAGTAAGGCGGCAAAAGAACACCCGTGGCAGGGCTGACCCCGCCACGGGTGTTTTCACAAGATTTGTTCAGAAATGTTATTGCCCGGACGCTTGACGATAAAGCGCAAAGGCGTCCGCTATATTGACGATGCCGTTGCCGTCGATATCCGCGAGCGTCTGCTGATCGTCGGTCAGCGCGACCTGCCCGGATGCTGCGCGGTAAAGCGCAAAGGCGTCCGCCATGTTGACAATGCCGTTGCCGTCTGTGTCTGCTGTTATGGAAGCGTAGAAGTCGTCATCAGCCGCGCCTGCTACGTACTTCTTCAGAAGCGCGTAGTCCTTCATGTTGATAACGCCGTCTGCGTTGAGGTCGCCGACCTTCGCATTCGCCTTGATGATGGCGAGTGCGTCGGAGATGATCTCTGAAGCGTCTGTTCTGAGAAGCGCTGCGCCGTTATTTCCGGGCATATCAGCATTCTGTGT
>JAFTBJ010000098.1 GCA_017455295.1 Clostridia bacterium
GAAAGAATTCCTCGCCATCGTCGACCGGAAAGAAGCCGAGAAATTCCCGGAAGAAGCGGCTGTCGCGGCAGCGCCCGCCGAGCCGAAAAAAGAGGGCTTCCGCGTACTGGCCGTCACCGCCTGCCCCACCGGGATCGCGCACACCTATATGGCGGCGGAAGCGCTGGCCAAAGCCGGTGAAAAGATGGGCATCACCATCAAAGTGGAAACGAACGGTTCCGGCGGCGCGAAAAACGTGCTGACCGCCGCCGAGATCGCCGCTTGCGACGGCATCATCATCGCTGCCGACAAGAGCGTCGATACCGCCCGCTTTGACGGCAAGCCGGTGCTCTCCACCAAAGTGGCGGACGGCATCCACAAGCCGGAAGAGCTGATCCAAACGGTACTCGACGGCAAAGCGCCCCTCTTCCATTCCGATAAAGCGGCGGCTCCCTCCGGCGCCATCGGCAATGAGAGCTTCGGCCGGAAGATGTATAAACACCTGATGAACGGCGTATCCCATATGCTGCCTTTCGTGGTGGCGGGCGGTATCTTCATCGCCATCGCCTTCCTGATCGACGCCGCAAACGGCGTGGACGCGGCGGGCAACTCCGCCTTTGGTTCGGTCACGCCGGTCGCCGCTTGGTTCAAAACCATCGGCGGTTACGCGTTCAGCTTCATGCTTCCGCTGCTCGCGGGCTTCATTGCGATGTCCATTGCGGATCGTCCCGGCTTCCTCGTTGGTGTTGTGGGCGGCTTCCTCGCTTCCAACGGTGCGACCTTCCTGGATCCGGGCGCCTCGAACGGCGCGATCCCGTCCGGCTTCCTCGGCGCGCTGCTTGCCGGTTTCCTCGGCGGTTTCCTGATCAAATTGTTTGCGAAGCTCTGCGACAAGCTGCCCCGTGCGATTGAAGGCATCAAGCCGATCTTGATTTATCCGCTCGCCGGTCTCGGCCTTGTGGGCGCGATGATGTGCGCGGTCAACCCGATCATGGGCGTCATCAACAACGGCCTCAACAGCGGCCTGATTTGGCTGAGCGACAGCAACCTCGGCATTCTGCTCGGCTGCATCCTCGGCGCCATGATGTCCATCGATATGGGCGGCCCGTTCAACAAAGCGGCCTATGTGTTTGCGACCGGTATGCTGACCAACGCCTCGACACTGCAGGACCCCACCGTCGCTTACCAAATCATGGCGTCGGTTATGATCGGCGGCATGGTGCCTCCGATTGCCCTTGCACTGTCCACCACTTTCTTCAAAAATCGCTGGACTGCGGATGAAAGAAAGAACAGCTTGACGAACTATATCATGGGGCTCTCCTTCATCACCGAAGGCGCGATCCCCTATGCAGCCTCTTATCCGCTGAAGGTCATCCCCTCCTGCGCGATCGGCGCGGCGGTGGCAGGCGGCCTTTCCTGGATCTTCGGCTGCACGCTGATGGCGCCGCACGGCGGTGTGTTCGTCATCGCGACCATCGGCAACTGGCCGATGTATCTCGTCAGCCTCGCGATCGGTTCGCTGGTCGGTATGCTGATGCTCGCGATTCTCAAACGTCCGAACAAAGAATGATCTGATCAACTTCGCACCTACCAAAAAAGGAGAGATTGACTATGGTATCCAAACATTTTACGATCAATAACGCCCAAGGGTTTCATATGCGTCCCGCGACCGCTTTCACGGTCGCGATGGCGAAATACCCCTGCACCGTGACCATCCGGTTCAACGGCAGCAACGTGGATGGCAAGAGCCTGCTCAACATCATCGCCTCCTGCATCAAAGTCGGCAGCGAGATCGACGTGATCTGCGACGGCGATAAGGAAAACGAAGCGCTCGCGGAAGCCGCCGCGATGATCGAAAGCGGCTTCGGTGAATGAAAGGTGGGGTCGTATGCTTAACGGTATTGCCGCCTCTGACGGCATCGGGATCGGCAAAGTATTGCTCATCCAAGAAGTCTCCCTCGCCTACACGCCCCATCCGGTAACCGATACCGATGCGGAGATTGCCCGGTTTCGAGAGGCGGTTCAGGCGTTCATCCTAAACACGGAAGAACAAGCCCGCGCGCTCAAAGAATCGGCGGGTGAAAAAGAAGCGGAGATCATGCTCGGCCACATTTCGATGATCAACGATCCCTATCTGCAAGGCGAGATCGAAAAGCTGATTGTCGGCGGCAGCTGTGCGGAAGCGGCACTGGAAGCGATGTGCGATATGTTCATCAATGTGTTCTCCGCCACCGACGACGAAGTAACCCGTCAGCGGGCGGCCGATGTGCGCGACGTCAAAGCCGGTGTGCTCGGCCTGCTGCTCGGCGTCAACGAAGTCAAGATCAGCGACGCGCCCAAAGGCACCGTACTGGTCGCCAAAGAGCTGACCCCCTCCATGACGGCGGGGATCAACAAGGACAACATCGTCGGCATCATCACCGAGACCGGCGGCAAAACGTCCCATTCCGCCATTTTGGCGCGGGCGCTCGAAATTCCCGCCGTGCTCAGCATACCGGATGTGATGACGGTGTTTGAAAACGGCGAGCTGGTGATCGTGGACGGTACCGAGGGACTCGTCATCGACCGTCCGAACGGCGCGCAGGAAAAGCATTACCGCGAAGAGCGGGAACGCTTCCGCGCCGAACGGCGGCTGCTTGACCAATATCGCGGCAAAAAGACGGTGTCGGCGAGCGGCGAAGAATATGAGCTGTTTTGCAACATCGGCAATCCCGAAAACGCCGTGGCCGCCGTCGAACGCGACGGTGAAGGCGTGGGGCTGTTCCGCACCGAGTTCCTCTTTATGGGGCGCACGGCGCTCCCCTCCGAGGACGAGCAGTTTGAGGCCTACAAAAAAGCCGCCATCATCCTCAAAGGGCGGCCGGTCATCATCCGGACGCTGGACATCGGCGGTGACAAAGACATCCCGTATATGGGTCTTGAAAAAGAGGAAAACCCGTTTATGGGATTCCGCGCCATCCGCTATTGCCTGCAGAACCGGGAACTGTTCAAAACCCAACTGCGCGCCATCCTGCGCGCCTCCGCGTTTGGCGATGTACGCATTATGTTCCCGCTGGTGACCTGTCTGGAAGAACTGCGGCAGGGCAAGGCACTCGTAGAAGAATGCAAACAGGAACTGCGAGCAGACGGCGTCGCATTCAACGAGGCGATCCCGGTCGGCATCATGGTAGAGACAGCGGCAGCCGCTATGCTGGCGGATGTGCTTGCCAAAGAAGCGGCATTCTTCTCCATCGGCACCAACGATCTGACCGGTTACACCATGTCATGCGATCGCGGCAACAGCAACGTGTCGTATTTGTACTCGGTGCTGCAGCCAAGCGTGCTGCGCATGATCCGGCGCATCATCCGCTGCGGCGTCAAGAACGGGATTCCGGTCGGTATGTGCGGTGAGGCAGCCGCCGACCCGGCGCTCATTCCGCTGCTGATCTCGTTCGGATTGACCGAGTTCAGCGTCTCCCCTACCTCCGTTCTGCGGGTGCGCAAATGCATCGCCCGCTGGACCAAGCGGGAAGCGGATCAAGTGGCGGAGCAGGCGATGGAACTTGTCACCATGGGTGAGATCAGCGAATATCTCAAAACCGTGCTGTAACAAACGGCATACAAAAAGCCACACAGAGCACCATCACTCTGTGTGGCTTTTTTGCGCATGGTATAGCGATCACCGTCGGCGTCCGAGCAGGCCGCCGATCGACGTATGCCGCCTAGCGGCCATTTCGGCAGCCAAAGCCGGGCGGTTGACAAGGATCGTTTCCTCGCCGATGATCTCGATCTCTTTCCAGTCGATCACGATATCGTCATCGTGCCCCGCCAATCCAAACAGTTTCGGTCGGCCGTGAATGATGATCGCGCAAAGGCGCGCCGTCGATGTATCGATCTCCACATCGTCCACCGGGCCGAGGCGGCTGCCGTCTGCGACGTTGATGACCTCTTTATCGTGCATATCCGTGATTCTGCAGAGCATACCGATCCCCTCCTTACAGCTCATAGATATGCACCGCCGGCTGCTGTTATGACAACAGTTTATACAGCATCGCGGTATCGCTTTTGGAGACCGTTTCTTGCACCGACAGCACTTCGGCGCGAATCTCGCGGCTGCCGAGCATCAACGTGATGACGTCGCCCTCTTTGACATCATAAGATGCCCGGGCCACTTTATCATTGACCAGCACACGTCCGGCGTCACACGCTTCATTGGCAACGGTGCGGCGCTTGATCAGACGGGATACTTTCAAATATTTGTCGAGTCTCATATACGGTTCCTCACTCCCCGGATGAAAAAGCCGTTCGCCATACGGCGAACGGCTTTTCATAGTGCCAACTTTACAAGACTTATTTCGCAACAGCGTCTTTGAACGCCTTGCCAGCCTTAAACGCAGGCTGTTTGGAAGCCGGGATTTTAATGGTTTCTTTCGTGCGGGGGTTGCGGCCGGTACGGGCACCGCGAGCGCGGACTTCAAACGTACCAAAACCAACCAGCTGCACCTTATCACCTTTCGCCAGAGCCTCGATGATCGAATCGATCACAGCCGCGACAGCTTTGTCCGCGTCTTTCTTGGTCAGGCCGGCTTTTTCCGCCACAGCGGCAGTCAGTTCTACCTTGTTCATTGCTCATATTCCTCCTACTTATTATTTATATCCTTAACGCGTCACCGCGTTCGATATCGTTATTCCTGATGCTTGACTTCATCCCAAAGGGCGTCCAGTTCCTGCATCGACGCTTGCTCCGGCACGATCCCGCGCGCAGCGGCAAGGGATTCCATCGCTTGAAAGCGTCGAATGAATTTGTCGGTCGCAGCGTGAAGCGTCAATTCGGCATCACACTTCAAAAAGCGGGACACATTCACCGCCGAAAACAGCACGTCGCCGAGCTCTTCTTCGGTGTGCGCCGGATCGTCGGACGCAAGCGCTTCGCGCAGCTCCGCCGTTTCGCGTTCGAGCGCCCCGAGTGCATCGTCCGACGCCGCAAAATCAAATCCGATCCGTTTGGCGCGGTTTTGCACCTTTGCCGCCCGCATCAATGCCGGCAGCGACCGGGGCACGCCGGACAGCAACTTGCTTTGAGAAGCGTTGCCCTTGGCTTTCCGTTTGACGGCGTCCCAGGTTTTGAGGACCTGCTCGGCGGAAGACGCCTGCACATCGCCAAACACATGCGGATGCCGCATAATCAATTTTTTGCAAATGCCGTCGACCACGTCGTCATAAGAAAACGTGCCGTCTTCCTCGGCAATCTGCGCATGAAAAATCACTTGGAGCAGCACGTCGCCCAGCTCTTCGCAAAGCGCCGCTTGATCGTCTTGATCGATCGCTTCGATCGCTTCATGCGTTTCTTCCAAAAAATCGGTCCGGATCGAACGATGCGTTTGCTCGCGATCCCACGGGCAGCCTTCCGGAGAACGCAGCAGGCGCATGATCTCCCGCAAATCGCTCGTGGTGTACCGTTCTTTTTCCGGATAGCAGATCGGCATAGGTCGCATCGTCCTTCCAAGCAGCTTTTACAGTTTATCGTATTTTTGCAGGAATTGCAAGGGGTTTTTCTGTTTTTATTCGTTTTATTTCAAAAAAGTAGCTTTTTTGAATTGCTTTTACAGCTTTTCTCCGCATTTCGAGCAGAACACCGAGTCGTTTGCATTGATCGCACCGCAAGCCTTGCAGCGGATCGCGCCGTTGTATTCGCACAGCTCATCGCGCAGCGCGTCGATTTTTTTTCGCAGCGCCTCGATGGTTTTATAGAGGTCT
Source organism: Clostridia bacterium (assembly GCA_017455295.1). Classification (GTDB taxonomy): domain Bacteria; phylum Bacillota; class Clostridia; order Oscillospirales; family Acutalibacteraceae; genus RGIG1959. Next base: position 5,716 of record JAFTBJ010000098.1, read on the forward strand.
TCCTTCAATTCGGCGATATCTTCTCCGGATTTGTCCGCATCGTACACCAACCGTCCAATACCTTCAAAGGTGGCCGCGATCTCTTTTTCAAGGCTATTGATTTCCATTCTGATCTGCGTCTTTCGAACGATCTCCGACGCTTTTTTTCCGGCGGCATCCGCCACATCTTTCGCTTTGCCGAGAACCTCGTCTATAGTTGCCATTCCAATCAATCTCCTTTCACTGACAAGTGGAATTTCTTTCTTACAGTATACCGCATATTGGCGTTTTTCGCAAGGGTACCACTGGTTTTTCGGCAGTTTGCACAAAGCCGTTCAATGGACTTTGGGCCCTAAAAACTCCCGCAGCAGGCTATCCGCCGGAACCAGCTCTTCCGGCAGCGCTGTGAAGTGCGCCAGCGCCTGTTCCAGACGCCTCGCTGTTTCTTCAAATGGCGTACCGTACAATTCGGAAAACCGCGGAAGCAGCCGCGGCGCCAGCACGCATGGTTCATAGCCGATGGTCGTATCCACCACCCAATCCGCCAGATCGCTATGCGGGAAGATATAGGTTGTCTCCGCGTTTGCCACCTGCTGCCACATACGCATCGTATTTTCAAAACTGCTGTTGCGAAAGCGCTCATCCCGCAAAAGGCGGCGACACAACCGGATATCCCGCCGGGAGAGAAGCGTCTCGCCATCCAACGAAAACCGACTGCGGCAGTTGACGAACAACCGCACAACATGCGACGCCTCATCGTCCGACAGGACGTCCAGCGACGGATCAAACGCATGGATGCCTTCAAAAATCACCGCCGCATTTTCGGAAAGTGTCAGCGGCTGTCGCACCGTCTTTTGGCTGCCGCTCTCAAAATCGTAGACCGGCAAGCCGGTGTGACCGACGGTCAGCAATTCTTCGATACAGCGTTTCAAAAGCGACAGGTCCAGCGCCTTCGGAGACTCATAATCGAAATTGCCGTCCGGCAGACGCGGTGCCTGTTCCCGCCCTTTGTAAAAATTATCCAGGGAGATCACCACGGTTTCTGTCCCGCCTTGCCGCAAAGCGTTCGCCAGCTTTTCCGCCGTGGTCGTTTTGCCCGCCGACGACGGCCCGCATTGCAGCACAATCCGCCGGCCGACAGGCAGCGCCATCACATGCGCCGCTGCCTGTTCGATTGCCTGCGCGTAACGAGCTTCTTCCCGCAAAACGAACGCGTGCGCATCCGCGCGCGCCGCCTCGTTGAGCGGTTCGATCTGCCGTATCGTGCTTTGTTCACTACTCTGCATAGCGCTCATAAAACATTACCGCCTGTTCTTTGCGTCGGAGCATTTCTTCAAACCGCCCGACATATTCATATGGGAATTTATAATTGAACACCCGCTCGAGGTGTTCGCCTCCCGGCGCTTTCAGCTTGGTCACCGCGCCGGCGCCGCAGCCGAATACCGTATGCGTTTCGTCCATCATATATACATTATACAATCCGTCGCATCCCGGTTTCGCCCATCCTGTATTTTCCTGACCGCCCACGCAGCGGCTTTGCCGATACAAATAGTAAGGATGATATCCGGCCGGAACGAGACGCGCGCCGGCTTCGGCGATCATCGCGGCGGTATCACCGCCCGCATCATACTCGCCTTTGTCACGGATCATCAAATGCGACGCACGCTTTATCGACAGCGTATGCACCGTCACGCTTTCGGGTGACAGCGCCAAGATGCCTCCCAGTGTTTTGGAAAATCCCGCCGCCGTGTCGGTCGGCAGTCCGGCGATCAAATCGGTATTGATCTGGGTGCCACCAACCTGTCGCGCCAGCGAGAACGCATCATAAAACTGCGCCGTCGTATGCCGTCGGCCGATCGCGGCAAGCACGCGGTCGTCCAGTGTCTGCGGATTGATGCTGATGCGGGTCGCACCGCCGTCGCGGATGACGTGCAGCTTGTCCGTCGTCACTGTGTCCGGGCGGCCGGCCTCCACGGTATATTCCCGCACGGCAGAAATATCCACCGCCTGCGCCACGGCTTCCAACACCGCATCGAGCTGTGCCGCCGACAGCGTTGTCGGGGTGCCGCCGCCGATATAGATCGTTTCTACCCTCAGCGCCAGCTGCCGGATAATCTCTCCGGTTTTGGCAATCTCGCGCGACAGCGCCTGCACATAATCGGGGATCAAATGGCCCGATCGCTCGGTCGTTTGGGAAACGAACGAACAATATGAGCAGCGGGAAGGGCAAAAAGGAACAGATATATATAAACTGCACGACGAAGGGTGGGACAACGCCAGCACCGCGTTTTCCGCATGCAGCGTTTGCCGGGCATGCGCAACCTTTGCGGGATCGCACGCCAGTGTGTTCTGCAGATACGCGCACGCCTCGTCCTCCCCGCAAACGGCAGCCAGCCGCCGGAGCAGTTTGACCGGCCGCACGCCGGTGATGAGTCCCCACGGCTGCTTCGTGTCAAAAAGACGGCAAAGCTGCTCATAAAGCAATTCAGCCAGCGCCAATTCTTCCGGCTTTCCCCAAAGGGGCGCCAGAGCATCCTCCCGCTCCACCGATCGTTCCGTGCGCTCGTCAAACGCACCGAGCACCGTGCGGCAGGCGGCGACCGCTCCCTCTTCTTCATCGCGGATCGACGCTTCCACAAAAAGCTCGGTCGGCGAGGGATCGTCGTCGGTGACATCCACGCGTTCGTGCGGCAAAAACAGCCGGATGATATTTTCCAGTTCATAGCGGCAATCGCAGCCGCGTAACACGAGTTTCATAGATCTCCTCCGTGAAAATAAACATCCACCCGTAAAACGGGTGGTTTTTCTTATGCGGGCATAGCCCTCTGTTCCTCGCAGACGCGTCAAACGCGTAATGCGGTCTGCCAGCCGCGTCTTTGTTACTTCTTTTCTTTAAATGGTCCGTATCCTGTCATCGTCAGCTGTTCACCTAATTCGTCCTCTTTTAGCTGGTTCTTTATATACTCCGCAATTCGGCTTGTATTCTTCCCGGCTGTATCTACATAATATCCTTTGCACCAAAATTCTCGACTTCGGTACTTATACTTTAGCTCGCCGAATTGCTCATACAGCATCGTACTGCTTTTCCCTTTGAGATACCCCATGAATGCGGATATTGCTATTTTTGGCGGTATCTCCACCAGCATATGTACATGATCCGGACATACTTCTGCTTCTATTATGTTTATCCCTTTCCATTCACATAGTTGTCGCAATATCTTTCCTATTGCTTCTCTCTTGTCTTTGTAAAATACCTTCCTTCGATATTTGGGCGCAAATACTATGTGATATTTGCAATTCCATTTCGTATGTGATAAACTATGTGTGTCATTCATTCCCATGATGAATGTCCTCCTTTGTTGTTTTTTGTGCAGTTGGCAGACCGCACTTCCATTATACAACAAAGGAGTTTTTATTTCTTCCTCATCGCCTTAGGCTTTCCCGAACCACGCGTCTAACGCGTGGTTTTACTCTTGCAAAAA
>JAFTBJ010000099.1 GCA_017455295.1 Clostridia bacterium
GACATAACTGATTGCGCAGGCAAGAGCAAAATACAACAAGCCGTTGACGCCGAAAAGCTCGACGCTCAAAACAATGGAGGCAACCGGGCAGTTGATCGCGCCGCAGAATACGGCGATCAATCCGACGGCGGCGCCAAATGCGGGATCCAGCCCCAAAAGGCCGCCTGCGAGACATCCGAATGTGGAACCGATAAAGAACGTCGGCACAATCTCACCGCCTTTAAAACCGCAGGCAATGGTCACGGCGGTGAATAGGATCTTCCAAAGAAACGCGGCAGGAACCGCTGTGCCATCGTTGACGGCTTGCAGTACCAAATGCACCCCGGTGCCGTTGTAATCGTTGCTGCCGCATAAATAGGTCAACCCGATCAGTGCGAGCGAGCCTACGACGATACGGATAAACGGGTTTTGAAAGCGCTTTTTGAAAAACTCGGCGGTCTTTCTCATCGTAACGCAGAACACAACGCTCAATCCGGCGCACAGCGCGGAAAGGATCGCGACGCGCCATAGAATATCCCATTCAAACGTCGGGATGGTCGTTTGAATGGCAAACGATTCCGCCCCAAGCCATTGGGAGATCGTGTAAGCGGCAAATGATGCGACGATGCACGGCCACAGAGCTGCATAATACATCACGCCGACGCTGATCACTTCGATCGCAAAAAACACGGCGGTCAGCGGTGTGGCAAAAAGAGCCGAGAACAGCGCGCTCATGCCGCAAAGCGTTATGATACGGATGTCGTGATCCTTCAAGCGAAACAAACGACCGATCTGCACGCCGATGCTGCCGCCAAGCTGAAGCGCCGCACCTTCTCTCCCGGCAGAACCACCGAGCAGATGGGTGATCACCGTGCCGATGAAAATCAGGGGAGCGGTGGCAAACCGGACATAGTGCCCGGTGCGTATCGATCCGATGATCTCATCGGTACCGGCGAATTCCAGCATATGGGTACCGGCATATAACAACACGATGAGCAGACCACCGATCGGCAGCAGCCAGATCAGCCAGGTGTTTTGCGTGAAAAAGTCACCTGCAAAACAGACGCTGAAGGAAAACGTCCAACCAATCAAGCCGCCGACAACGCCGGTGACGGACGCCACCAACAGCCATTTAAAAAACGTCTTGGCGACATCTTTGACATGGGAGAATTTTCTTTTCAAATAGGAACGGTTCATACGACATCCCTCGATAACGTGATCTCAGCGGTTTTATTATAACAATGCGGCGGCTGTTCCGCAAGCCCTAAACTTTGAAAATGCATATAAACACCGCTTGTTCGTGCCTTGCATAAGATATTGTATAGCATTGTCAAAAAGGAGAGGTCCTTGTGTTTGCTTTGATGTTTTCACAATGGGGCGCCCTCTTTTACAGTATTTGTTTTTTTGGATGGTGCCTGGAGTCACTGATCGTCTCGATCCAAAAACGGCGGTTTGTCAATCGCGGATTCCTGCGTGGCCCGGTGCTGCCGATCTATGGGATCGGGATGCTTGCAATTCTACTGACGGCAGCCGTTATACGGCTATTCACAAGCAATCCGTTTTGCATATATATCGGCGGTATTCTGGTTTGCACGGTATTGGAATATGCAGCAGGCGTTTTCCTTGAGAGGGTGTTTCAGAAAAAATATTGGGACTACAGTGGAGAGATCGGACAGTTTCAAAGTCGGATCTGTTTGAAAGCGTCCCTGTTTTGGGGATTTTTAACCATGCTCGTGGTGTATGTGCTGTATATGCCGTTTGTATCGGCTATTTGCGCCTGTCCGATCATATGGATCCGCATGGCGGATGCCGCGTTCACGGTGGTGTTTGCCGCGGATGTTGTGGCTTCAGCTATCGATGCGCGGCGGCATGTTGTCAATATCACATCACGGGATGAACGGACAGAGCGGTGGATCACAGCATGGATTATGCAGGAGATGAAAGCAGCCGGGGACGCAGGATAGCGTTCCCGGCTGCATGGCTAAGCCTGTTTAGTTTTCGTTTAAGCGACTCAAAAATGCTTGTGTCCGTGCGTTTTGCGGGTTGTCAATCACATCTCGCGGATCGCCCTGCTCGACGATGACGCCGTTGTCCATAAAGATCACATAATCGGAAACGTCGCGTGCAAATTTCATTTCGTGCGTCACAACCACCATCGTCATATGCTCTTCCGCCAGCGACCGGATGACTTTGAGGATATCACCGGTCAACTCGGGGTCAAGTGCCGAGGTCGGCTCGTCAAAGAAGAGAATCTCCGGCTGCATCGCCAGGGCGCGGGCGATGGCAACGCGCTGCTGCTGCCCGCCGGACAATTCACAAGGGTAGGCGTCGGCTTTGTCAGCCAGTCCGACCTTATCAAGCAGGGCGCGAGCGGTGGCTTCCGCCTGAGGCTTCGGCTGCTTTTTAACGCGGATCGGCGCTTCGGTTAAGTTGTGCAGCACCGTCATATGCGGGAACAGATTGAAGTTTTGAAACACCAGTCCGAATCGACCGCGGATCTCCTGCAGCGTTTTCTTCGGGGCATAAAAACAGCGATCATCTGAGAGCGGCAGCGCCATCGCTAAATTACCGTAAGAGATTGATCCGTTATCCGCAGTTTCAAGAAGTGTCATGCAGCGCAGCAGGGTGGATTTTCCGGACCCGGACGGCCCAATGATAGACATGACGCTGCCTTTTGGTACCACAAAGGAAATATCGCGCAAAACCGTATTATCTCCAAACGATTTTTGAAGATTTTGCACTTCCAATATGTTGTTTGGATTTTGCGGAATAAACTTTAAAAATATGGAAGCTAACGAATTGAAATTCGCTTGCATAATGGCAAGAGCAATAATATCCAATCCGAAAATAGATAGCAATAAATAAGTAGTTGGGTTGCCATGAATTGTACATCCACGATTTTCAAGTTCATTGGCAACTACTTTGCTGCATGTATACCACCAAAATAAATAATAAAAAGGAACAAGTGTTAAGCACAGCATTTCACCAACACAACTGGAATCGTCATTCTTAAGGATCCGAATGTTTTTGACGAGCAAATAATACCAATAAATAGGGTAAATGCCAAATGTAATGATGGATAGTATGACGCATAATGCAATCTTTCTCGTGTTGATCGGAGCCATATGTACATCTCTCCTTTTGCTTGCTCAATGATAATAGTTCAATTTCTTTTCCACCCGTTCCATGCCGAACGCGACGAGGAAATTGAACACATAATAGAAAATGGCGGCGACCAGAAGCGGCATCATGCTGGTATCGGCGGCGGCGTTTTGTTTGGCGAGTGTGAACATCTCCGTCACAGTCAGTGCAAATGCAAGCGAAGTATCTTTGACCAGGGTGATCATTTCATTGGTCACTGGCGGCAGGATGCGCTTGATAACCTGCGGTAGAATGATCCGCATAAAGGTTTGCGTTTTGGAAAGCCCCAACACGCTTGACGCTTCATGCTGTCCGATCGGGATCGACTCGATGCCGCTGCGGTAGATCTCCGCAAAATAGGCGGCGTAGTTCAGCGAAAAGCCGATGATGACCGCCGGCATCCGGTAGTCGGAGGAAAGAGAGATGCCGAAAATATAATACGGACCAAAGAACACGACAAGTAGCTGCAAGATCAGCGGCGTGCCGCGCATGATGGAGATATAGATTGTGAAGATCCAGCGGATGACCGGGTTTTTTGCCATACGGCCAAAGGATACCAGCAGACCGAGCGGAAGGGAGAAGACCAGCGTCAGTACAAAAATCAGGATGGTGGTCAGCATGCCTTCCGAAAGCTTGGCAAATAATGAGAAAAAGTATTCCATAAAGTCTGTTCTCCGTTGACGCGAAATAAAACGGGGTGAGTGCGAGGACTCACCCCGTTTTTGCATTTACATCTTACTGGCCGAATACCACGCTGTCGGTCTGACCCCATTTATCGGAAATGGTTTTGAACGTGCCGTCCTGCACCATTTCGAGCATGGTGGCTTCCACCTTATCGCGCAGAGCGGTGTTGCCGAGTTTGAAGCCGACGCCGTATTGTTCGGTCGCGATCTTCTCATCGAGGATGACGTAGGCATCGCCGCGGCTCTCCACTTGATACTTCGCCACGCCGATATCCATCGCCACGGCATCCGCCGCGCCTGCTTCCAGATTCAGGAAACCGGTGTTGTAATCCGGAACCTGCTCGAGCGCCTTGAAGGTGGCGGCAAGGGCGAGGTTCTCTTCGTTGTCTTCTTCGTCGGTCAGCACCGCAAGAGCGGAGGAGTCCGCCTGCACCTGCACGGTCTTGCCGGCAAGATCAGCCAGCTTCGTGATGCCGGAATCCGCTTTGACGACCACGACCTGACTGTTGTCGACATACGGAGCCGTCCAGGTGTATTTGTCTTCACGGCCGTTGATGGTAAAGCCGTTCCAGATGCAATCGATCGCGCCGGAATTGAGTTCCATATCTTTCGAGTCCCAATCGATCGGCTGCAGCTTGATTTCCCAACCGTTGCGGGTCGCCACTTCGGCGGCCAGATCCAAGTCGAAGCCGACATAATTGCCGTTTTCATCTTTGTAGCCATAGGGCGGGAATTCCGCGTCAAAGCCGACCGTAAAGGTGGTCATATCCGCTAGGGTATCGCCTTCGGGAGCGGCGGTCGTTTCTTCATTCACGGTAGTCGTGCAGCCGGCGAATACGCCGAGCACCAGCAGCAGCGCCCGCGCGCAGGCAAACAGTCGTTTCATGGTACAATCTCCTTCTTTTCTTGAAAATGGCAGAGTCCGCTTTTGCGACCTGCATCATTTATTATACACGAACATATTAGCAAAGTAAAGTGGTAACTTAGAAAAATAATAAATAAATATCCGCTTTGGTACCGGCATTTTTTCGTCGTGTAGCACATATATATGGAGCGTATGCCGGAGGTGGACTGGATGCAGAAAACGTTAGAGATCCTTCGACGGTATCTGCCGTCGTCACTGATATATGCATTGTCGGCTTTGCCTGAATCGCTTCTTGAAAGTGTTCAGGATATTCGAATACGTGCGTCGGCTCCGGTTGGTATTTCGCTGGCGGATGGTGAGCGATATCTCCAAAATCGGACATCGGCTGAAGAAATTACCCATATTTTTTATTTATTATGCGGACAGGCGGTACACACCCATCAGGAAGAATGGCGCCACGGATTTGTAACGACGGCGGAAGGCTTGCGGATCGGTGTAGCCGGAGAGGTGATGTGCGTGGATGAGCAGATTGTTTCATACCGACGCGTGACGTCACTTTGCATCCGTATTCCGCATCGCGTGATCGGGTGTGCCGATGCCTATCTGCCTTGGATTGTCGAAGAACGCGTGCGTCCGACGCTGTTATGCGGCGCGCCAGCGTGTGGGAAAACCACCATTTTAAGGGAGCTGGCGCGACTTCTCTCGGAAAACGGGCAGCGTGTCGCTGTGGTAGATGAACGGTCGGAGCTTTCTGCGTTCGGCTTGCCGCTTTGTGATGTGCTGCAAGGTATGAGAAAAAGCCGTGCGGTTTTGCAGGCAGTACGCACTTTATCACCTGATGTGGTGATCCTGGATGAATTAGGGGGCGACGCGGAGATCGAAGCAGTGGCCGACAGTGCCTTTTGCGGTGTCCCGGTAATTGCCTCGATCCACGCCGCTTCGCTGGAGGAGTTGAGGGCACGCGGCAGCTTGATGAGGTTGTTTGAGAACGGTGCTATCGAACGATTGATCGTTTTGCCGCCACGCAATAAAACCGGTGGACCGGCGTCTTTGATAAAAGTGAGGGATTGGCTTGAAAATATGGGGAGCGCTCCTGTTGATTTTGGCCGGGATCGGCGCCGGATTTCAAGCAGCGCACAAGTTAAGCGAACAAACAGAGCGATGGCGCGTATGGAAAGAATTGCTTGGCCGTCTGTATGATCGCCTGGCCTTTACGGGACTTCCGCTTCAGACACTGTTTTTGGAATGTGCCGACGATCCGGCTTTCCAATCAATGCCTTGGCTGCAGATGTTTCATGATCCGCACATACCTCTTAAGTGCCCGCAGAGCGCGATCACGGCGGAGGAACAGGAGTTTACGCAGGCGTTATTTGAAGGGCTCGGCGTCAGCGGGCTGCAGGATCAGTTGCGGTGGCTGGAAGAATTCAAACGGCGAGCTTCGATCCTGGAAGAGGAAGCAGCGTCAAAAAAGCGAGAACGCGCCCGCATATATATGGCGTTTGGCGTTTGTTCCGGCCTTTGCCTGGCTGTGCTGCTGCTTTGAATACTGAAAGAGAAACGTGGATAACAGGTTGTGTGAACGGAGGCAACGACGTGAATGTGGATTTGATTTTTCGGATTGCCGCCATTGGAATTGTGGTGGCGGTACTCGGTCAGCTGCTGATCCGTTCCGGGCGGGAAGAACAAGCAATGTTGACGACGCTTGCCGGCTTGATTGTTGTTTTGACCATGGTGGTCAACGAGATCAGCCGCTTGTTTGAAACCATCAAATCGGTTTTTGGTTTATAAAAAGGGATGACAGGATGACGATATGGATGGTATGTGGGATCGGCGTAGCGGCGGCCGTGCTGGCTATGACGCTTCGCCGACTGCACCCGGAACAAGCCACAGCAATTGCGCTCGCGGCCGGCACCGTGACGGCTGCAGCGGTTCTGACAACTGCTGCACCGGTGATCGCAAGCATGCGGTCAATGTTGGAAAATGTCCCGGTCGTCCAAGAGTATGGAGCAATTCTATTCAAGGCGCTTGCAATCGCACTTTTGGCGCAAACGACCGCGGATATTTGCCGCGATGCGGGAGAATCGGCGCTGGCCGGTTATACGGAACTTGCCGGAAAAACACTGCTTTTGATCATGGCATTGCCGCTGTTTGAAGAAATTTTGCGCAGGATCGGCGAGGCGGTTGAAAACGCGGGGATGACGGTATGAGGCGAGTGATCGCGGTTGCAGTGCTGTTTCTGTGTATGGGATGGGGATTGGCGCCAATGACGGTGAAAGCCGCTGCTTATGAAGAGTCTGACATATATACATTATATAAGGATCAGGCGAAAGCGGTCGGTGCTGACAGACTGTATGACGATCTGCCGGAAGAGACGCAGGCGCTGCTGCGCTCGCTGGGCACAGCAGGGATAGAGCCGGAAAACCTATCGTCTATTAACAGCGAAACCGTGTTTCAAACATTGGCCGACCTTTTGGCGGAGAAAGCACCGCCGCCTGTTATCGCTTCCATCTATTTGGTCGGTATCATTATCTTCTTAGCGTTCGCTTCCGGTTTTGGTGATCATTTGCAAATCGGCAGTTTTTCTAGGATTATAGAAGCGATCGGTGCTACCGCGATGCTGCTTGTTTTGCTTTATCCGGTTTGGGAAACTGTGGATCATGTAGGGCAGGCTACAGAATCGGCCGCAGCGTTTGTCTTTAGTTTTACGCCGGTCTATACGGCTTTGCTGATCGCCGACGGTAGCACATCATCGTCGATGATGACCGGTACGCTTCTGACAGCAGCCGACTCGATGATGGGACTGATCCGGTCAATTATTCTTCCTCTCTTGACGATTTCTTTGGCGGTTACAGCTGCAGGTGCGACGGATTCGGAGGGGCGCCTCGGTCGCCTTGGCGCTTTGATAAGCAAAGCAGCGGCCTGGATCCTTGGAACAGCCACCGCGTTGTTTACAGCCATGCTGACCCTTCAGGGCCTGACGTCCGCGACGACCGGGCTCGGCGGCCGTGCTGCACGGCTGTCACTTGCCGCGTTTGTTCCGGTGGTTGGCGGATCTATGGCCGAAGCAGTTGGCACGGTGGTTGGATGCATGCGGGCGCTGCGTGGAACTGTGGCGGCATTTGGTGTGGTATGTACTTTTTTAACAATATTACCTACATTGATAGAATGTGTAATATGGTGCGTCTGCCTGGCGTTTATAGGGATGGTTTGTGAGCTGTTTTCGCTTCCTTTAATATCACGCATTTTGACCGCTGTACAAACCGCTTTGAAATGTATGATCGGCGCGTTGTTTTCAGAGGGACTTTTGATGATCATATCGCTTTCGCTTACCACTTTTGCCGGCGTGTACGGATATCAATAAACTCGAGGTTCATACAATGAAAGAATTCGGCGGTTGGATTGTGGCTTTGTGTACGGCAGGGATCGGCTGCGCGATCCTGAGAATGGTAGCACCGTCCGGTACGCTGCAGCGCATGCTGAATCTGCTGACGTCGCTGTTTTTGTTGATTTGTATACTGCTGCCGTTGCTTTCGCTGCCCTCGCTATTCAAATACGGCGATTATGAGCAATATTTGTCTTGGCAGGATCAGAAAACTTATGCAGATGAACAGGCAAGGTCACTTGTCGATGTCCAACTTCTGCAAGCGGCGCAATCGGCGGCAGCTCCATTTTCAGTGACGGTGGAAAAAGTAATGGATATGGGGGATCATATACAAGTATGGATCGATTGCAAAAATAGATTGGAACTGTCCGATATGTCCGCAGTATTAAAACGTGTATTCGGTGCGCAAACGGAGGTGATTGTGATTGGAGAATAAGCGGCCTGTGCTGCCGGGATTAGCATCGCTTTTTGAAAAAGGAAAGAAGAAGCTTCTTCACTTCAAAAATTTTTCTATGCCTATGCGGCGCTGGCTGATTGTCGGATTGTGCGGCTTGGCCTTAATTGGAATTGCATCGTGGTCGTCCGGCCGTACTCGTTCAGAGCCACAGGCGATAACAGCTGACACGGATACGTATATAAAAAATCTGGAAGATCGTTTAGAAAAATTGGTTTCGGGAATTTCCGGAGCCGGTCGGACGCGGGTGATGATTACCCTGGAAAATGACATAGAATATGTATATGCAACAGAACAAAAGGTCAATTCCGACCACAGCGAGAGCGAGAAAGGGGGCAATGTGAGCAGTCGTGATGACAGTCAAAAAACCGTTGTAATCGTTAACACAGAAAACGGCCGAGGCGGATTAGTCGTAACAGCAATCCAAC
>JAFTBJ010000100.1 GCA_017455295.1 Clostridia bacterium
ATCAGTTCCGCGAATTGGCCGCCGACCTGAAAGACTACGGCAAACCGGTGATGATCCGCCTCAACAATGAGATGAACTCCGACTGGACGAGTTACTGCGGTATGGTCACGCTGCTCGATCCGGAGATCTTTATTGAGACATGGCGCCGGATGTACAACATCCTGCGCGAAGAGGGCGTGGACAACGTGATCTGGAACTTTAACCCGAACGCCAAGTCCTGCCCCTACAGCCGGTGGAGCGAGGGGATCTGCTATTTCCCCGGCACCGATTATGTGCAGCTGCTCGGCCTGACGAGCTATGAAATGGGCAACAGCGCCGTGCTGAAATCGTTTGCCGACCACTATAGTGAATTGTATGAAGTCAACAAGGTGCATTTTGCGAACTGGCCGATGTTCATCGGCGAGTTTGCTTGTGGAGCGGGCGGTGACAGCAAGGGGCTGGAGCTTGGCCGTAATACGAAATTGCGCACGGCCTGGGTGCGGGATATGTTTGAAACTCTGTCCCATAAAACCGAGGAAGGCTATGAATACTGCCGCAACCTCGTGGGGGCTATCTGGTTCAACAGCAACGATTATTCCGGCCTCGACATCACCAATTTCCTCAATATTCCACACGAGGAGACCGAAACGTGGAAAGAGATGCGGGACGGCCTTGCCAAAATCAACGGCCAATAAAACACCTCAATCAATTCAAAGCGCCGCCGTGACTCGAAATTTTGAGTCACGGCGGCGCTTTATTGCACAAAAAAGCCGATGGCGGCATATACTTTTAAGAGAATACGGCGACGCTGAGAGCATATGCCTGGCCGCTCGCTGTTTCGCGACGAACGGTTTGGATCACATCGTCTGCAAACGGCAGAGATGCGAGCGGCACGCTGAGGCCGTCTCCATGCAGCTTGGCGGACGCTTCTTTCTGCGTCCAGAGACAGGTCAAGTCCCAGTTGCTAAATGCCGTGGCCGGCTGCGGCTCGGCGATTTTGGCGGCGAGCGCCGGCGAGGGGGATTCGATCAGCTCCTGCACGTCGATGCCGACCGGACGATCGCTCACAACGCAGGCGACCGCCGCGCGGCAATGACTGATGTTGAAAAAGACAGCGGGATGATCGCGCAAATACGGCTTACCGTGTTCACCGACTTCAAGACGGGGCGCTTCCACGATCCCGTAATCGGTGCGCAGAGCATACCACAGCAGCAGATAGCCGATCGCGCTTTGCGCCCGCACACAATGAAATTTTCCGCGCAGGACCCGTTGTTGCCGTTCGGGGGGCAGCAGCGGAAGAAGACGGTCGATGAGCGTCGCGTCGACTTGTTCGGGATTTTCAAACAATACAATGGTCACGGCTGTCCCTCCTTTCGTAGAACGAGATCGATCAAGCTGTGATGACAATGCATGAAAAGCAGGATAGCCTGCGTGCCGACAAAAAAGGGGGAGAGAAATGTGGACGAGGCCTTTTTGCGAGCGGCGGACGGTGTGCCGCTAGCTTTTGCATCCCGCCGGGGGATCTACAAACTGTTTTGGATCTTTGTGATTGCGTCGGTGCTGGGAGTCATTCTTGAAGTGGCCTATGGATGGGTCACTCATGGGCAGTATGAAAGCCGCAGCGGACTGGTGTACGGCCCCTTTAATCCGGTATATGGGATCGGCGGCGTATGTATGACGTGCGGACTTTCGCGGATTGCGCCAAAACACGCGGTGATTTCGTTTGCGGTAGCGGCTGTGATCGGCAGCGCCGTGGAATATGCATGCAGCCTGGCGCAGGAACTGGCATTTGGCTCGGTATCCTGGGAATACGGCGATCTTCCGTTTAACCTCAACGGACGCGTGTCGCTGCTGTATGCTTGCTTTTGGGGGATCCTCGGCTGCGGATGGATTTATGTGGGGTATCCGGCTGTCATGCGTTTGATCGATCGGATCCCCTTTACGCTTGGACGGATGCTGGCATGGATCCTCGCCGTGTGGCTGCTGGCGGATGCGGCGATCTCGATCGCCGCTGTTTACCGCATGGCGGAACGCCGCTACGGTGTTCCGGCGACGAACGTC
>JAFTBJ010000101.1 GCA_017455295.1 Clostridia bacterium
CTTTTTCATAATCGACAACCGTTATTTTGGGGCAATAGAAAGCGCCCCCGGGATGTCCCGGGGGCGCCCTTTTTCGTTCAGTTGACTGTCATGGCGCGTCGTTCACGCTTCAAACAAGCGCTCAGTCCAGCACCAGTTTGCCGTTTTCGTCGAACTCATAGAAGCCGACTTCGAGTCCGGTGCCTTCCACAACCGCCGCGTTCAGGAAGCGCGTCTGATTCTTCGCGTACTGGTGGTTTTCCGCGATGAAGTAGTAGTCGCCTTCAAACTCGATCAGTTGATACGCCTTTTGCTTGACGTTGTTGATTAGGAAGCTGCCGTTTGCCTGCGGGCCGCTGACCAGAACCATCTTATAGTTCTCGTCGAAGCGATAATAGCCCGGCGTCATCTGCGTGCCGGCGAGGTTCTCCGCCGTCAGATAACGGGTCTGGTTCTTCGCGCACTTATGATACTCGGACACGAAGAGATAGCTGTCCTCAAACGGAATCAGCTGATACGCGTTCTGGCGCACGCTGTTGACATAGAATCTCTCGTCCGGGCCGATGCCGGTGATGACCGTCAGGCAACCGTTCTCATCGAACGCATAGCAGCCTTCCACCATGTCGGTGCCGGCCACAACGTCCGCGCTCAAGAAGCGGTTGGTGTTCTTCGCATACTTGTTGTTCTCGCCGATGAAGTAGTAGTTGTCTTCATACTTGATCAGCTGATAGGCTTCCTGCTTCACGCCGTCGATGTAGTAGTAGCCATCCGGCTGCGGGCCATTCGCAGGAGCGAGTTTGCCGTCCGCACCGAACACATAGCCGCCCGGCTGCAGGTTGGTGCCCGCCACGATGTCCGCGTTCAGGTAACGCTCGGCGTTCACGAGGTACTTGTTGTACTCGGCGATGAAGTAATAGTCGCCCTCATACTGGAGCAGCTGATACGCCATCTGCTTGTAGCCGTTGATGTAGTAGTAACCGTCATCCCACGGGCCGTTCTTGTCGGGATCGAGCGGCACCGTCGTGGTGGTGGGCTCTTCGGTGGTCGTCGTGGGTTCTTCGGTCGTCGTGGTCGGGGCTTCGGTCGTCGTGGTCGGATAGATCGGCTCGGCGAGCGTCGCGTCCATGCTCAGCACGTCGAAGGTCGCGTTCGGGGTGCCGTCAAACTCGAAATAGATGGCACGGATGGTCGCAACCTGCTGATCCTTCCAGTTCCACGCCCAGATGCCGGACATGTTGTCCACACGATCGGTCGTGCCCGCCGGATAATACTGACCGCCGACAAAGTTCTCATAGAGACCGATCCAGTGGTCGCCATAGACTTCCGCGGGATCGCGATCGAGGAACGTGATCTTCACCGGCACGTCGGAGGTGAATTTCTGCATCAGGTTCGCCGTTTGCTTGCAATCGAAGGTCACGTTCGGAACCAGCGCGAAGTTGCCGGTCACCGTCCAGGAACCGTTGTCGTTGATGACGATGTTGTCACGGCCCTCAGCGATATAGGCTTCGCTAAGGAGCTTGACGTTGCCGTACACCGGAACCGGGGCCGCCGTCGTAGTCGTCGGCGCTTCGGTCGTGGTGGTCGGAGCCTCCGTCGTCGTGGTGGGTTCTTCGGTTGTGGTGGTGGGCTCTTCGGTGGTAGTCGTCTCGATCGGAGCCTCGGTCGTGGTCTCGATCGGAGCTTCGGTGGTGGTCTCAGCCGGCTCTTCCGTGGTGGTCGTCGGCGCTTCGGTCGTGGTGGTCGGAGCCTCGGTCGTGGTGGTCGGCGCCACATACTCGTTGTAGTGGAGCGTCATGTTGTTGACCTGCACGAGGTTAGCAGCCGCGCTGCCGACAGCAAAGACTTTAATGCCGGTGATGACCACGTTGCCGTTCGCGTCATAGGCGTCGGCCGGCAGGTTGAGGTCTTCGAGGTAGATATAGCCCGCATGGTTGCCGGAGAAGTCATCCGCCGAACCGGCGATCGCCGTGTTCAGGCTGAGATAGCAGCCGCTGTAATTGCTGGGCGTATCGTTGCCGAAGAACAGGATGATGTTGGTCTGGCCCGCCACCGCAAGATCGTATTCGATCGCCGCGTCGGGTTTCGCCACAATCGGAGTAGCATAGGTTGCATACGCCGACGGCCAGGCGCCGTTGTCGTTGCCGAAGATGACGGTGCTGCCGTCCACGCTGACGGTCACATTGGAGCCGCCCGCTTTGATGCCGGTCCAGGCATCGGCGTCCGCGGGAACCAGCGTCGCCGCCGAATCCCACTCATACCGCGCCGCCGTCGTGGTGGTCGTGGTAGCCTGCGTGGTGGTCGGATCGTAGATGCGGAAGGACTTGAAGGTCGCGTTCACCGGGGTGCTCTCAAAGGTGACATAGATCGCACGCGCGGTCGCGGTACCCTTATTCTTCCAGCCGCCGTAGTTGATATTCCAGTTCCAGATCCCGTTGATGGTGGTCTGCCAGGTGTTCTCGCCCGACGGGAAATAGTTGGGGCCGACCCAGTTCGCATACAGGTTGATCCAGTGATCGCCGTAACCGGCGCTGCCGGCCGGGTCACGGTCGAGCAGCGTGATGGACACCGGGACGTCGGTATCGAACTGCAGGTCAATGTTTTTGATCTTGTCGTACTCGAAAGTATAGTTGGGAGCCAGCGCGAAGTTGCCGGTCACCGTCCAGGTGCCGTCCGCGTTGATCTTCACATTCTGTGCGTTTTCCGCGAGATACCGCTGCTGCAGGAAATCGCCGTCTTCCTTGACAACCGGTTCCGGTTTGTCAATCTTGACCGCTTCACAGGTGGAGATCGCAAACGTGCCTTCGCCGTCGACCACAAAGATCATCTGATCCCAATAGACGGACGATTTGTCGTTGACCGCGGTGCAATAGCTGCCGAAATCAAGCGTCACGTCATAGGTGCCTGCCGGGACGCGGTCGTTCGAAATCTCGAACACGTCGGTGAAATTCGAGGTGTTCGGCCATGCGCTAGTGCCGTCAACATCCGATATCACGTTCCATGCAATCTTGAACGGCGCGGTGGTCGTGATCGCGAGATGCACGCCGTCATACTCGCTCATGTCATAGCGAGTCGCCGGGCGATGCGTGACGCGATAGCCGGCCTCGGCGTTGATGGTCAGTCCGCCGCTCTGGAGAGCATGCGAACCGACGGCCGTGTCTGCCACGGTCAGCTCCGTTTCGCTGGTCGGCATCATGTTGACAGCATTGTCAGCCGACGCCGGGATCACCATCGCGGACAGCAGCACAGACGCCGCCATCGCAAGCGACAGGATCACGCTTAACATACGTTTACCCATACAATCACTCCTTTTCGGTCATGGCGACCGATTATTGATAAAAAGAAACCGAGTGTTCGGTTCACTTATATTATATAACTTTATAAGACAAGAAGTCAACAGATTTTGTAAAAACTGTTGACTTCTACTGATTTTAGCAACGCTTATTTGTAATAAATGACAGCACTTTCGAACATCCGATTGTCGATCTCGCCGGGAACATTTTTATATACGCCCGCCGAGAACCGCTCGGAATGGCCCATCTTGCCGAACACGCGGCCGTCCGGGGAGGTGATGCCTTCGACGGCGCACAGCGACCCGTTCGGATTGTAGCGGATATCCATCGTCGGCACGCCTTTGTCGTCGACATACTGCGTCGCGATCTGGCCGTTCGCACTGAGCGCCTGCAGCTCCTCCGGCGTGGCGACAAACCGCCCTTCGCCATGGGAAATGGCGACGGTGTGCAGCTCGCCCGGATCGCTGAGCATCAGCCAGGGAGATTTGTTGGAGGCGACGCGGGTACGCACCAGCCGCGATTGGTGCCGGCCGATGCGGTTAAAGGTCAAGGTGGGGGAATTCTCCGTGCATTCGACGATCTCGCCATACGGCACCAGTCCCAATTTGATGAGTGCCTGGAAGCCGTTGCAAATGCCGCACATCAGGCCATCGCGGGCAAACAGCAGCTCGTGCACCGCGTCTTTGATGGCGGGATTGCGGAAAAAGGCGGTGATGAATTTGCCCGAACCGTCCGGTTCGTCGCCGCCCGAAAAGCCGCCGGGGATCGCGATGATGCGGCTCTTTTGGATCGCCGCAGCCATCGCGTCGACCGCCGCGGCCACATCCGCCGCCGACAGATTGCGCACCACCAAAATGTCCGGCTCGGCGCCCGCCCGCTCGAAAGCGCGCGCGGTGTCGTATTCGCAGTTGGTACCGGGGAAGACGGGGATCAGCACCCGCGGTTTCGCCTCTTTGACGGCGGGGAAGGTGCGAACCGCCGCCGCATAAGTAAAGGGCGGCACCGGCGTTTTGTCATAGTCGATGTTGCAGGGATAGACCGGCTCGAGCTTACCCTCATACGCCGCCTGCCACACGGTCATGTTGACCGTTTCCTGCCCGCGGGTGATCGCATAGTCGTTCATCGTGGTGCCAAGCACCGTGCCGACAGGCGACACGCCGGGCGCGAGCTCGATCACGAACGACCCGTACCGATAGCCAAAGAGGGTGGCAAGGTCGACCGTCTCCTCGAGTTTCAGGCCAATGCGGTTGCCGAGCGTCATCTTGAGCAGCGCTTCCGCCACACCGCCGTAGGTCGGCGTCGCCACCGCAATCGCGCTGCCCGCCGCTATCAGGCGGGTCACCGCGTCAAACACGGCTTTCAGCGACGCGGGTTCCGGCCGCCCATCCTCGAGATAATCCGGCTCGAGCAAGCACACGGTGTGCCCCGCACCCTTGAATTCGCAGGACTGCACCGTCTCGGTTTTGCACACCGACACGGCAAACGACACCAGCGTCGGCGGCACGTCGATCTTGTCAAAGCTGCCGCTCATGGAATCTTTGCCGCCGATGGAAGCAAGCCCCAACTCCAGCTGCGCTTTGAGCGCGCCGAGCAGCGCGGCAAGCGGCTTACCCCAGCGGGACGGATCGTTCCCCAGCCGCTCGAAATATTCCTGGAAAGTGAGATAGGCGTTTTCAAGACCCGTGCCGCCGGCGACCAGCTTCGAGACCGACTCAATCACCGCGAGATACGCGCCGACAAACGGGTCTTTCTCGGTGATGAACGGGTTGTAGCCATAGGCCATCGCGGAACAGGTCTTGGTCTCGCCGCCCTGCACGGGGAGTTTTGCCGCCATCATTTGGGCAGGGGTCATTTGATATTTGCCGCCGAACGGCATCAGCACGGTGGCAGCACCGATGGTGGAATCAAACCGCTCCGAAAGCCCCCGCTTGCTGCACACATTGAGGTCGCGCGAGAGCGCCATCGCATTGGCGGCAAAGGTGCCGCTCACCCGACGGGCGATCGGCGCGCCCGCCGCGACGTGCGCCTTGATATGCTTTTCGGCGCCGTTCGAATTGAGGAACTCGCGGGAAATGTCCACGATCGCCTTGCCGTTCCAGGTCATCACGAGGCGCGGCGCTTTGGTCACCCGGGCAACGACGGTCGCTTCGAGGTTTTCCTCTTTGGCCAGCGCGACGAATGCGTCGACGTCCTTCGGCGCCAGCACCACCGCCATGCGCTCCTGCGATTCGGAAATGGCAAGCTCGGTGCCGTCGAGGCCTTCATATTTCTTCGGCAAGGCATTCAGGTCGATGAGCAGTCCGTCGGCCAGCTCGCCGATCGCGACCGACACGCCGCCCGCGCCGAAATCGTTGCATCGTTTGATGAGTCTCGTGGCGCGCGGATCGCGGAACAGCCGCTGAAGCTTGCGCTCCTCCGGCGCGTTGCCCTTTTGCACTTCCGCGCCGCAGGTCTCGAGCGACGACGCCGTGTGCGATTTGGAGGATCCGGTCGCGCCGCCGCAGCCGTCGCGGCCGGTGCGGCCGCCGAGCAGCACGACGATGTCGCCTTCCTGCGGTACCTCCCGGCGCACATTCGCTTCGGGTGCGGCACCCACCACGGCGCCGATCTCCATCCGTTTGGCGACATAGCCGGGGTGATAGATCTCATCCACCTGCCCGGTCGCAAGGCCGATCTGGTTGCCATAGGAGCTGTAGCCCGCGGCGGCGGTGGTCACAATGGTGCGCTGCGGCAGCTTGCCGGGCATCGTTTCGGCAACCGGCAAAAGCGGATCGGCAGCGCCGGTCACGCGCATCGCCTGATAGACATAGCTCCGGCCGGAGAGCGGATCGCGGATCGCGCCGCCGATGCAGGTCGCAGCGCCGCCGAACGGTTCGATCTCGGTCGGATGGTTGTGCGTTTCATTTTTAAAGAGGAACAGCCAGTCCTGATCCTCGCCGTCCACGTCCACCGTCACCTTGACGGTGCAGGCGTTGATCTCCTCCGATTCATCGAGCTTGTCGAGAAGACCTTTCGCTTTGAGATACCGCGCCCCGATGGTCGCGATGTCCATCAGATTGACCGGCTTTGTCCGGCCGAGCTCCGCTCTTGCCGCAAGATAGTCGTCATAGGCGTCTTTGACAATCGGATCGTCAAAAGTCGCCTCGTCGATGGTGGTGAGGAAGGTGGTGTGGCGGCAGTGATCCGACCAATAGGTGTCGATCATGCGGATCTCGGTGAGGGTGGGATCCCGCCGCTCCGAGCGGAAATACGCTTGGCAAAATGCGACGTCTCCCTCGTCCATCGCGAGGCCGTATTGCCTGACAAAAGCAGCAAGTTGCGCCGCATCCATTTGAATGAATCCGGTGAGCGTCGCCACCTCGGTCGGGATGTCATAGCGCATCTGCAGCGTCGCCGGTTTTTCAAGCGACGCTTCGCGGCTCTCGACCGGGTTGATCACATGCTTTTTGATCGCGGCGAGCTGGTCGGCCGTCACATTCCCCGCGATCGCATACACCCGCGCGCTGCGCACCGTCGGGCGGTCACCCTGCGACACCATCTGGATGCACTGGGCGCAGGAATCCGCCCGCTGGTCGAATTGCCCCGGCAGATATTCCACCGCGAACACCGCGCCATCCATGGCGGGCATCTCGTCATAGGTCATGTCGACCGGCGGCTCCGAAAACACGATCGGGCGGCACTGCTCAAACAACTCCTCGTCGATGCCTTCCACGTCATAGCGGTTGAGGATCCGCACGCCGGTGACTGTCGAGATCAGCAGCTGCTCCCGGATCGCCCCCAAAAGCCCGTCCGCTTCCACGGCGTAGTCGGGCTTCTTTTCCACAAATATTCGGTAAACGGCCATGATCCGTCCCCCTCCTTATCGTAACGCGGACAGCGCACGCTGCCCGATATCGCGGCGGTAAAAACAGCCGTCAAACGTGATGCTTTCGGCAGCGGCATACGCTTTGTTAAGCGCTGCCTGCAGGGTTCCCCCCGTCGCCGTCACGCCGAGCACCCGCCCGCCGCTCGTGACGATCTCGCCGTCTTTTTGCGCCGTACCGGCGTGGTAGACGGTGACCCCCGTCGCCTTGTCAAGCCCGTGGATCGGCAGGCCCTTGCGATAACTTTCCGGGTAGCCGCCCGACGCGAGGATGACGCAGGCCGCCGCGCCGTCCTCAAACACAACCGGCGTATCCGCCAGCGTGCCGCTGACACACGCCTGCATAATCGTCAACAGATCGCTTTTTAAGAGCGGCAGCACCACCTGCGTTTCGGGATCGCCGAACCGGCAGTTGTACTCGATCACCTTCGGGCCATTGGGGGTGATCATCAGCCCGAAATAGAGGCAGCCTTTGAAGGTTCGTCCCTCGGCGTTCATCGCCCGCACCGTGGGCAAGAAGATCGTCTCCATGCAAACCTTTGCGACTTCCGCCGTATAATACGGGTTCGGC
>JAFTBJ010000102.1 GCA_017455295.1 Clostridia bacterium
GAAGACGCCCCGCTGGATCCGCAGAGCGTCTATCGGAAGATGAAAAAGGTGCTGGCGCGGGCGCAGTGCAAGGACATCCGCTTCCACGACCTGCGCCATACCTTTGCCACCACAGCCTTGGAACACGGCATGGACGTGAAAACGCTCTCCGCCATCATCGGGCATATTTCTTCGGCGACCACCATTGACATTTACAGCCACATCACCGGCGCCATGCAGCGGCAGGCAGCGCAGAAGATCGAGCGCGGAATCGGCCACAGCGAGGCTTACGAGCCCCACGAGACTCTAGGGGACCAACTTCCCGCCGAGGACGGGAAACCGCCTGTACGCCCACCGTTCGCCCCGTACAAGGGCAAGGTGCGCAAGCCCGGCACCGGCGGCATCTATGAACTCAACGATCATCTCTATGAAGGCCGATACTCTCCCACCAATGCCCATGGCAAGCGCGAAGTGCATACGGTCTACGCCAAGACCCAGGAGGAATGCGAAGCGCTATTGGAAGCGATGATCGCCGAGGTGCGGGAACGGATTATGGATGAAAAGCAGCAGATGAAAGAGGTAACCGATAGGTCAAAAATTGCGGTGGAGTAAACAAAGAAATCAATCCTCAGGGAGTTACAAAACGAGATTTTGGCTTATTATAAAACACATATCCCTGCTACTGAAGAATCTGTTCTATAGTAGCAGGGAGTTTAATAGTTAGTAAAGGTTCTGCCGTATCTTTTCGGAAGCCACAATCACTTTTTTGCTATGCGATGCCACAATTTGATTAAATTTTTTGACTGTAAGTCTATCTGCCATGCGGTAGTCTACAAAATTTACAGGCTCGCTACCTTTAGCAATAAACAAGAAGTGTTGAGGACTGATAGGAAAACAGTATCCGTTCATATTAGTAGTTTCAACGTGGGAAATGTGTTGAAAGGCTGGATTATCAGAGGTTATAAATGTTCCAGCACCAGGATAAGCTTCAAATAATATGAATTGAAGCTTATCCACGGACATTGACAAAGCGGTGTTATAAAAACCACCCTGATTTTTGAAAAACATGCTATAAAGCTCAGCGAACCATATAGCATCCATGAAGTCATCTACTTCATCCCCGGCTCCAAAGGCTTGCTTTAAAATATCACTTATCCACGTATATATGCCCATTGCATCGAATTGAGGGCTGCGGCAAAGCATCATGAAGAAAAATTCCATCATGTTCTTTGCTGCTTCTTCAGATATCATCCTTTCCCCGCTCCCACCCGGAACAGGTAATGCGCTTTGAACTTCATTAACAAAATCTCTCAAAATGCTTTCCCATCTAGTTTCATATAATCTGTCGAACGAATCCTCTATGATGTAACAATTCATGTCGTCAAGACGGTTAATAATTGCGTTTTTTCGTGCTAAAGAATTATCGTCTATATAGTAGAACTCCCACTTGTCAATGTCACGTAAATGCTTTTGGACACTCTGCTTATTTCGAATAACACTGTACCCCAACTTACCATAAACCGGTTTGGGACAATTATGAATCATTGCTTCATAAACCTTGTCGACGAAGTGGCTGTAGACTTTTGGGCATCTATCCGCAATATACAGTTGGCGAAAACTGATGGTATATATATGTGGTTCCCATAATATTGCCTCGATAGTTCTTCCTTCGCCTACAGTAGCGCCATCCTCAAAAAAGTAGACTCCGTCAAATTTTTTTGTTGGCTCATTGGTGGTCTCAACTTTTGCTTCCCATGATTTCAGATATACTCTTGGCACATAATGCTGTTTTTTTGTCGGCACAGTAGTATCACCTTCTGTATTAGTTTTTCGGAATATTGCGAATACCTCGATTGTTAGAAATCTTGCACCACAATTATACTGTTGTTGTCAATTTAATAAGCGTCTATTCCCTAAAAAAGACACCTTTGATTAGATTGCAACCTTCTTGCTGGCTGTGTAACCTTTTTTGTCAAACCACTGTTCTTTGTATCAATTGCAACACCTTAATTTCCACATTAATAAACAATATTTATTGATAATTAGAAAGGCAGCATGAGCTAACATCAGTTTTCTAAAAAAATTAAAAAACTGGCCGCAACTGACACAGCGTATCAATTGTCGGCCCAGTTTTGGTCCGAGTGACTGGTTTCGAACCAGCGGCCTCGTGGTCCCAAACCACGCGCTCTACCATCTGAGCTACACCCGGATATTCGATTTTCTTATTCTGCCGTTGTGGTCAAACATGTGGTCAAAGGCCCATGTTCGAGCAATTTGCGGAGAAGGGGAAGCACGGCAACCCCAGTAATTACAAGGGGTTGCGGGATTTCGGATTTCTCCGGAATGCCGGGGGTGTTACACGCTCCCAAACCAAGCGCGCTACCAACTGCGCTACACCCGGGAATCTGTGTTCCAGTATACAAAAACAGAGCAGTGCTGTCAAGCGTTTTGCGGGAATTGAAAATCGCTTTTGTTGTCTTTTTACAAAAAGGGGCGACCATTTTCCTATAATTTATCCAACCACTCTAGGAAAATATGTAAAAATCGTACAATTCCCATAGAAAAACCGTTGAAAATACAGGAGTTGTATGATAAGATAGAATTACCATAGAAGCGTATGCCCGCATATCGGTTACGATAAAGGAGAGATGACAATGTATAAAAAATCGATCGCATTGTTTGCGGCGATCGCCCTTCTTGTGGCCATGCTCATTCCGGCCGGATTGACCGTGTCGGCGGACACGAGAACAGCCACCGTCACGTTGACCCCGTCCGGCGACACAGCTCTCGGCGGCACGGTCCAGGTGGCGGCGGTGATCTCGGAGAATTCGTATTTGGTCAACGCGGATATGGTCGTGACCTACGATCCCACCAAGCTGGAGCTAGACAACACGGCGTTTGAGGATCCGGATGACGAGGATGCGACGGCGTGCTACACGTTCGACATGAGCCGGTACCCTCGCAATTCGATGGTGATGGGAAAAGCGGCCGAACCGGGCGTGTTCAAATTCGTCTATGCGACCGGCAGCAAAGTGGGCTTGACGGCAGGTATCGAACTGTTTTGCATCGCGTTTAAGGTGATCGCCGACGAACCGGGCGACACGAGCGTGACCTTCTCTGCCGATCCCATCTGCGGCAACGACGGCGAGCAGGGCGTTTCGACGGGCGGCTATCCGCTCGATTTCACGATCGAGTATACCGCGTCCCCGGCGGTAATCCATATCGCCGAGACGGCGGTGGAGATCCCGGCGGCACCGGAGGTGACGCTGGATTATGACACGATGCAGACGGCACAGTCGTTTACCAACGACTATGAGTACTGCGTGAACGACGGAGCCTGGCAGACCTGCACCAACGCGCCGATCACCATCACTCCGGCGGCTGAACTCGGCACACTGTCGGTGCGCAAGGCGGCCGATGGCGATATCCCTGCCGGGAAAATCACCACGGTGACGATCTGGGCGAAAAAGACGATCGACGAAGCGATCACGGTCACCTTCAACGGCGCCAGCTATACGATCGACGGGCTGCTGCCGACCTACACCTATCAACTGCTGCTGACCAATTCCGCCGATGCGGATAATTGGGACGACGCCATCGCGGTACGCGCCGAAGGCGAAGGCGAGAACGTCATGATCGAAGACGCGACGCTGTATGCCTATGCGGTCATTCGCCGCGCCGAAAACGCGGCGCTTTATGAGCTGTCGTCGAACCCGGCACAGCTCTCGGTCACCCGCACCGATACGGGGCTGTATCCCGAAAACGGCAGCTACTATTATGTGGTCGACGGTGTGCGCATGACCGGATGGTTGACCTTGAACGGCGGCGTGTACTACTTCGGCGCGGACGGCTATGCGGTCAACGGCGTTCAAACAATCGACGGCGGCGAGTACGGCTTTGAGAATTATCAGCTGGTGCAAGGCGCCTGGATCGACGGATCTTATTATTGGGCGGGCGTGCAGCAGGAACCCGGCTGGGCGACCATCGACGGCAATGTGTACTATTTTGACGCGGATGCGCGCGTGGTTACCGGCTATGTGCTGATGGAGCAGAACGGGCATTTGAACCTGTATCACTTCTCCGACACGGGTGTTCTGCTGGAGCAGGTCATACAGAAAGACGGTTTGTATGCGGCTGCCGACGGCGATGTGTATTACTTTGAAAACGGGGCGCTGGTCGCATCGCGACTGGTCGAGCAGGACGGCGAGTTCTATTATATCGGCGCGGACTATAAAGCGCTGCGCGGCACGAGCTGCTATCTTGACGACGAGATGGCGGCCGGTCTGATCCCGGCGGGGCAGTATGAGTTTGACGAAAACGGCTGCATCACCACCGAATTTATCAACGGCCCGCAGGCAAACGGATTTTTCTATATCAACAGCATCAAGCAAAAAGCGTATAAACTGATCGCGTATGAAGGCTATTATTACTTCGTCGCGGAAAACCACAAATACGTCGTCAGCCAGACGCGCTACTTGAGCGCGGCAAACCTTGCCGGTACCGAGCTGCCGGCCGGGTACTATGAATTTGACGAGGCAGGGCATCTGCTGTATCGCAACGGCCCGATGGCGGACGGCTATTTCTACCTGAACAACGAGAAGCAGAAAGCGTACAAACTGTGCGAGTACAACGGCAACTATTATTTTGTCGCCGAGTACAACAAATATGTTGTCAGTCAAACGCGGTATCTGAATGCGACGCATCTCGAAGGCACCGACTTTTTGCCCGGCTATTTCGAGTTTGACGCCGACGGCCGAATGGTTACCATGAACGGCCCGATGGCGGACGGCTATTTCTACATCAACAATGTCAAGCAAAAGGCGTATAAGCTGTGCGCGTATAACGGCAACTACTATTTTGTGGCGGAGAACAACAAATACGCCGTCAGCCAGACGCGCTACCTGAGCGCGGCCAATCTGGAGGGCACGCCTTTTGCTCCCGGCTATTACGACTTCGACGCCGACGGACGCCTGGTCGACCGCAACGGCCCGCAGGCAGACGGCTATTTCTACATCAATAACGAGAAGCAGAAAGCCTACAAGCTGTGCTGGTACAACGGGTACTATTATCTGGTGGCGGAATACAATAAATATGCCGTGAATCAAACGCGGTATCTAAAAGCCGAGCTTGTCGAAGGCACCGGCCTGGCGGTTGGATATTATGAATTCGATGCCGAAGGTCGACTGTCGACGCTGAATGGCCCGCAGGCAGACGGTTACTTCTATATCAACAACGAGAAGCAGAAAGCCTACAAGCTGTGCTTCTATAATGGATATTATTATCTGGTGGCCGAATATAACAAGTATGCGGTCAGCCAGACGCGGTATTTGAACGCTTCGCTTGTCGAAGGCACCGATCTGACGGTGGGTTACTACGAATTCGACAGCGAAGGTCGGCTGGTGACTCTGTAAAGGAGAAAAAAGGGTAGCAAAGTTTCAAACTTTTACTATAAAAGGAGAGCGAGCGTATGTTGAAAAAGTCCGTAGCTCTGCTGGCGTTTGCCGCGATGCTCATCACGATGTTCATTCCCGCGATGAGCGTGGCGGTTTCGGCCGCGGGGGCTGTACAGTTTACCCTGTCCAACGTATCGGGTAAACTCGATGACACGGTAGAGGTCGGGATCAATATCTCGGCCAATTCCTACCTGGTCAACTCCAGTATGTTCATCGAGTATGATCCGACCAAGCTGGAAGTGCAAAACGTCTATGACGACGATGAGGGCGGCTATACGCCGCTGTACATCAACGAAAGCCTCTTCCCGCGCAACACGATGTACGACTGGAAGCTGCAGGCGCCCGGTCGCTTCAAGATCGCGTGGGCGACCGCGAACAGCAAAGGCATGACCAAGAGCGGCCAGCTGTTTGCCGTCACGTTCAAGATCATCGCGAACGACGTGTCGTCCACTTCGGTGACCTTCCGCACAGCGGAGCTCATGGCGAACGACGGCACGACGGAGAACGACTACACCGCGAACTATACCACCTCGGGCGGCATTGTCACCATCGAGCGGGATCCCGTGTATGAAGAGGGCCCGGTCGATATGCTGCCGAAAGCGGCTGCCGATGTGACGGTTGAAAGCGGCACGGGCTCCTACTCGGTCACGAGCAGCGCCCTCAATCTGACCGCGACCAATGGCTATCGCATCTACTTTTCACCGAATATTCATTACAACCTGAATGCTTTAAACGGTGTACATCTGACCATCAACACCACCGTGCCGTTTAAGATCGCGTGGCAGATCCTGCAGGACAACAGCACCAACGTCAACTGGCCCTCAACCTCTTACTATCCAAGTACATTCATTACCGAAAATGACCGTGTGCCCGCCGGTAGCTATGACGTGACGCTGGATCTGGGAAGTTACTGTGATAATATTTCTGACAAATCGTCGGTACACTGGGCTCAAATGATCATTGTGCTGGACGGTGCGGGCACCTTTACAATGAGCACCTGTGAGCTCGTCAGCTTCGTGGCGCCGGTGAACCTGCTGCCTACAGCCGCGTCGCAGGTGGCGCAGGCCAGCAGCAACGGCCAGGTGGATTATACCATCCAAAGCGATGGCGCGTTCCGCATGGCGCGTGGCGGCACATCAAGCCAGATCGCGTGGCCGTCGGTGTCGATCACCGAGAATAAGACGGTCAACCTCGCCAAAACGCCATATTTGCATCTGCAGATGTCCCCCGCCAAGGGTTCGGCAAACGGCTTTATCTATTACAAAGTGGGCAGCGGCAGCGAGCAAAATATCCAACTGTCGCAGCTTGTAAGCGGCACAGTCAACGACGTGACGACCGAGCTGGATACCTATGTCAACTTTGCGAGTGCCATCGGTCAAACCGGCGAGATCACCATCACCAAGATGAGCCTGTCGGTCTATGGCGTCATCGGCGCGGCGATCACCTGGAATGAGATCGCGTTTACGGCGACCAACACGCCGCCTACGACGACTACGACGAAGGCGACGACTACGACCACCACCAAGGCAACCACCACTACGACGAAGGCAACCACTACTACAACGAAGCCGACTACGACGACGGTGGCTCCGACCACAACTACCACGAAGGCGACCACGACCACCACGAAGC
>JAFTBJ010000001.1 GCA_017455295.1 Clostridia bacterium
TACCTATACGGAAGCCATGGAGCGCTACGGTTCAGATAAACCGGACGTGCGTTTCGGGATGGAACTCATTGACCTGACCGACGCGGTGAAAGATACCGATTTTGTGGTGTTTAAGAGCGCAATTGAAGCGGGTGGCACAGTGCGCTGCATCACCGCCAAGGGTGCCGCCGATAAACTGACCCGTAAAGAGATCGATAAACTCACCGAAATGGTCAAAGGCATCGGCGCGAAAGGTCTCGCGTGGGTGCGCTGGACAGCGGATAACCGCGGCTGTTCGTTTGCAAAATTCATGACCGATGAACAGATGGAATGCCTTCTGCAAGCGGCAGGTGCCGAGCAGGGCGACGTGGTGTTGATTATCGCCGATCCGATCAAGAAACACGTGCTCACCACCCTCGGCGCGCTGCGGCTGGAGGTGGCGGATAAGATCGGTGTTGAGCGCAGCGGCTATGCGCCGCTGTGGATCACCGAATTTCCGTTCTTTGAGTGGAATGAGGAAACCGAGCAGTGGGACGCGATGCATCACCCGTTCACGTCGCCGCTCGATGAATGTATTCCTTATCTCGAAAGCGATCCTGGAAAAGTGTTTGCCAAAGCCTATGATCTGGTACTCAACGGCATCGAACTCGCCAGCGGCTCGATCCGCATTACCAATCCCGATTTGCAGGCGCAAATGTTCAGAGCTCTCGGATTGTCGGACGAAGAAGCACAGGAAAAATTCGGCTTCCTCACCAGTGCTTTCCGTTATGGTGCGCCGCCGCACGGCGGCATGGGTATCGGACTTGACCGCCTTGTGATGCAGATGTTGAATGCCGCGACGCTTCGCGACGTGGTCGCGTTCCCGAAGGTGCAGAATATGACCGAACCGATGACTGCTTGCCCCTCGCCGGTGGACGATGATCAGCTCCGCGACCTCGGATTGGAACTGATAAGAGAATAAGTTATTTATAATTGTTTTCCATCAAGGAGGGGTCGTTATGGGCAAACCATTTATCTCTGCGGTGATTGCGGCGGCGGGCGGATCGACCAGAATGGGACGCCCGAAACAGTGGATCCCCCTTGGCGGTGTGCCGGTGCTGCGGCGCACATTAGAAAGTTATGATCGCGCCCATGTGGACGAGATCATTGTTGTAGTGCCAAAAGGCGGCAATGATGCGTTTTTGCCTCTTGTCGGCGGGCTGCAAACGCCCTGTCGATTGACAGAAGGCGGGGACACGCGGCAGCAATCGGTACAGAACGGGCTTGCCGCCGTATCCGCACAGGCGACGCATATCGCCGTGGCAGACGGAGCGCGTCCACTCATCACTCCTGAGGAGATCCACCGTGTGATCACGGCGGCGATAGAGACCGGCGCGGCGGCGGCAGCCGTGCGCTGCAAAGACACCGTCAAAGAAACCGATGCCGACGGCATTGTGAAGAATACGCCCGACCGCAGCCGCCTTTGGCAGGTGCAGACGCCGCAGGTGTTTTCGCTGTCGCTTTATCGGCAAGCGGTCGAGGCGGCGGAAAAAAGCGGCGCGGACTTTACCGACGACTGCCAGCTTGTCGAAGCACTCGGTGCGCCTGTGACGCTGATCGAAACGAGCTACCGAAATATTAAAATCACCACGCCCGAAGACGTGGTGATCGCAGAAGCGTTGTTGAACGAAAGGGGACAGGGTATGCGGATCGGACACGGCTATGACGTGCACCGTTTGGTGCCGGATCGCGCCCTCATTTTGGGCGGCGTCAATATCCCGCATGAAATGGGGCTTTTAGGTCATTCGGATGCGGATGTGCTGACACACGCTATTATGGATGCGCTGCTTGGGGCTGCCGGCCTTGGCGACATCGGCGGGCATTTTCCCGATACCGATGAGCAATATGCCGGCGCGGACAGCATCGCACTTTTGCAGCGGGTGATCGCACTGATCGGCGAAAAAGGCTTGTCGGTCGGCAA
>JAFTBJ010000103.1 GCA_017455295.1 Clostridia bacterium
AATTCGACACATCCACCTTTGTGAACAGATTGCTCGACTCCGCCTTTCGCGCGGCATGGAAATCTCCTGATCTTCCACAAACCTATTTTTACGGCACATACAGTATAACGGAAAACGGTGACATCTCCGCCAATGACAATACGATCCTACGCTTTTCTCTGAATGGAAAACG
The DNA here is from genome assembly GCA_017455295.1 of Clostridia bacterium. Classification (GTDB taxonomy): domain Bacteria; phylum Bacillota; class Clostridia; order Oscillospirales; family Acutalibacteraceae; genus RGIG1959. The sequence continues at coordinate 173 of JAFTBJ010000103.1, forward strand.
GCTTTTCCAGTTGGATGATCAAGGCAACGAATTTCTCAAATTTACCAAAGTATCTTAATACCGGGGGTGTATCGTTTTGAAACAAATCGGGCTTGTACTGTCCGGCGGACTTGGAAAAGGGGCTTATCAGATCGGTGCGTTACAAGCACTCAGTCATTATTTTGAGCCGTGCGACTTTCAATATGTCAGCGCTGCCTCCATCGGTGCCATCAACACATATGCCTATTTGACCGATCATCTTAAGCAAGCTGCCCGTATTTGGAACGACATGGATCTTAAAGGTCACCGCCATCTGCTGACATCCATCTTAAAAAGTGATTTTATTCAAAAGCAAGTACACGAAATCACCTCCTCACATACGATCACACCGTCTTTTTACGTGCCGCTGTTGGAACTGCCAGGCAAAGAACTGCACTATTGCAACCTGAGTCGCCTTTCACCTGATGAGGTCGAGCAACATCTCAACGCATGTGTGACCTTGCCGTTTTATTGCAAAGGAATCTCTATCGGCTCCAAATTGTTTTATGACGGCGGTGTTGTGGACAACATTCCGGTACAACCCATCCTGCAAAAGGATTTGGATTACGTGATCTGCATGTACTTTGATGACCGGAATTATCTGTTTGAAAATGAGACATCGGACCAAAAAATCATCAAACTTACGTTTCCCGACAATCATATCATTGCCAACTCATTTAATCTTTCCCATGAAGCCATTGTCTATATGATGAAAACCGGCTATTCGCGTACATATAAAACGCTCAGTCGCATTTTTTCGGACGGCATTGACAACACCGATAGTATCTATCAAAAGATTGCCGAGCACAATCAATTGCTCAGTGGAGAAAAAACACCGCGACTGACATGCGATGTGGTGATCAGCAATTTGAACAGAGTCACCCGCAAAATGATGCGACACACCGATACCATTTAACAAAGAGAGGGGTCTGTCATTCTATGAAACGCATCCGCTTATCAAAACACACCAAAATCCTTTCCGCTCTTTTGATTACTGCTGCCGCGTCCGCAACGGTTTTTGCAGGATATCTGCTTTGTAAAGATATTCTTATGAAATACGCCGACAGAGTACGCGAAATCGGCTCAGGGATTCGCTCAATCCTCGAAAAAAAGTAATGCACAAAAAAGCTGCTGCATCTTCAAACGGAAGTGCAGCAGCTTTTGTCGTTTCTATTATTTCACGATGTCTCTGGCGACCACTACGCCGGTGACGCTCGCCTGCATGAGTCCTCTTGTGATACCGGCGCCGTCGCCGATCGCATAGAGTCCCTTGACGGCGGATTCAAAATGATCGCCGACCTCCACCTTGGAGGAATAGAACTTCACTTCCACGCCATAGAGCAACGTGTTTTTGGAATACAGTCCGGGCGCCACATGATCGAACGCTTTCAACGCTTCCACAATACTGGTCAAATGCCGGTGCGGCAGCACAAACGACAGATCGCCCGGCACGGCGGTTTTTAGTGTCGGGATGGTGGTGGAACGCGCGAGGCGGGAGGCGTCGGTGCGTCGTCCCTGCAAAAGATCGCCGAGTCGCTGCACCATGATGCCGCCGCCTGTGAGCATGTTGCTGAGCTGCGCGATGTATTGCCCGTATTCGATCGGGTTGTTGAACGGCTCGGTGAATTTGGAACTCACCAGCATCGCGAAGTTGGTATTCGTGGTGCGGCGCGCCGCCTCGTGATACGAATGACCGTTCACGACCGCGAGGCCGCCTTCATAATGCTCCTCGCTGACAATGCCGCCCGGGTTCATGCAGAAGGTGCGCACCTTGTTTTCAAAGGTGTCGCTGTAATAGATCATCTTCGCTTCGTAAAGCGGTTTGGTGAGGTGATCCATCACCGCATTCGGCACCTCGACGCGCACACCGATATCCACTTCGTTGTTGCGGGTTGCGATATCGTTTTCATGGGCGACTTTGGTCAGCCAGTCCGCTCCGCCGCGTCCGGGCGCCGCGACCACCACATCGGCCGCGACCGTCTCCGGTTCTTCCCCGCGGGTGTGCAGCACCACACCTTTGACCACGCCGCCTTCGATGAGGATTTGCTCGGCGCGGGTGTGCTGGCGGAAGGTAAAGCCCTCCTGCGCGATCAGCCACACATACATGGCGCGGAGCGTTTCAAAGCTGTATTCCGTCCCCATGTGCCGCACAGGGCATTTCACAAGGTGGATGTTGTAGCGGCTGCATTCGTACTCGATCTCCTCCACCCGCTTATCGTGCAGGCCGTGCACCACGTCGGGTGCGCCGAAATCGGTATAGATGCTGTCCGCATACGCGATCAATTCCCGCGCCTTGTCTACACTCATATACTCGGTGATGTTGCCGCCGACTTCCTCGGACAGCGACAGCTTGCCGTCGGAAAACGCGCCGGCGCCCGACCAGCCGCTCATAATGTTGCAGGGATCACAATGCACGCACTTGCCCGTTTTGCGGGCGGGGCAGGCACGGTGGTCGATCTCCGATCCTTCGTCTATAAGCAGCACGGTTTTTTCGGGGGCTCGGCGTTTGAGTTCGATCGCGGTAAAGATGCCGGCGGGACCGGCGCCCACGATCACCACATCATACTGTTTCATCGTTCTCTCCTTCTTCATACACCCGCGACTGCGCACCGGCGGCGAGCAGCGCGGCAACCGAGGCGCCGTCCTCTTTCAAGACGGCTTCTCCCTCTTCGTTCCACACAATATCGAGGATATCCGAGTGGGTATATTTTTTGATGTCCCTCAGGCGATAGGTATCGTCCTGCGGGATCGCGACCGACATAAAGGTAAACGCCGCGCCGCAGCGTTTGGCGCGTCCTGTGCGGCCGATACGGTGGAGATAATACTCGTTTTCTTCGGGGATGTCGAAATTGAACACCGCTTCCACGTCGTCGACATCGATCCCTCTCGCCGCCACGTCGGTGGAAACGAGGATCTCGAACGCCCCTTGACGGAAGCCCGCCATCACGCGGTTGCGCTGCGATTGCGGGATGTCGCCGTGCAGGCAATCGACCGAGCGCCCTTCGCGGCGCAGCTTTTTATCCAGCCAATGCACGGTGGTTTTCATATTGCAAAACACCATCACCCGATGAAGCTGCAAGCTGTCGATCAGCCGACCAAGATCCTTGACGCGCTGATCCCCCGCCGACTGCATCACGAATTGCGCGATCTTCGGGCGGTTCTCGCCCGAGGCAGCGACGTTGATCTCCACCGCGTTATGCTGGTATTCCCACGCGACGTCCATCACCTCGCGCGACATCGTGGCCGAGAACATCACGACCTGCGTGTCGGCGGGCGTTTCTTTCAATATGCGGCGCACGTCGCGGATGAACCCCATTTTGAGCATCTCGTCCGCTTCGTCGAGCACCGCCGTGTACACGTTGCCGATGTACGCCGTACCCCGCCCGATATGATCGAGCAGCCGCCCGGGCGTCGCCACCACAATATGCGGATTTTTGCGCAGCGCATCGAGCTGTTTGCCGATCGGCTGCCCGCCGTAGAGGCTGACGATCCGCACGTCGGGGCGATATTTGGCCAGCGCGCGCAGCTCTTCTGTGATCTGCAAGCACAGCTCTCTGGTCGGGCAGACCACGATCGCCTGGATGTCGCGGCAGGCCATGTCGAGGCATTCCAGTAGCGGGATGCCGAACGCACAGGTCTTGCCGGTGCCGGTCGGCGCTTTGGCGATCACGTCATACCCGTCCATCATCAGCGGGATGGTTTTTTGCTGCACCTCGGTCGGGCGGTCAAAGCCCATTTTGCGTACCGCTTTTTTGGTTGGTTCGGACAACCCCATCTCCTCAAATGTTTCGGGGATCGGCCGCTCCAAATGGTCTTCCTTTGCCATAAAAACAGGTTCCTTTCACATAACAACCGCCGTCACGCAATTTCCTTGCAGGACGGCGGTCGATGCTTTCTTTTTGCCTCAATGGCGGCGCGGACGCGATCCTCCGTCACGGCTGCGGCGCTGCGGACGGCCGCCCATGTCGTCGCCGTCATCCAGCGGCTGCAGACCTTCCACTTCGATCAGCGCATCGCGGCGGGACAGGTTGATGCGGCCCTGCTCGTCGATCTCAGTGACCTTGACGATCACTTCATCGCCGACGGCGACCACGTCTTCTACCTTCTCCACGCGTTTGAGATCCAGCTTGCTGATATGCACAAGACCCTCTTTGCCGGGGGCAATCTCCACAAACGCGCCAAACGCCATCAGGCGGGTCACGCGGCCTTTATAGATCGCGCCGATCTCGGGATCCATCGCGATGGTCTCGATGATGGACAAGGCGCGTTTCGCATCGTCCGCATTGACAGCGGTGATGAAGATGGAGCCGTCTTCCTGCACATCGACGTTGCAGTTGCAGTCGGCGCAGATCTTTTGAATGACCGAGCCGCCCTTGCCGATGACTTCGCGGATCTTATCCACGTCGATCTTGGTGGACAGCATCTTCGGCGCCCACTTGGACAGTTCCTCACGCGGCGCGGGGATGGCTTTGAGCATGATCTCATCGAGGATATAGTCGCGCGCTTTGTGCGTTTTCTCGAGCGCTTCTTTGATGATCGCCGGAGTCAGGCCGTGCACTTTCAGATCCATCTGGATCGCCGTGATGCCTTTGTGCGTGCCGCCCACTTTGAAGTCCATATCGCCGAAGAAGTCCTCGACGCCTTGGATGTCGACCATCGTCATAAAGCGATC
>JAFTBJ010000104.1 GCA_017455295.1 Clostridia bacterium
ATAACTGTTCCGACGTTAACACTGCCGCTTGTTTTGGTGAAACTACTTAAATGTTGATAATAAGAATAGTATGAATAATTTGTCCCGGAAATTTTATGCTCAATAACAACAGTATTGCCACGTGCCCCCATATATGCGGCAGCAACAATTGTCCCGTCGGAAGCAGCCATAACGGATGTTCCGTTTGGCACATAAATATCTATACCGTTGTGACCGCCTTGCCCTCCATGATAACCATCCCCCCAAGATTGAGTATGATGAATACCACAGATAGGGCAAGTATAATCAGTGCCATAGCATCCAGCCCAATCTGTGAACGAGTTATAATATGACGATGATAACGGAAACAGCCATGTTCCGTCATCCCGCGATACAACACTTGCTTCCACAAAAACAGATACGCTGCCGAATACAGCGAGCATACTCGCCAACAGCGCCACCGTCAGCAGCAGTGACAGCGATTTTTGACATGTCTTTTTCAAGTAAATCCCTCCTATTTTGAATATACTCTACATTATACTCAAAATATTGAGTATTGTCAAGAGATTGAGTATGTTACACTAAAAATGGGGGGATGCGTATGATCAGTTACAAACCGTTTTACGAAACGCTGTTCAAAAAAGGGATCACCGAATACCACTTGATCTTCAAAGAAGGATTTTCCGCGAACACGCTGTATCGCATCAAAAAAGGCGAAGCGATCAGCACCAAAACGCTCGACGCCTTATGTTATGCGCTCGATTGCCGCGTCGAAGACATTCTCCTCTTTGAAAAAGAATAAACGCCAAACCGGGGTTTTTGCAACACACGGTTTGGCGTTTTTTGTTTTATACCTGTGCCGGATTTCCGGCCGCTTGCGCAAAATCGGGGCGGCTTGTCAATCAAAATAGACCGCTTTGCCGGTTTTGGCGGATTCGTAGATCGCTTCCAATATCTCGGTCACAACGAGCGCCTGCTCGGGCAGCACAACCGGATCGGTGCCCGCCTCCAGCGCGTCGTACCACAACGCCGTTTCGCGTTCGCCCGGGCTTTGCTGCGACGAGGCGTCGAAAAAGTCGACACCCTCGCCGTCGGTGGACACCCGCTTTTCGGCGAGGTGACCGTATTCCGCCATGTTGAAGCGCAACCCCTTCGTGGTGTCGGCGCCCGCTTTGGTGCCGCACAGGGTGGTCTGCGCCTCGCAGACGTCGGTGATGTTGAGCGCCCAGCTCGACTCCAGAATGATGGTCGCACCGTTTTTCATCTTGATGAACCCGAACGCGGAATCCTCCACCGTGAACTCCACGGGATCCCAGTCGCCGAACGCGTTGCCCGTCTCCCGCTGGTCGCCGAGTTTTTTGAAGGTCTGTCCCATCACGGAGGCGGGCTCGTAGTTGTCCATCATATACAGCGTCAAGTCGAGCGCATGGGTGCCGATGTCGATCAGCGGCCCGCCGCCCTGCTCATATTCGTTGAGAAACACGCCCCAGGTCGGGACGGCGCGGCGGCGCAGCGCGTGCGCTTTGGCAAAATAGATCTCGCCGAGATCCCCGTTTTCGCACGCGCGCTTGAGCGCGATCGTGTCGGGGCGATGGCGGTTCTGATAGCCGATGGTCAGTTTTTTGCCGGTTTTTTTCGCCGCTTCCACCATCCGCCGGGCGTCCGCCGCCGTTTTCGCCATCGGTTTTTCGCACATTACATGGCTGCCTGCTTCGAGCGCGGCGACCGAAATATCCGCGTGCGAGCGATTGGGGGTGCAGACGTGCACCACGTCCGGCTTCACCTCGGCAAGAAGCTGCCGGTAATCGGTATAAACCTTCGCGCCCGGCACGCCGTATTTTTCGGCGGCCGCCACAGCGCGTTCTTCGAGGATGTCGCAAAACGCGACCAGATCACAGCGATGACTTTGTGCTTTCAGCGCCGGAAGATGCTTGCCGTTGGCGATCCCGCCGCAGCCGATGACGGCTACTCGAAATTTGGACATAGGTCATTCCTCCACTCTCTTCCGCTCGCAATCGGGCGGACAATTTCCTCTTTTATTGTACCGGATTTTCGCCCATTTTGCAACCGCTTTTTTGTGCCGCCGCCAAAGCCGGGCGCATATATTGACAGCGAACGACTGTCTTTGGAGGAATGCTTCATGCTGTCAATCGAAACCTTTGCCGTGATCGGCGGCGATCTGCGCTTTTCGTATCTTGCCGGGCAGCTCGCCGATGACGGATACCGCGTGATCGCCGTGGGACTGGAACACGCCGATCTGCCGCCGGGGGTCACCGGCTGCAGCCGTCTTTCGCAGGCGATTGATCTGTCGGACTGCCTGATTCTGCCGGTGCCCGTTTCCACCGACGGCCACCACGTCAACGCGCCGCTGTCCAAACTGGCTCTGCCGCTGGATGCTCTCTATCGCACCGTGCGTCGGGGGCAGGTGGTGATCGGCGGCGGACTGAGGGCGGAGATCGCCGCCGCGCTGCGTGAGCGGGACGCGATCGCCATTGACGTTCTCAAGCGGGAAGAACTCGCGGTGCAAAACGCGATCCCCACCGCCGAAGGCGCGGTCGCGCTCGCGATGGAGGAATTGTCCATCACCCTGCACGGCGCCCGCTGCCTTGTGACCGGATACGGCCGGGTCGCCCGCGTGCTGTCCCGCCTGCTCGCGGCGTTTGGAAGCGAGGTCACCGTCGCCGCCCGCCGCTGCTCCGACCGGGCGTGGGCGACGGTGGACGGCGGCCGCGCCGAAGACTTGACACGACTGCGGCAGCCGCTTGATTTTGACGTGATCTTCAACACCGTACCGCATCTGCTCTTTGACCGGGATGTGCTCACACACATCGATCCGCACACCCTGCTGATCGATCTTGCTTCCCGACCGGGCGGGGTCGATTTCAACGCCGCGTCGGAGCTGCATATCAAAACCGTTTGGGCGTTATCGCTGCCCGGCCGTGTCGCCCCGAAAACCGCTGCCGGAATTTTGCGCGACGCCATTCTCAACGCGATTCGGGAGGTGACGCCATGACCACGCTACACATCGGATTTTGCCTGACCGGTTCGTTTTGCACCTTCGACCGCGTGATGCGGGAGATCCGTCAGCTCAAAGCCGACGGCGCCTCGATCACCCCGATCCTCTCCTTCAACGCCGCGTCGCTCGATACCCGCTTCGGGCGGGCGGCGGATCGCCTTGCAGAGCTTGAGGACATCACCGGGCATAAGCCGCTGACCACACTGCAGGAGGTGGAACCCATCGGGCCGAAAGGGCTGTTTGACGTGCTGGTCGTCGCCCCCTGCACCGGCACCACGCTCGGGCGGCTGGCAAACGGCATCAGCGACACGCCGGTCACCCTCGCTGTGAAAAGCCATTTGCGCCGCAGCCGCCCGGTCGTGCTGGCCGTCTCCACCAACGACGCGCTCGGCGGCTCATTTGCGAGCCTTGCCCACCTCAAGTCCGTCAAACACCTCTTTTTTGTGCCGATGATCCAGGACGACGTACTCAATAAGCCGAATTCGCTGGTGGCCGATCTGTCCCGCCTGCCCGATGCGATCCACTGCGCGCTGTTAGGGCAGCAACTGCTGCCGCTGTTTGTACCGGGATAAGACAGAAAACCGCCCGTATGCATTCGCATACGGGCGGTTTTTAGAAAAACAAGGGGGTCTTATTTCGCTTTGGAATAGAGTTCGCCGAGACGCACGAGGTGCTCGTAACGGGTCTTCGCATTCTCTTCCGCTTCTGCAAACAACTTCTTCGCGCGATCGGGGAAGGAACGGGTCAGCGAGTTGTAGCGAACTTCACCCATGATGAAGTCCTGATAGGAAGCCGTCGGCTCTTTGCTATCGAGCGAGAAGGCGTCGTCCTTGCGCGGATCGAAACGATAGAGGTGCCAGTAACCGGCCTCGACCGCTTTCTTCTCCTCGGTCTGGGAGATGCCCATACCGCCTTTGATGCCGTGGTTGATGCAGGGCGCGTAGCAGATGATGAGCGACGGGCCGTGATAGCTCTCCGCCTCGTGGAACGCTTTGAGGCACTGGTTCATATCGGCGCCCATCGACACCTGCGCGACGTACACATAGCCGTAGCTCATCGCGATCGCGCCGAGATCCTTCTTCTTGACCGCTTTACCGGCCGCCGCAAACTGCGCAACCGAGCCGGTCGGGGTCGCCTTGGACGCCTGACCGCCGGTGTTCGAGTACACTTCGGTATCGAACACAAGGACATTCACGTCTTCGCCGGACGCGAGCACATGGTCAACGCCACCGAAGCCGATGTCATAGGACCAGCCGTCGCCGCCGAGCATCCAGAAGGATTTCTTGACGAGCAGATCCGCCGCCGCCAGCGCTTCTTTATAAATCGGGGTCGCCTTGGTGCGGGCTTTGATCGCCGCTTTGAGCGCCGCGACCACTTTCGGAGCAGCCGCTTTGGAGGCTTCCGCATCGTCTTTGCCGGCGAGCCATTCCGCCGCCGCGTCTTTCAGACCGTATTTCGCCGTGGCGTCGTCCGCCGCGAAGTCGGCCATCAGGTCGGCCAGGCGCTGACGGCGAGCCGTCACGCCGAGGAACATACCGTAGCCATATTCCGCGTTGTCCTCAAAGAGGGAGTTCGCCCATGCCGGGCCTTTACCTTCTTTGTTCACCGTGTACGGCGTGGAGGGAGCGGAGCCGCCCCAAATGGACGAGCAGCCGGTCGCGTTCGCAATGTACATCCGGTCACCAAAGAGCTGGGTCGCGAGTTTCGCATAAGGCGTTTCGCCGCAGCCGGCGCAGGCGCCCGAGAACTCGAGCAGCGGCTGTTTGAACTGGCTGCCCTTGACCGTCGTATCTTTGAACTTCGCCGCCACTTCTTCTTTATCCGGCAGCGAGAGGCCATACATAAAGCCATCCTGCTTGTCGAGCTGCTCTTCGAGCGGTTTCATGACAAGCGCTTTGTTGCCCTTCATGCCCGGGCAGACGTTGGCGCAGGAGCCGCAGCCGGTGCAGTCAAGCACGGAAATGGTCATCGCAAACTCCATGCCGGGCAGGCCCGTCGCGGGTTTGTGATCCTGAGATGCCGGCGCTTTCGCCGCTTCGTCCGCCGTCATGATGACCGGGCGAATGACCGCATGCGGGCAGACATAGGAGCAGAAGTTGCACTGGATGCAGTTGTCCTTCACCCATACCGGCACGTCAACGGCGATGCCGCGTTTCTCATAAGCGGCGGAGCCGAGCGGCACGGTGCCGTCCACCGTCTCAAGGAAGGTGGACACCGGCAGCTTGTCGCCCTGCTGCGCGTTGATGGGCGTCAGGATGCTGTCGATATACCCCTTGATCTCGGGGCGGCCGGCATAAGCCTTCGCCGCTTTCTTCGAATCGGTCGCAGTCTTCCACGAAGCAGGCACGCGGACCTTGCGCACTTCTTTGACGCCGGTCTCGATTGCGTCGTGGTTCATCTTGACGATGGCTTCGCCCTTCTTCGAATAGGACTTGGTCGCCGCGTCTTTCATGTACTGCACCGCATCGGCGACCGGGATGACCTTCGCCAGTTTGAAGAACGCCGCCTGCAGGAGGGTGTTCGTGCGGTTGCCAAGGCCGAGGCCTTTGGCCAGATGGGTCGCATCAAGGGTGTAGAACTGGATGTTATTTCTCGCGATGGTGCGTTTCATCTCGGCAGGCAGATGCTTGTCAAGCTCCTCCTCGTCCCATGCGCAGTTGAGCAGGAACGTGCCGCCCGGTTTGATGTCGGACACCATGTCGTATTTGTCAACATACGACGGATTGTGGCAGGCCACAAAGTCCGCTTTGTTGATGAGGTAGGTGGATTTGATCGGCTTCTTGCCGAAACGCAGGTGGGAAATGGTGATGCCGCCCGACTTCTTCGAGTCATAGGCAAAGTAGCCCTGCGCATACATGCTGGTGTGGTCGCCGATGATCTTGATGGAGTTCTTGTTCGCGCCGACCGTGCCGTCGGAGCCGAGACCCCAGAACTTGCAGGAACGAGTGCCCTTCGGGGTGGTGTCGGGATCTTCCTTGACTTTCAGTGACAGCTTCGTGACGTCATCCTCGATGCCGATCGTGAAGCGCTTCTTCGGACGCGCCGCTTCCATGTTGCGATACACCGCGACGATCTGGCCGGGGGTGGTGTCTTTCGAGCCAAGGCCGTACCGGCCGCTGTAGACCGGCACACCGGCGAATTTGCTGCCGGCGATCGCAGCCGCGACGTCGAGATACAGCGGCTCGCCGATGGAGCCTTTTTCCTTCGTGCGGTCGAGGACGGAGATCTTCTCCACCGTCTTCGGCAGCGCCGCGATCAGGTGTTTGACCGAGAACGGACGATACAGGCGGACTTTGATGAGACCGACCTTCTCACCGGCGGCGTTGAGGTAATCCACCACTTCTTCGATGGTCTCGTTGACGGAACCCATCGCGATGATGACGTGCTTCGCGTCGCGCGCGCCGTAATAGTTGAACAGCTTATATTTGGTGCCGATCTTCGCGTTGACTTGATTCATGTAGTCTTCCACGATATCGGGCAGCGCGTCATAATAGGTGTTGCAGGCTTCGCTTGCCTGGAAGAACACGTCGGGGTTCTGCGCCGTGCCGCGCTGCACCGGATGCTCCGGGTTGAGGGCGTGGGAACGGAACCGCTCCACCGCATCAAAGTCGACCATGTCTTTGAGGTCTTCGTAATCCCACACCTGGATCTTCTGGATCTCGTGGGAGGTGCGGAAGCCGTCAAAGAAATGCAGGAACGGCACGCGGCCTTTGATGGTGGACAGGTGCGCCACGGCGCCGAGGTCCATGACCTCCTGCACGCTCGAGGAGCAAAGCATCGCGTAGCCCGTCTGACGGCAGGCATACACGTCGGAATGGTCGCCGAAAATGGAAAGCGCATGGGACGCCAGCGCACGCGCCGAGACGTGGATGACGTTCGGCAGCAGCTCGCCGGCGATCTTATACATATTCGGGATCATGAGCAGCAGGCCCTGCGACGCCGTATAGGTCGTCGTCAAAGCGCCGGCCGCCAGCGAGCCGTGCACAGCGCCGGCCGCGCCGCCTTCGGACTGCATCTCCGCCACGCGGACGGGACGGCCGAAGATGTTTTTCTGGCCCTGCGCCGACCACACGTCGGTGACCTCCGCCATCACGGAAGACGGGGTGATCGGGTAGATGGCCGCAACGTCGGTAAACGCATACGACACGTGCGCCGCGGCGTTGTTGCCATCCATGGTTTTGAACTTTCTTGCCATAGAACGATGTCCTCCCTTATAAAATAAAATAACCGAAAATTAAAGCAGGGACAAACCCTACCCATTATCATAGCACTTTTTTGCCGGTGTGTAAAGAGCAAATCACAAAAAACTTTTCAAAAATCGCGATTTTTTACCATTTCAAAAACCGGCATAAAACCGCTCTGTTATGCGGTTTTTTCGCACACGCGCAAAATCCCGTTCCAAAAAAACCTGCAAAAACGCGGGATTTTCGATGAAGCCGAAAATCCCGCGTTTTTTGATTATGAACGAGAAAGCGCCGCACATGTGGCGTGCGTCCGCCTCCCTTGTGTAAAGGGAGGTGGGTGAGCGCTTTAGCGCGAACCCGGAGGGATTGTAAGGAGGAACACTGCTATTCGGATAGGTAGACAATTCCTCCACCGCTAACGCGGCTCCCCTCCTTTTAGACAAAGGAGGCAAAGGTCCTCCGCCACGATATCGCACAAACCTTCGTCGTGCGTCGCCAAAAGAGGCTTCATCACGCCGCTAAATGAAAAGGCACGCCGTAGCTACTCTGCGACGTACCTTTTATTTATGCTATATCAACTTATTACCACGGCCGATCGTTATACGGCGTGTTTTCGACGCCTTCCTCGTTCAAGCGCTGTACCATGCGATCGAGCTTGCCCTGCCACATCTGTTTGAACCACGTCGTATCGCCAAACCATTTTACGAGCGTCGGACTGATCGCGTAATATGTGTGGATGAACGCGCGCCCGCGACGGGTCTTGGCGAGCCGATCGTCGCGATAACGGCGCAGCGTCCACACCTGCGGACAATCGTATGAGCCGTATACCGCCGTCGCAACATAACAGCCTTTTTTAGCGACCGGCCTTTGCGGAATCACATATGTTGGATCAATCTCTTTGATTTTTTGATGATACTGCATAATCACATCGATATGCTGATTCTTCGCTTCCAACGTCAAACTGCGGTCTGCCACATACCCATATTCCCCGTATTTATACGAAAACGCAGTTGTCAGCGCTGTACGCATAACAATCAAACCTTTGTACCGCCCGACGTTATCCTGACTGCCTTTTCCTTTGCCTGCTCCAAAAAAGGATTCTCCGATCTCCACCGCTTTTATGGCTGCTTCAACCACCGTGATGGCCGCCACTGTATTCTCAAAGAACTCTTGCAGATCGTAGCTGTCCGGATGGCCGCTGTTGCTATTTTTGAATTCCGGGGTAATCTTATTGTCCCAGATCGCAAAAATATACTTCGATACCAGCGTCGCCAACACATTGCAATAGAGCGGGAAGGATTCTTTTGCCCCGCATTGTTCATAAAGGCCGCCCGCTTTGCTGCAAGCGGTGGTGAGTGCGTTGATAATACTCGCCGCTGCATCTTTGCCGGGGTATTCTCCAAAATGATTCAAGCAAAGCTGTACATACGCTGTGCAGATCACGGTGATTTTGCCGATGACCGCTTTCTGCATATCGTCTTTTTTGTCTTCCGCTACATGTTCCAATGCTTTCAAAAAGCATTGGAAACTCTCTTCGATCCGACAGTTGGCGACCGTCGATTCCCATCCCGCCGATTCACCTTTCAGCAGCCATGCATCGCTGTTTGTTGGATCGATCTCGATAATCTTATTACAATAGCTTTCCGCTTCAGCATAATTCTTCGCATCTGCCGCGTTTTTCGCCATAGTAAAATAATTATCAATGGATCCTGTATTGTCGATCTTGACGGTGCCTTCCACAATCAATTTGCGTGCTTCTTCCGGTGTATATTTTACACCGCAAAACTGGCAAACGAAAAAGTCGCCTTGCTTCACAAGGTCAGTATTGCCGCACGCCTCACATCTCATCGCTTTCATATGACTATCCTCCTATTTTTTGTCGAAAATATACACTTTAGTGCATATTTTCCAATATTTTATCATCTATAGACGTATTTGTCAAGCATTTTTATTCCTATGAGATGTTTATAGCATCGCCTATAGATAGTATACTGAATATATCCTAAACAACAAGGCGGTGACATCGTATGGCACAAACCGATTTTTTGGAGCAGATGGGCAGCCGGATCGCCCTTCGGCGCAAAGCGCTGCGCATGACGCAAGAGGAATTGGCGGAAACGATCGGCGTTTCCACGCAAATGGTGTCCAATCTGGAGCTTGGCAAAAAAGCGGTGCGTCCCGAAAACCTGGCTCGCGTATGCGCGGCGCTCGGGCTCTCCGCCGACTATGTGCTGACGGGTGCGCCGCAAGAGGCAAATGATCTGTCGGCTTTG
>JAFTBJ010000105.1 GCA_017455295.1 Clostridia bacterium
ATATCAGCCCGTGAGATTTCCGCCGATTCATGGCGTCGCACCAACCCTTGCCTCGCCCCACGCAGTGGGGAGAGGTGGCACGGCGGATGCCGTGACGGAGAAGGGAAAACGGCGGCTACCGCACGCCGGAAGTGGGTTCGCACCGTCTACCGTCCCGACGTAGGGCCGGATGCCCACATCCGGCCGCGAGGGTCGCCGGGAATTTGTGGTATCCATGCGGCGGGAGTAAACCCCCGCCCTACCGCGCGGCGCAAATTGGCGGTGACCATTGGTTCCACCTCATCCGGGTTCGCTAACGCTCACCCACCTTCTCCTCAAGGAGAAGGCATGTGTGCACCGTCGGAAGATCATTCTCTCTTCACTGCCCTTTTGCCTCATCCGCTGACCGTTCTATACAGCATCAGCGCATCGATCATATTGACCGCGCCATTATGGTCGAGATCGCCCGCCGATGCCTGCACGGGATCGAGAGCCGCCTCGCCCGACACGCCGCGATACAGCAGCATGCAATCCTCCATATTCACAACACCGTCGCCGCTGATATCGCCGCTGTCGCCGCCCGCCGCCATTCTTATCTCGACGTCGGATACCGTCTGCTGCGACAAATTAAGCTGTCCGTCCTTCCATATTGTTTCGAGCGCCGCGGTCTTCATACCCCATTTTTGAGCATACTCTTCGACCGAGCTGCCCGCGGGGCAATACAGCGTTGTGCGAGTCTCCGCCGACTCGAACGGATCGGCGGCGCCTGCGCCCTTGATATGGCCAATCGGGAAATCGGGATCGAGAACGATCACCTGCTCCAGGCAATTCGCATAATACCCGAACAGGCCGGGGCCCTCCCCATTGTCCATACCGGCAGCCGACGTCATCGGATCGACATAGGGACTTTTGATGATCAGCGTCGAGATAAACGTGCCGCGGAAGCATTGAACTCCCATATATTTCACCGATTCCGGGATGACCAGCACACCGGTATCGCGACCGATCGCACTCGCGGCAAACGCGGCGGGGCCGATGATTTCCAGCCCCTCCGGCAGCGGCGCAAAATCCTTGAAAATGCCGGACATCGCGTACATGCCGATATACTTGACCGTATTGGGCAGACGGAATCCTTCGGCATTTTTGCAGCCTACAAACGCATAGTCGCCGATATATTCGAGCGCGTTGCCGAGATCGATGGTCTTCAATTCCGTACAGTTATTGAACGCAGAACGATCGACTTTTTTGACCGCCGTCATCTTGATGTGCTCCAACGTGCGGAACATATAAAACGCCTTGTCGCCGATCTCGGTGATCCCTTTTTCAAAGACCACGCTTTTTACGAGCTTTTTATAGGCTCGCAGCTCCGGCGTCGCTTCCACCACGCCTTCACCGGAGAAGCGAAGCTCACAGCGTTCTTCGTCATAGGTCATCACCACGCCGCTTTGTGCGGTATCCTCCGCCGCAACCGGCAGCGAAAACGCCGACACGGACAGCAGGCAAACCGCCGCGCTTACAAATATGGATATCCACCGTTTTGTTCCTTTCACGGGGATTCCTCCTTTCCTTTTAATGGATCACGTTCCCTTTTCGCACCAAAGAGGAGTGGGGGCGCGCCGAAACAGCTGTGCCTCGACGCGCCCCAATTTTGGGAAAAGTACAAGGAATACTCACTTTGATTATCGAGTTATCCGATGACACCTTTCAGCACGGCGTGCACATCACTTGTGTTGCACTTGCCGTCCTTGTTCACGTCAAACATGTACCACTGCGTTGCCGAAAGCGCACTTCCTTTAACGACCGCTTGGCCAAAAGAATACACAGCCAGTTTTTTTGCTTCAACATGATAAATCTCTCCTTTACTGCAATATAACCTGTGTTCCTCTGCGAGTATGATGCGGTCAAACTTTCATGACCGGTTCCCCCTTTTTCGTTTCCAAATAGGCCGATTTCCTTTCGCTTATATCTTACCCCTCCCCCCGAAAAAATCAATAGAATGCGCACGAGATGCCGAAACTCCGCCACTCGTGAGGGCTTTTTGCTTTCAGGAAAAGGCAAAAAAAACCCCGCTGCAAGCGAATTTTTCGCTTGCAGCGGGGGTTTTTTGTTATGGGCTACGCATCCTCTATTGTCCCGACGTAGGGCGGCGCCTTGGCGCTGCCGCGAGGGTTGCCGGGAATGGTGGCGGCGTATCTTCAAGGCTTCTCCGTTTGTAACATCGGCTCTGTCTTCCCTCGCTCACCGCTCGGTTGCCAATCGC
>JAFTBJ010000106.1 GCA_017455295.1 Clostridia bacterium
CACGTCGTATGCCAACTATGCCGAAATACTTCCTGAGTCGTGCTATACGATGCCCGAAGGATGGTCGGTGACGGTGACATCAAAGAATAGCTACACCCTGTTTCCTATCAGTGTCAACATCGACCAGTTGAACACTTCCCGCCGAATGTCGGCTTCGTCGATGATATCGTCCAGCAGCAAGGAAGCGATATGCAGCATTTCGCCGGCGGCGGCGCTCCAAAGCAGCTTGTCATGCTGTTTATCGGTGCAATCGCCCGCCACCATAAGCAAGAGAAACGGCCGCAGCATTTTGCCGGAATGGTCGATGCTGTCGATCAGCAACGCGTTCATATCAGAATGAGCGTCGGCCGCGCGGATCACCGCTTTCATGCGCGCTTTGATGTTGCCGAGATCGTCGCTTTTCCACGCATACGCGTCCGCAAGGGCTTCTTTTACAGTGCTCATGGAGTTCACACCTTTCTTAATTGAGCAGGATTGCGGCGCTGTAAGCAAGTCCCACAGCGGTAACGAGCGTCGTGGCGCCCGTCATCACACCGTCGCGCTCGGCCGGCCCAAGCTGGCGCTTAAACTGTCGGATGACCAGGTGAACAAAGGCGAGCGACGCGGCGCAATAGACCGGCACGGAGATCCACATTTGCTGGATGGCCAGGATCACGACGGGGCTCAGGCACCACAAAATCAGCAGTACGCGGTAGGCGGCGTCGGTTTTCTTTTGCCCGAGTAAACAGGCAAGCGTTTTCCGGCCGGCCGGGAGGTCGCGGGCAATATCGCAGCCGTTGTTGGAAAACATGTTGACCGACATACCCATGATCGGCGGGATGGCTTGGACGAGTACAAAGAAGTCCAGCGTTTGCGTCTGCATATATACACCGGCGAGCGGGATCAAGCCGCCCATCACAAAACCGCAGAACAGTTCTCCCACAGGCAGATACGAGATAGGGTATGGCCCGAACGCGTAGCAAAGCAGGACAACGCCGCCGATTAACCCGATGACCAGCGGAACGATCCCGCGTGTGAGCACGACGTATACCGCGGGAACAGCGGCGATCAGCAAAAAGCAAAAGCCGCACAGCAGCGCGGTTTTCGGCTTCATGCCATAGACGATCACAGCGTCCTGCGCATCGGGCGAATTGTCCAGCGTATCGGTTCCTTTCACGAAATCCGCATAATCGTCAAAAGCATTTACGGCCGATTGCATAAAAAGAACAATAAGAAAAAGGCAGAGGCACATTACAAAATCCAGTTGTTTTTGCCTCTGCCAGCTCAGTGCCAGCGATATCAGCGCCGGCGTTACAGACCCGGTCCACGTTTGCGGCGCCATGAGATTGATTATATCCGCAAATCGTGTTTTGTGTTCTATTTGGTTTTTGGCGGCGTTGCTCATCACGGCATAACCTCCTGAAGTTGGCGCCTTAGGGCGTCAACGAATTATTGCACACATCCGGTGATAAGGAGATTGGACGCTATGATGCGTTACAGCGTGTCGTCTTCCTCGTCCTCGTCGTCAAACGACATATACGTTAACGCTTCGGCTTCAGGGGGGACGCTGTCGTGGCCTTCTTCATCATCCTCCAGATCGTCGTCGGTCAAAAAGACCAGCGAATCGGAGAAATCCACATCGGGTTCTTCCTCGGTCTCTTCCGCAAAAAAGCGGAATTGCTCGTCGTCGCTGTACGGTGTTTGGAACGTGCTGCGGATATGCGAAAGATCCAAAGCCCCTTCGGCAAAACTGGCCAGATCTTCCGGCGTCATGTCTTCGGCAAACAGGATCTCCGGAGCGGCCGCTTCGGAACCGGATAAGCGTTCCAGATCGCCCAGGATATCGTCGCTGTCATCCGGCACCAGCCGTACGCTGTCGCTTGCTTCGCCGGAGTCCTCATCCGTTCCTTCACTGTCTGTCGGTGCAGGAGCGATCGGATCATCCGCATCCGGCAGACTGTCGATATCCGAAAAATCGAAAGGATGCCGAACCGAAGTAAGAAGGCCTTCCAGTGTGGGAGAGTCGGTGGTTTCCAGATAGGAGCGCAAATGCTCCAGCTCTTCCGGCGTCAAAGGAGAATCCGAAGAGGGGGGTGTGATAGACGTAATGATCGACTCCTTTCCCGAAGAATCCGGAACGCTGTCGTCCGGCAATACCGTATCGATGGGGACGGATGGGGCTTCGCCTTCCGGTATATAATCGTCGAGCGAAAAATCACGGATGGAAAAAGCGGCGGCGTCAAACGCCTTGAGCGGCTGCGGCCGCTGGGGAACACGTTTGAGAGGATCATACCGGAAGTACCGACAATGATAGTAGCCGGGGACGACGCCGTGTCGTTCGCAGAGCACCGCTTGTCCATCGACCGTCAACCGTCCGAATTCGCACACATCGCAGCTGATCGGTCGATTGTTGCCATATAGTTTTTTTCGTGCCATGATGCGGGTCGTCCTCCTTTTGATAGAATCTCTATCTCCAGTATAACACAACCCATTTTAAAAATCAATAATTTGGTATATGCAGTTCAAAATATGCCTGCGGCTTCCCGCAAACAGGGCAGGTGTCCGGCGGCGTATCGCCTGTGTGCAGGTGTCCGCAGTTGAGACAGATCCACACGGTTTGCACATCCCGCTTAAAGACAGCACCGCTTTCCAAATTGTCGATCAGCTGCCGATACCGTGCTTCGTGCGCTTTTTCAATCGCTCCGACCAAACGAAACGCCGACGCGATCGCCGAAAATCCTTCTTCATCCGCCACCCGGGCAAATTCCTCATACATGTCCGCCCACTCGTATCGTTCGCCGTCGGCGGCTTCCCGCAGTGCGTCGACGGTGGCGGGGAGCGCTTGATTCCGCAGCGTGCGCATCCAAAGCTGCGCGTGCACGCGTTCATTGTTCGCGGTCTCTTTGAAAATATCCGCGATCTGCCGATATCCGTCCTGCTGCGCGCAAGACGCAAAAATATCATATTTGGTGCGCGCCTGGCATTCGCTTGCAAACGCCGCCGTCAAGTTGGCCTGTGTCCGACTTCCTGAAAATTCCATACTCCATTCCTCCTTTTCCCCAGTATGTGCTGCCCGATGGATTTTATCCCAAAAATTTGAAAAAAACCTGCCAATTCGGTTGCAATACGGGGAGATTTTCGCTATAATAAAAAATTGAAGTGTTGTGCCTGCTTATCAGGAAAAGAAAGGATCGAAAAAACAATGGCTGATAACAAAAAAATGGTCGAAGCGATCACCTCGATGGATGAGGATTTCGCTAAATGGTATACCGACGTTGTCAAAAAAGCGGAGCTTGCCGACTATTCCGGCGTGCGCGGCTGTATGATCGTGCGCCCCTATGGCACGGCGCTCTGGGAGAATATCCGCAACGATCTGGATGCTCGTTTCAAGGCACTCGGACATGAGAACATCATGATGCCGATGTTCATCCCCGAAAGCCTGCTGCAGCGGGAAAAGGATCATGTGGAAGGCTTTGCACCCGAAGTGGCGTGGGTGACCCACGGCGGCGAGGAGAAGCTGCAGGAGCGGCTGTGCGTCCGCCCGACGAGTGAGACGGTGTTCTGCGAACATTACGCGAACATCATCCATTCCTATCGCGATCTGCCGAAACTGTATAATCAGTGGTGTTCGGTGGTACGCTGGGAAAAGACCACCCGTCCGTTCCTGCGCACGATGGAATTTTATTGGCAGGAAGGCCACACGATGCACGAGACCGCCGAGGAAGCCTGGGCGGAGACCGAGCGGATGCTGAATGTCTATGCCGACTTCTGTGAGCAGTCGCTTGCGATCCCGGTCATCAAAGGCCGCAAGACCGATAAAGAAAAATTTGCGGGCGCCGAAGCGACCTATACGATCGAAGCCATGATGCATGACGGCAAGGCGCTGCAAAGCGGCACCAGCCACTATTTCGGCGACGGCTTTGCCAAAGCGTTTGATATCCAGTTTACCGGGCGGGACAACACCCTGCAATATCCGCATCAAACGTCGTGGGGCATGTCCACCCGCATCATCGGCGCCATCATCATGACTCACGGCGACGACAACGGCCTCGTGCTGCCGCCGCGTGTGGCGCCGACACAGGTTGTGATCGTGCCGGTCGCGATGCACAAGGAAGGCGTGCTCGACAAAGCGAACGAGCTGCTCGCACGCCTGCAAAAGATCGTGCGGGTCAAGCTGGACGATTCCGACAACTCGCCCGGATGGAAATACGCCGAGTATGAAATGAAGGGTGTGCCGCTTCGCCTTGAGATCGGCCCGCGCGACATCGAAAACGATCAATGTGTCATCGTGCGCCGCGACACCCGTGAAAAGACAATCGTGCCGCTTTCTGAGCTGGAAACAGCGCTCCCGGCGCTGCTCGACGCGGTGCATGACGGGCTCTATCAAAAAGCGCTTGCCCGTCGCGAAAGCATGACTTTTGACGCGCATTCTTATGAGGAGATCAAAGACATCGCCGACAATCATCCCGGCCTCATCCGCGCCATGTGGTGCGGGGAACTCGAATGTGAGATGAAGCTCAAAGATGACGTCGGTGTCTCGTCCCGCTGTATGCCTTTCGAGCAGGAGCAGATCAGCCCCGTTTGTGTCTGCTGCGGCAAACCCGCGAAGAAAATGGTTTATTGGGGCAAGGCCTATTAAATTTACCGCATTCGGCGGATATTTTTCCCTGCAGCGTCCTTAAAAATGCTCGGCGTATCGACATACGCCTCCGCTTTTTGCGTAGCTGCAAAGAAAAAATCTCACGCCGACTGCTCCTGTGATCAAGACGCGAGATAGGTCTTTTGCGGATCGTTTTCCTTGCGGCGTCGGGAGGATGCCTTCTCCTTGAGGGGAAGGTGGGTAAGCGGAGTGAACCCGGATGAGGTGGAACCAACGAACACCTTTCCGGTGCGCGCTTGTTAGATAAACAAATCCAAATTTCGGAGGTTTCCAATTATGGCTCAACTCGATAAACCGCAATCCGGCGACACCATCGCCGTGATGCATACGAACAAAGGCGATATCACCATCCGCCTTTTTCCGGACAAAGCGCCGAAAGCGGTCGAAAACTTCACGACTCACGCAAAAAACGGCTATTATGACGGACTGATCTTTCACCGCGTGATCGACGACTTTATGATTCAGGGCGGCGATCCGACCGGTACCGGCATGGGCGGCGAAAGCATCTGGGGTGAACCGTTTGAGGATGAATTTGATCTGTCGCTGCGCAATTATCGCGGCGCTCTCTCGATGGCCAACGCCGGCCCCGGCACCAACGGCAGCCAGTTCTTCATCGTGCAGGCCAAAGAAGTGCCGTTTTCGCTCCTGCATCAAATGGAGCAATTGGCCGACCGTGGATTCCCCGCCGAGGTGACCGAGAACTACGCGGCGGTCGGCGGTACGCCGCATCTGGATTTTCGGCACACCGTGTTCGGACAGGTGACCGAAGGAATGGACGTGGTGGACGCGATTGCGGCGGTGGAGACCGACGGCCGCGATAAGCCGTTTGACGATGTGGTGATCCAAACAATCGATATCACGGTGCAATAACTTTTTTCTTGAAAGGATGGA
Source organism: Clostridia bacterium (assembly GCA_017455295.1). Taxonomy (GTDB): domain Bacteria; phylum Bacillota; class Clostridia; order Oscillospirales; family Acutalibacteraceae; genus RGIG1959. The sequence continues at coordinate 5,531 of JAFTBJ010000106.1, forward strand.
TAGAACATGAAAAACGCGATGCGGATTCTGGCGCTCGTTTGCGCCGGCATTTTGATGATGGTGCTGGCCTCCTGTGATGCCGGGAACGGCGGTACGACCGATACGACCGCGACACAGGCGGACGGTAAGCCGGTGATGGTCGAAGGGGATCATTCCGGTGCTTATGCGGACAAAGCCTTCGGTTTCCAGCTCGAAGCTCCCGCGGTCGGAGAGGAGATCGCCATCATGCACACCAGCATGGGCGACATCTCGCTGCGCTTCTTCCCCGAAGCGGCGCCGAACGCGGTTGCCAATTTCAAGGCGCTTGCGCAAAGCGGGTACTATAACGGTGTCACCTTCCATCGCGTGATGAACGACTTTATGATCCAGGGCGGCGATCCGACGGCGACCGGCAGCGGCGGCGAGAGCATCTGGGGACAGAGCTTTGCCGATGAATTCTGTCCGAAACTCGGCAACCTGCGTGGGTCGCTCGCAATGGCCAACGCCGGGGAGAACACCAACGGCAGTCAGTTCTTTATCAACCAGAACACGTCGCTGGCAACGATGTTCAGCAAATATATCGAGCTGTGGGAGAATAACAAAGATAAAATGCCGTCTTACAAGAGCCTTGCGGAATTCTTTGGGGCGCAGGCGGCATCGCAATACGGCCTCGTCGCCGATAAAATCACCGAAGACGTGATCAAGGCATATGCCGAAGTCGGCGGCAGCATTCATCTCGACGGCCCGCTTCGCGAGAGCGGCGGACACACGGTGTTTGGCCAGGTGGTCAGCGGCATGGACGTGGTGGATGCGATCGCGGCGGTGGAGACCGGCAATGCGAACAAGCCGATCGAAGACGTGACGATCAAATCGATCGAGTGGACAACGTATCAAGGATAAGGATCGCAGCATAGAGTAAAGAGTGGGGGGAGGCACGGCGCGTGAATACCATCGAGATCGACGGCATGACCATTCGGTATATCGATCAAGGCGAAGGTGACGTCGTTCTGCTCCTGCACGGATGGAATGCACCGGCAGAGACGTATCGCCTCATCATCGACCATCTGTCGGCGAGGTTTCGTGTGATCGCGCCGAATGCGCCCGGCTGCGGCGGCAGCGATGAGCCGCCTGCTCCGTGGTGCGTAGACGATTTTGTCAACTTCACGATTCAATTTGCCGACGCGCTCGGCATCGAGAAAGCGACGCTGATCGGCCATTCGTTTGGCGGCCGTACCATCATCAAGCTGATGAATCGATCGCCGCGGCCGTTTGCCGTGCCGCGCATCGTGCTGCTCGATGCGGCGGGAATCAAGCCGAAGCGCACGATGGCGTATTATCTGCGGGTATACAGTTTCAAAACGGTGAAAGCCGTCTGTTCCTTCCCGCCGATCAAAGCGCTATTCCCGCATGCGGTGGAAAACGCTCGCAAGCGGTTCGGTTCGGCTGATTATAAAGAAGCGAGCGATGTGATGCGGAAGACGATGGTGACCTGCATCAACGAGGACCTAACGCCGCTGCTGCCCGGCCTGGATGTGCCGACGCTGCTCATCTGGGGCGAAAACGACACGGCAACGCCGCTGCGGGACGCAAAAATCATGGAAAAAGCCATTCCCGATGCGGGACTTGTCACGCTGGCGGGCGCGGGGCATTTTGCCTTTGCCGAGCGGTGGGGACAATGCGCGCGGGTGCTGGACGTATTTTTGAAATGACGGAAAAGAAAGGGGAGACATCGGCGTGACGGTTTTCGGAATGATCGTAAAAGCGATATTGATCGGGATCTGCGGAGCGCAGGCGGTGCTGGAGTCGCTGTATTATATTCATATCTTACAGCTCAATTCCTATCGCCCCGAACGCTATCGCAAGTGGATGCGGGAAAACGACAGCCGCGTCATGCCGAACACGCGCTTTCTCTCGGCCGCGGCGCTGGCACTTGTGATGCTGGTATTTTGCTGGTTCAACGAAGCGGATGAATGGGTGCCGTGGGTGCTGATCGGCGCTTCGGTGCTGTGCCTCATCTCCATGCTGAAGGATATTCCAAAGAAGGCGAAAAAACCGCTGGTCTATACCCCGCGCGTGCGACGGCTGCTCGCGACCACTTGGATCTTGGTGGCGGCGGCGCTGGTCGGCGCCTGGCTGCTGCCGCTGAGACTCACCGCGATGCTGTTGCTTTTGGCCGTGCTGCTTGGCCCCATTCTGGTAGCCCTTGCCAACCGCATCAACATTCCGCTGGAACGTCACATCGCCGGGAAATATATCAAGGACGCGAAACGCATTCTGTCGGAAATGCCGCATCTGAAGATCATCGGCGTGACCGGCAGTTACGGCAAAACCAGCACCAAGCTGTTTTTGCAGGCGCTGCTTGCCGAAAAATACAACGTGCTCGCCACCCCTGAAAGCTACAACACGCCGATGGGCGTTGTGCGGGCGATCCGCGAGCGGCTGCGCCCGTCGCATGAATATTTTATCTGCGAAATGGGCGCCAAAAACAAGGGCGATATCAAGGAAATCTGCGACATCGTCCACCCGCATCACGGCATGATCACCGCGATCGGGGAACAACATCTCGAAACCTTCAAAACGATTGATACGATCGTCAGCACCAAATTTGAATTGGCGGATGCGCTGCCGGCGGACGGCCTGCTGTTTTTGAATACCGACAATGAGTATATCGCCGCAAAAGCGGAAGCATACCCGCATGTGATTCGGTATGGCCTTGAAGACGGCGCGGAGTATCAGGCGATCGATATCGTGACCGATGAAAACGGGTCGCATTTCACCATGATCGCGCCGGGCGGGGAGCGCTGCGAATATACAACGCGGATGCTTGGACGGCATAATATCCAGAATCTGGCGGGCTGCATCGCCGTCGCACATCGGTTCGGGATCTCCCTTGCCGATCTTCGGTCTCCCGTGCGCCGCATGAAACCGGTGCCGCATCGTCTGCAGCTTCTGCAAAACGGCTATATTGACGACGCTTATAATTCCAACCCGGCGGGCTTCCGCTCGGCACTGGATGTGCTTGGCGGCATGAGCGATACACGGCGGGTGCTGGTCACCCCCGGTATGGTGGAGCTCGGCGACCGGCAGGAGGCGCTCAACGAGGAACTCGGCGCCTATGCCGCGTCCCGCTGCGACTATGCCGTACTGGTCGGCGAGAAGCAGGCGCCGCCTCTGCAAAGGGGCTTGCTGGCGCAGGGGTTCGATCCGGAGCACATCTTTGTCGCATTTGATCTGCATCAGGGCCTCAGCTTTGTGCAATCGCTGCCGCCGGTCGAGCGCCAAGTGGTGCTGCTTGAAAACGATTTGCCCGACAACTTCATTTGACGGAAGGAGTCTTTTGATATGCTGAAAACCAAGGTTGCCGTGCTGTTCGGCGGCAAAAGCGTGGAACACGAAGTATCCATCATCTCCGGCCTGCAGGCTTTTGCGGCGCTTGATCGGGAAAAATACGATCCGATCATCGTGTACATCACCAAGGACGGCTGCTTTTATACAGGTGAGGGAATGGATGCGATCGAGTTTTACCGCGATCTGCCCGCGTCGCTGCAAAACGCAGTGCGCGTGCTGCCCGTGCCCGCCGAGACCGGCGTGGAGCTGGTTCGCTATCCGATGAAGCGGTTCGGCAACAACGTGGTCGGTACGTTTGAAGTGGCGCTTCCCGTCGTGCATGGCACCAACGTGGAGGACGGCACGTTGATGGGGTATCTTGAGATGCTCGGCGTCCCGTATGCGTCCTGCGATGTGACGGCGTCGGCGCTCGGCATGGATAAATACGCGATGAAGGCGGTGCTCAAGCAGGCGGGGATTCCCGTGCTGGACGCCACCGAATTGCACGCCAAAGCCTATGCCGACGACGCAGATGGCACGATCGAACGGTTGGAGGCGGCTTATGCCTATCCCATGATCGTCAAGCCGGTCAACCTCGGATCGTCGGTCGGCATTTCGAAGGCAGGCGATCGTCGCCGCCTGCAGTCGGCGCTGGAGCTGGCGTTTGATTTCTCACCGCGGGTGCTGGTGGAAACGGCGGTGACGCCGCTGCGCGAGATCAACTGCGCCGTGCTCGGCGACAGCGATGAGGCGATCGCGTCCGCCTGTGAAGAGCCGTTCGGTAACGACGAGATATTGAGCTTCGGCGACAAATACCTCAGCGGCGGCAAAGGCGCCAAGGATAGTGCCAAATCAGCGCCTGCCAAATCGGGCGGCATGAGCAGTCTCAAGCGCAAATGCCCGGCTGATATTTCGGAGGAGATGACCAAAACGGTGCAGGAATTGGCCGTCAAGACCTTCCATGCGCTCGGATGCAGCGGCGTTTCCCGCATCGACTTTTTGATGAAAGCCGACACGGGTGAGCTTTGGGTCAATGAGATCAATACCATCCCGGGATCACTCAGCTTCTATCTGTGGGAAGAAACCGGTCTTTCCTTTTCGGAACTGCTTGACCGCATGATTGCCGTTGCTTTTAAACGGCAGCGGATGCGGGAGGCATTGACTTTCACATACGATTCCAATATTTTGGCGGGCGTTTCTCTCGGCAGCGCAAAAGGCGGCAAAGCCTGATTAGCGTGGTACATACCGATCAAGGGGGGAATCCGCTATGAGCGTAGCGATTTTGACCGACAGCAACAGCGGCATCACGCAATTTGAAGCAAGCAGTCTCGGGGTATCCGTGCTGCCGATGCCGATCATGCTGGCCGATCAGATCTACTATGAAGATATCAATTTGTCACAAGACGAATTTTATACCATGCTTCGGGAGGATGTGGAGGTTCGCACCTCTCAGCCGGCGGTCGGCGATGTGATCGATCGTTTTGACGAGTTGCTGAAGCAATATGATGAGGTTGTGTATATCCCGATGTCCGGTGGCCTGAGCGGCGCCTGCCAAACGGGGAAAATGCTGGCGGAGGATTACAGCGGCCGGGTGCAGGTGGTGGATAATCATCGCATCTCCGTTACGCTTCGCCGTTCGGTGATGGATGCGGTGGCTCTTGCCAAAGCCGGTGTGGCCGCCGCTGAAATCAAGAAAATTTTGGAAGAATCGGCCGGGAGATCCAGCATTTATATCATGGTCGACACGATGAAATATCTCAAAAAAGGCGGCCGCGTCACGCCGACAGCGGCGATGATCGGCGCGGTGCTCAATATCAAACCGGTGCTGCAGATCCAGGGCGGCAAGCTGGATGCATTTGCCAAGGTACGCGGCGAAAAGGCGGCGACCGATGCGATGATCCAAGCGATGAAACACGATTTTGAAACGCGTTTTGCGGCGGCGAATGCCGAGCGGCGGATGCACCTTTATGTGGCGCACACGCAAAACGAGGAGAAAGCCGCCACGTTTGCAAAGGAGATCGAAGCTGCGTTTCCCGGTTATGCGGTGAAGATCAATCCGCTGTCTCTCAGCGTGTCCTGCCACATCGGCCCCGGATCGCTTGCGATCGCCTGTTCGGAGAAGATTGTGTAAAACCATGATTTGCTATACGAAAAAAACGATTTTGTTTAGGATAAAGGTGTGAAAAACTCTATGAAGAAGATCAGTCCGCTTATCAAACGAACCTATCCGGCAGTGCTGCCGTATATTGCAGCGTTTTTGATTTCTTTTGCGGTGGGCGTTATCCTGTTTGCTGTAAAAGGCATTGCGCCGTTTGGTAACGATTCTCTGCTATGCATGGACTTGTGGGGGCAGTATTTTCCCATGTATGTACAGCATGCGCAGGTGGATTCGCTGTCCGACTTGATGTTTTCGTGGAACGGCTCTCTCGGCTATAACAATTGGGCGGAGACGGCGTATTACTGCAACAGTCCGCTTTTGCTGTTCCTGCGCTTTTTCACTGTGGATAACATGGTCAATGCGCTCGACTGGCTGTGCCTGATCAAAATCTCGCTTTGCTCGACGACCATGCTGGCCTTTTTGCGCAAAAAGCTGCACGCGTCCTCGCCGGTGCTGGTATCCGGTGCGGTGGCGTACAGCTTGTCTGCGTATATGCTTGCGTTTGTGTCACAATGTATGTGGACCGATCTGATGTGGATTGCACCGCTTGTGCTGATCGGGCTGGAGCGGCTGATCTATGAGAAAAAATGGTTGATGTATACGCTGACGCTCGGGCTTGCCCTGATCGTGAATTTCTATATTGGGTTTGCGCTTTGCATCTTCCTTGTACTGTATTATATCCGCGCGGCGCTGGCGCTGTTGCATATCGAAAAAGACAAGTGGGGACGCCGTCATTTGCTTGGCTGGCGGCCGCTCTTTGCATCGCTTGGACGGTTTTCACTCTGCTCGGTGCTGGGTGGTGCGCTGTCCACAGCCGTGCTGCTGCCGACTTTGATGGCGATCATGCAGACGCGCACCACCACGCAAAAGGCTGCGATCGAGTTCAGATGGTATCAACTGCCCGCGTCGGAAGGCGCTGTTCTTCCGGGCGGCATGACGCTGCTGTTCATAGTTTTCTTTGTATGCCTTACGCTGTATGTGTTGTGGGCGGGCGGTATCCTGCGGCCGAAGAATCGCGAGACGGCGTCGCTGAAAATCACCGGCGCTGCGGATCTGTTCAAGCATATTGGGCGGTTTGCGGCCTTTTACGTCATCACCTATACGGTGATCGTGCTGGCGATCGTTCCGCTTGTGCTGGTGTTCACCGACAGCGAAAAACTGAAAATGATATTTGACGGGACGGCCTATGAATATCTGTCGATCTATTTCAAATCGTTCTTACCGGTACGGGAATTGCAGCTCGGCTATCCGGACGGCACCGCCAACGTATCGGTCGGCGTGCTTGTGTTTTTGCTGGTGCCGCTGTATTTCCTCAACCAAAAGATCCGTCTGCAGGAAAAGATCACAAGTGCGCTGATCACCGGATTCCTGTTTCTGTCGATCAATCTGGATGCGCTGAACTGGCTGTGGCACGATCTCGCGTTTCCGAACCAGCTTCCCATGCGCTGGTCGTTCCTCTTTTCGCTGTTTATCGTGCTGCTTGGCTGCAGCGGCATCATTCGTGCAAAAGATATGTCCATCCCACGTATGGCGGCCGCTGTCGTGATCGGGCTTGGCTGTCTCGGTGTGACGACCGCCTATCTCAATGGATCAGATCCGGCGTTGCCGACAACCTATTGGGTGCTCTCCGGGATCACGGCGATCGTATTGCTTGCATGCGTGATCGCGCCGCGTCTGCCGTTGACTGCCGGTGCGGTCCGCGGCCTGTTCCTGAGCGGGGAGCAGCAGGATATTGAAGCGAGAAAAACGCCGAAACGGTATCTGTCTGCCACGCGCGTGACCGCGCTGTGCCTGCTGCTTGTGGCGGCGGTGCAGGTGTACGATTGCGGCAGCAGCTTTATCACTGTATCACAGTATGAAGGGTCCAAAGGCCTGCAAACGGCGCAGGAGAGATGGTATTCCGAAAAGGCGGACAAGCTCAATGCTTACGGCACAATGTGGCAGATGGGTGACAACGATTTTTATCGCATCGAAACCGCACCCGGCACCGGATTGACGTTTGAGCCGGGAACGCTGGGCGGTTATGCGGGCATTGCCGGGTATTCCTCCACCATGAACACAAAAGCCTACACGGTGTTGCGATATTTCGGCAACCGCGTGTATGCGGAAGGCGCGAGCTGCGTATATAACATCGGGTCGCCGGTGCAAAACAGCCTGTTCGGCGTCAAATATGTGATCGATTTCAACCGGTCTTTGCAAGATTCGCTTCCCGGCACGATCGAACAGGCAGTGTATACGGACGGGGCGGTTTATGAGAATCCGACCGCTTTGCCGGTGGCGTTCGGCGTTTCCGATGATGCGGCGACTTGGACGATCCCCACACCCGAAAGAAGGAGCGACGACAATCCGACCGCTACCGAAGAGGTGTGCGGCATTACCAGTCAAAACGAGGTCGTCAACAAATTCTGCGGACGGCAGGTCGATCCGTTTGAGTTGATCGTTCCTGCCAACGAGGCGATCGAAAACGCCGTCATCAACGAAGGCGATACATGGGACGATACCTATTTCAACAGGATCGATGGCATGCAGCCGGCTGTGTTCCGGTATTCGTTCGTCTGCCAAAGAGCAGGCGCCTATTATGCCGAGCACAACTTCCGCCGCAACGAGACGGAGATTGAGGTGGCGTCGGGGGATCATTCTTTCAAGCTCGACGTCTTCGGCGAACGGTTCAAGTATCTCGGCAGTTATCAGGCGGGCGATGTGATCACGATTACGGTGACGCACGATGGAAATTATAACACCAACTGCGGCCTCCGCTGCTTCTATTTCAATGAAGATTCGTGGCAGTCGGCCTGCAGTCAGCTCAAAGCGCAGGGAATGACCGTTGAATACAACGGCGGCACGACGCTGCGCGGACAGATCACGATGAAAGCCGACGGCTTGATGTTTACCAGCATCATCGACGACGGCGGCTGGGAGGTGCTCTGCGACGGGCAGTCGATGCCGCTCGAGTCGATTGCGGATACTTTTGTTGCGGCGCGTATCCCGGCGGGCACCCATACGATCGAGCTGAAATATCATGTGCCGTACCTGGGCGTCAGCTTCGCAGTCAGCGTACTAGCGCTGCTGGTGATTTTGTGGTTGGCGCTTTGGAAAAAGATTCTGCCGAGAAAGGCAGCCGCTTTCGAAGAAAAAGCGGCAGCAAAAGCTGCGTGGCGGGAGGAAAAGCGGCAAGCCAATTGGAAGGCGCGCTCGGAAAAACGGGCTGCCGGAATCAAGTGGCTGATGACTCCCGCTCCGTCGCTGGATGAACCGCTTGATCCCGTTGAAGAGATCGAGGACGGAGATACGGGTGCAATGCCCTCTCCCGAAGGATCGGCCACGCCGGTCGAGCCCAAGGAAGATGAACAGACGAATGAAGGGCCTCTTAAAACGCCGCCCATCGATGGAGATGAATAGGACATAATAAATAGATATGCTCCCCGGGAAGAAGGATCATTCCTGGGGAGCATATTTTTGTTTCTTATTCTTTGACAAAAAACGGATCCTGTTCGTCGCGGCAAGTCGACAGGCGATCGCTGTGCCCGGGGCCGCCGATGGGAGAAGTCGGTTTATAAAGCCGCGCCAGCGTCGCCCAAAAGCAGGGAACGCCGTGCTCACACAAAAAGCCGCTGCCGTTGGTGTCATCATATACGTCCAGCAGTCGGAACCCCGCACGCAGCTGCCCGCCGATTTGTTCCTCAATCGAATGGGAAAACTGCACGCCGGCGTCTTCTTTTTGCAGCATTGCCATCTTTGCGGGATCTTCCAGCGGATCAAAGGGGAGCGAGCCTGTCACATGGCTTTCGTCCTCATCAAAAAACAGATAGTTGAATCCATTGTCCAATCCCGCAAGCAGCAGGCCGCCCGGCTTCAGCACCCGGGCGCATTCCGCCCACACATGGGTTACATCCCGGATATAACAATTGGAGACAGGGTGCACGATCAAATCGAAGGTGCTGTCAGCAAAAGGAAACAATTTTGTCATGTCGGCGCGCACGATGTCGATTTCGTAGCCTTCTTGAGAGGCGACCAACTGTTCGCTTTCCAGCTGCTTTTCGGAATAATCCAGCACGGTGCAGATTGCTCCCGCTGCCGTTAAGATCGGCATTTGCTGCCCGCCGCCGGCAGCGAGTCCCAGCACGCGTTTTCCGCGCAGATCGCCGCACCAGCGGCGTGGCACCGGCTTAATTGGCGTCAGCTTGATCTGCCAGTTTCCATCAAGCGCCTGAAGATAGGTTTCGTGGTCGATGGGGACGCCCCATTCCCAGCCTTCGTCTATCCAGCGATCGATCGTCTCGGCGTTTGTTTTGGTATACTCCATAAAGAAAAGGTCTCCTGTTTTAATCGGCTTTTAAGATAGGGCTTTGTAAATATCGCTCTTTTTCAGTCCCGTATCATGGGCGGCGCGTTTGGCGGCGACCGTCTGACTGTCGCCGTCATCCATATACGACCGGGCGAGCGCGATCGCGTCAGCGAGCGATGCCGCCGCTTTTTCTGCTTTCGGCGCCCCGCCGACGATCAGTACAAATTCGCCGCGCGGATCTTCCTCTTCGTATCGTTTACAGGCGGCGGCAATCGTGGTCACGATCACCTCTTCGTGAATTTTGGTCAGTTCGCGGCAAAGCGCGAGCGGCCGGTCACCGAGTGCGGCCGACAGATCGGCAAGCGTGTCTTTGAGCTTGTGCGGCGCCTCATAAAAAATCATGGTGCGCGGCTCATCGGCGAGAGAGGCCAAATGCTCTTTCCGCTCTTTTTTAACGGTGGAGAGGAATCCCTCAAAGGTGAATCGCTTTGCCGGCATACCGGACATGGCAAGCGCCGTGATCACGGCAGACGGCCCCGGCACACAGCCGACCGGGATCTCTTGCTCGCGGCACAGCCGCACAAGATCTTCGCCGGGATCGGAAATGGCGGGCATCCCCGCATCCGACACCAGCACCACGTGTTCGCCCGCTTCAAGGTGCGCGATCAGCTCGCCGCCGCGTTCGTGCTTGTTGTGTTCATAGTAACTCACAAGCGGCTTTTTGATACCGAAATGATTGAGGAGTTTCAAGGTCACGCGGGTGTCTTCCGCCGCGATGAGATCGCAGCTTTGCAGCGCCTCAACGGCACGGGGAGACAGATCGGATAAATTGCCGATGGGGGTGCCCACCAGCGTCAGCATCCCGCTCATACCGTGCCCTCCGGGCGGCAGAGAAGACACACCCAGCTACGATTCTCAAACCGCGTCTCCACCGCAAAGCGGCTCTGCTTCAACGCATCGAGCACCTCCGCTTCGCGGGTGTCGATGATGCCGGAAACGAGATAGACGCCCCCCGGTTTCACCAGCGGGCGCACAGCGGGGGAGAGCGCGATGATCGCGTCGGCGACGATGTTCGCCGCCACCACGTCATATTGCCCCGTCACATCTTTGGCGAGATCGCCCTGCCGCATCACAAGCGTTGGCGGGGCAAATCCGTTCAAGGCACCGTTTTCGATCGCCGTCTTGACGGCAAGTTCGTCGATGTCAATCCCGAGCGCCGAGCGGGCGCCAAGCAGCAGCGCCGCGATCGAGAGGATGCCGCTGCCCGTCCCGACGTCGAGAAACGTCGTGTTTGGGGCGATCACCGTTTCGAGCGCTTCAAGTACCATGCGGGTGGTCTCGTGTCCGCCGGTGCCGAATGCCATGCCGGGATCGATGGACAGCACGACGCGGTCGTTGTCAGGCGGCGGTTGTTCCCACGTTGGGCAGATCAGCAGCCGCTTCCCGATGGGGAGCGGCTTGAAATATTGCTTCCAGCCGTTCGCCCAGTCCGCTTCGTGGATGGCGGCGGTCATCACCTCGTTCTCGATCCCGCAGGCGGACAGCCGCTCGCGCAAAAACGCGATGCTCTCCGCCGGGTTTTCGTCCGGCTCGAGATAGAGGTGAATGAGACTGTGGCTGCGATCTTTTTGCAGCAGGTCTTCATCAATCAGGTCGATGTGCGCAATTTCCCGCGCACCCGTTTCCAGATCGCTGTAATCTTCGATATAAATGCCATAAGGCACCACCATGTTCGCAATATCCGAGGCGCGGTCGGTGTCCGCGACCGGCACGGCGATGGTGATTTCTGTCCATTGTTCGTTCATGTATCAGCCCTCTAAATAGGTCGTCATCTGCGAGCAGTCGAGCTGCTCGAATCCGCTCATAAATCCGGCAAGCTTCCGGACAATCACCCGGCAGCCGCCTTCTTTGTTGCTTTCTATGTTCATCGGCATCACCGGGTCGTGTACCGATAACCGGAGGAGCGCCCAGCCGTCGCCGTCGTCGGCGGAGAAGGAGATGCGTACCCCTTCGCGGCTGTCGTCGGCAAGCACCCAGCCATTCTGTACAGCAAACGCTTCCAGCTTTTGCAGCACGTCTTCGCCGTAAGCACGAAACTCCGGCGCTTTGATTGCAAAGCGCAGTTCCTTTCCTTCGGCGGGCTCGGCGAGGGCGGCGATCAAATCGTCGATCGTACGGCCTTGCTTTTTAAGCCCGGCCGCTTTGATGATGATGCGGGTGATGAGATAGGCGCCATCGTCGAGAAAATAGTTGTCAATGAGCGCCGCGTGCCCGGAGGTTTCAATCGCGAGCGGTGCAGACACGCCTTCGGTATTCAGCCGGATCGCTTCGTTGATCACGTTTTTATAGCCGCGCTTGAATCGGTGATGCTTTCCGCCGAGCGTTTGCTCGATGAACACTTTCAGCCCGTCCGATGTGACCGAGTCGGTCACGACGGTGCCGCCGGGATACTGTTCCAGCGCGATCGCGGCGGCGAGCGCTACCAAGCGGTTGCGGTTGATCTCTTTGCCGTCCGCGCCGACGCAGCCCGCCCGATCGACGTCGGTGTCGAAGATCACGCCGAGATCGGCTTTGGCCGCCACAGTCGCCGCACAGACCGATGCCATCGCGTCGGGGTTTTCCGGGTTCGGAATGTGGTTCGGGAAGCGGCCGTCCGGATCGAGAAATTGACTGCCGGTAATGTCCGCACCGAGCGGGGCGAGCACGTCGGTCGCATAAAACCCGCCCGCGCCGTTGCCGGCGTCCACCACGATGTGAAAGCCCTGAAGAGGCCGGTCGCCGACACCGACGCCGTCGATGATCATCTGCCGCAGTTCCGCCGCATAACGCGGCATATACGCGGTCTCGATCACACGGCCTTGTCCGCCCTGCGGCAGATCGCCTGCGTCACACAGCGCGAGGATATTGGCGATATCGCCGCCTTCCAGCCCGCCGGTCGGGCGGAAAAATTTTAGCCCGTTGCGGTGATAGGGATGATGGCTCGCCGTCAGCTGGATTGCACCGTCCGCCGGCAGTTCCAGCGTGGACATAAACATCGCGGGGGTGGAGCAAAGTCCGCAGGACAGCACCGTCACACCGCAATCCGTCAAGCCTTTGCAAACCGCGTCGGTCAAACGCGGGCCCGAAAGGCGGCTGTCCCGTCCAAGCGATACGGTGAGCGTATCGCACGGCTTGCCCGTTTGACCGGAAAGCCATGCGGCAAACGCTTTGGCCATTGTGCTGACCGCGTCGTCGGTCAAATCAAGCGGTTCGCCTTGGACGCCGTCGATCGCGACGCCGCGGATATCCGTGCCGCTTTTGAAATGTTTCCAATCCATAAAAATGTCGCTCCTTGTGTGGACATCAAAATCGAATACGTCAATCGGAATTTATAAGATTGCCAGAATATTCTGGAGTGCGAGCCAGCCCATGACATAAATGACCGGCGCCGCGATCAGCAAGCGGGGACTTTCTCTGATCGTAACCACTAAAGCATATAGAGAATACACCGCCAGTATGGCAAAAATGACATATACGACGATGCTGTAATCCATATAATGGGCAAAGGCGCCTTTTAACAGATGGGATAGCCAGATCAGGAACATGAAGAACACATGAAAAAAGGCGACTTCGTCATTCCCAATGGAATAGGGAATCATGACTTGAAAGAATCCTATACCGGCCGGCAAAACAAAAAACAGGAGCGTCATCAATAAAGCGCCCAAATCACCCTTCCATGTTTGCGAAGGATCTTTTGTATAAATCACAAGTGCGAAAATAATAAGTGAAAGAGCGTTGTTCCAATGATACCAATTATTAGGATGAAACCAATGATCGGAATGGTACGTATTGGTAAGCAGCCCGGCGGTCGTTGTGACGGCCAAAACAGCAAACAAAGTAATCACAAACAGATCCATCGAAGAATACCACAAGGATATTGCACAGGACAAAACGATCATGATGTACGTTATGACATAATCCCCCAATTTCGGCGGCGAAATCTCGATTACCGTGGCACCGGCGGATGAGAGCTCTCTGTATTGCCTGCCGTTTATCCAGAGATCGGAAGGACAATGATTGATAAAGTCAACGGCTTTCCTTCGATCCCAACCGGGGGATTGACTAAGGGTTTCTATAACGAATTCACGCTTTTTTCCACAGCGAATGAATTTTGCAAAAACACTGCCGTCATCAGATATGAATCCATACATTGTTTATACCCTCCATGCTGTAATAGATTTTTTAGTCCCACAGTTTTTCCGGGTATTTTCCTTCGGCGATCATCGCCTTGATCGCCAGCGTGACCGCGTCCTGATCCTCTTTATAGGTCATACCGTACCACTTGTCGCCGGAATGCAGCACCTTGGTGTCCGCGATGCCCTCTTGCATCATACTATCGACGGCAAACGGCAGATAAAATTCCGCTTTGAGCGGGTTGCCGGATCCCAGCGTTTGCAGGAAGCTGGTGAACAGCCCGTTGAACTGCGGCAGCGCGCCTGCCGGGAAACCCCAGCAGTTCATTGATACGGTGGAGGAGGGGGACACCTCCGTCCAGCTCTCGCCGCCGTCTTCCGAGAAAGCGGCGCCGGTCGAACCGCGGCGTTCGATGCGGGTGCGCTCCACGATGCTGGTGAGCAGATCGTGCTCGTCCGTTTCGCAGATGCCGCGAGAGACATAGCCGTTTTCGGTCAGCGTCTTGTCGAGCTCATAGCCGACCATCGCAAAATGCAGCTTGTCCGAAGCTTGTTCGCTTTGGAAAAAATCGGCGAGCAGCTTGAAGCAATGCTGGCCGTAATAATCGTCCGCGTTGATGACCGCAAACGGCGTGTCTACGACACCGTTGCAGCACATAATCGCGTGGCCGGTGCCCCAAGGCTTTTCGCGGCCGTCGGGAACGGCAAAGCCGTCCGGCAGGCGATCGAGCTCTTGGAACACATATTCCACCGGAATATATTGCGCGATGTGATCGCCGATGTTGGCTTTGAAATCGGCTTCGATCGCGTGCTTGATGATAAACACGACCTTGCCGAATCCGGCTTGCACGGCGTCATAGATCGCGTATTCGATCAGCTTTTCACCGTTCGGGCCGACCGGCGTAATCTGCTTGAGTCCGCCAAAGCGGCTGCCCATACCGGCAGCCATAATCACGAGAGTGGGTTTTTGATTGTTCATAGCGTGATCCCTCACTTTATTTTTTTACGGCTGTGCCATAAAATTTTGCAAAATACGGTTGCGTCCTTCAAAAAATCGGGTATAATAGAGATAGAAAATTTTGTCGGAAAACACACACCAACTTCTATTATACACGGAGGAACGCAAAATGGCAATACTTATTACAGGCGGATGTGGATATATTGGCAGTCATACCTGCATCGAAATGCTCGCAGCGGGCTATGACATCGTGGTCGTGGACAATTATTACAACAGCAAACCCGAGGCGTTGACCCGCGTCAAGGAGCTTTCGGGCAAGGATTTTCCGTTTTATAACGCCGACATCCGCGACGAGGAGGCGCTCACGCGCGTCTTCAAAGAAAACAAAATCGACGCCGTGATCCATTTTGCGGGGCTCAAAGCGGTGGGCGAGTCGGTGCACAAACCGATGATGTATTATGATAATAACGTGCAGGGCACGCTGGTGCTTTGTCGCGTGATGGACAAGATGGGCTGCAAGCGTATCATCTTCAGCTCGTCCGCCACTGTTTATGGCATGAACAACCCGTCGCCGCTCAAGGAGACGATGCCCACCGGCGCTGTCACCAATCCTTACGGCCGCACCAAATACGTCATCGAGGAGATTCTCAAGGATATCTGCGTGTCCGACCCGGCGTGGAGCGCTGTGCTGCTGCGGTATTTCAATCCCATCGGCGCGCATCAAAGCGGCCGCATCGGCGAAGACCCGAACGGTATCCCGAACAACCTCATGCCGTATATCTCACAGGTTGCGATCGGAAAACTGCCGCAGCTCGCCGTCTTCGGCAACGACTATGATACCCCCGACGGCACCGGCGTGCGGGATTATATCCATGTCGTCGATCTCGCCAAAGGTCACGTCAAAGCGGTCGCCTATGCGCTGTCCCATACCGGTGCGGAACCCATCAACCTCGGCACCGGCATCGGCTACAGCGTGCTCGATATC
>JAFTBJ010000107.1 GCA_017455295.1 Clostridia bacterium
CTCCGGATAGTTCTTTTGCGCGAGGAGATTGCCGTCTTTATCCACAAGCTTCGTTTTGACGATGTACCAGCCCGGCTCCACATTTTCAAATTGATATTGAACCGGCTCGTGTGTGAGGGTGTTCAGTCCGTCGCCGGGGACGAGCGCCTCAGCAACGATCGGACAATGCCCGGTGTTGGACACCAGGGTGATGACGATCACATCGCCGGAGGAGCCGCCGCCTGTCACCGCTCCACTGACGGTCATGGTATGGTCGCTGCTGAACGTCACATCATTGGCATAGCTGCCCGGATCGGATACTTTCTCCACATAGCCGCCCGCTTTGTAGAGGAGTGAGTTGCTGTCCAGAATGGAGTCGAGCCGGATATCCCCCATAAAGCCGGCCAGCGCGATCCCCGCGCCGTTTGTTTTGATGGCGAGATTGGTGTTGAAGATCCAAAGATCGCCAATGCCGGTCGCGTTGCGAAGACCGCCGCCGGAACCGCCCTCCAGCGTGACGTCCGCGTCTAAAAAGTAGAGCAGTTGACGGGTATTTCCCACAATCACGGGATTGTCGCCGGTGCAGGTGAGGGTCAGCGATTTGTTGCCGCGGAAATTGAGGTTGCCTGAATAGTCAACGCACGACTTCGCGGATGTCAAGTGCGACTCCTTGGTCGTATAGATATAGGTTTGCATATCAACGGCAAGCAGCGGATTGTCCGTTTGTCCGGTGTAATCGCCGTGAATGGCGAGGGTGTCACAGCCGTCAAAGGAGAAGACGCCGTTGCCGAGAATATCATATTGGTTGAGCGAGGTGACCGGCACACCGTCCACGTTGATCGCATACGTTTTGGCAGGGACGGCGACCAGCACCAGATCGGCGATGGCGATGCCCGCCTTGTCTTTGGAATACCAATGCCGAAAACCGATATAGACGGTTTCCTCACCGGAAAAGGCGCTGATATCCAGATAGATGCAGCTCGGCTCCATGTTCGGCTTTGTTTGGATACGGCCGCTGATGACCCGCATGTTGCCGAGATCGCTTTTGTCGGTCGTGGCATATACGACCAGTTCATCCCCCGAGCAGTTCGGGTCGGTGGATACCATTGTGAAATGAATGTAATGCTGCAGTCCCGCTTTGAGCTTGGAAAAGGGAGCGGAAATCAGCCAGTCGTCCGAGTCGACCGAGCTGCTCGCACGGTCGATCATGCAATGGACGCCGTACAGGTCTTCATATACCCAGGTGCCGGCTTCGCTGTCCTTGTCGCGTGCCTCCCAGCCGTTGTTCAGCGGATTTCTGTCTTCAAAATCGATGTTCTCTCCGCGTGTCGCATGGATCGTTCCCAGAGAGAAGTCGGAAAAATAGTGCGCGTTGTCGGCTCCCTGGATGGGGCTTGCCTGATAGGAAAACGTGACGGCTTCTCCCGGCAGCACGATCCGATCAAACCGTCCCCGATAAGAGACAGTCCCGTTGAGCAGCGGATCGGTGGCAAGGATGGAAGTTTCATCCTCAAATTGATGCCAGAATTTCAGCTCTTCCGGCGAATCGCCGACGTTGACGATCCGGATCGACATCGTCGGGGTGACGGCGACAGGACCTTCACAGCCGTCGCCGATCGTCGCGGTGGCAGTCAACGTCAGTTTGCCGGCGCTGCTGTCATACGAAACACTGCCGTTTGCGCAGTCCCATTCCACCTGAAACGGAATATCCGGAATGTCAATGGTGCCGGACGTTTCGACTGCCGAAACGGTGACGACACCCGAAAGGGGCAAGGCGATGAGCAGCATCGCGAAGGTGAGCAGAAAGGCAAACAGCCGTTTGCCGCCGAGGGATCGTAGCATGGTGAATTCCTCCTTGATTGTTTTTATCACACGCCGCCGGACACCTTCCGATACAGCGAGAATGCGTCGTCGATGTTGATGACGCCGTTATTGTCCATATCGCCGATGACCTTTTGCATATCGGTCAGGGTGATCTGTCCCGATACGGCGCGGTAGAGCGTAAACGCATCGTTCATATTGACGACGTTGTTCATATCCACGTCGCCCTTTTGCAGTTCGATCGGCATTTGCTCGAGCGCGACGTCTTTGGTCAAGGTATCTGCCGAGGGGATGATCACCATATCCATGTATTCATAATGTCCTTCTTTTTCCACGAGGATCGTGTACATACCGGGCTCCACGTTGTAGATCGCATACTCGACCGTATCGCCGAGCACCAGTTCTTCGTATTCGATGCCGGTACCGTTTAGAAGCTTCACGGTGATGATATCGTCGATGCCGTCCGCGTCGGGCGTGAAATCCACGCTTGTGATGGTGCCGCGCAGTGTGCCGACGTCGTCACTCGGCTTGATGATGCCGAGCATGGCGATCTCGCCCTCGTCATTGCGCAGGGCACTGTTTGAGAAAGCGCCGCCCGTTGGGGTTTCGACTTCACAGTTCAGCAGCGTCATATCGCCGAAATCGGTGATGGCGCCCAGGCCGCCTTCCGCGGGGCTCTCCGCCCGCACGGTGGAATGGATAACGAGAAGCGATTCACCGCTGTTTGCGCCGGTGATGGCATAGGTGCCGTAGGCGTTTAAGTTTGTATCGCGAACGGTGATTTCCGCACTGTCGCGTGCATAGACGGCACAGCCGTACGACGCGTTCACGGTGAGAGTATCGCCCGTTATGGTGGTGTTGCCGAAGAACATCATACCGGTCGGCGCCGCGTTTATGGTAGAGGGGATCATCGTGTGGACGGTCAGCCCGTCGATTTTGCTTTCAATCACGCAGGTCGCGTCCCCGGACGCCGGATAGCTGCCGCAGATGAGCAGTGTGTGGTCGCCGATGAAACGGAACACGCCGTTGCCAAGCACGTCCATGCGGTTGGTGTCGTTCACGGTCGTGCCGTCGATCTCGATATCGTAATAGTTTTGCACCCCCATGGGATCGACCAGGCAGATGTCGATGTCGTCGATAATGAGGTTCGAGGCGGCGGAAGCGCCGGTGTGCTCAAACGCGATATAGGCAAGGTCGCCTGCAAAGGCGCTTATGTCGACGATGTATTGCATGAAACTGCCGTCATCGGAGGTTTCCAAGTCATAGCGAAGCGCCTGCATCTCGTCTTTGTCGGCGGTCTTGCCGGCATAGACCGAGAAGGTGTTAACAACGCCGTTTTCTTCCGTCGCCGCCCAGAAGGTCAGATAGGGGGCGCCCGTCGGGATGGTGACGGCATGAGAGATCAGCCAGTTGTCAACATAAAGTCCGTCACCCGCGATGGAATAGATCGAGCAACCGCCGGTTTTGACTTTATAGTCGCCGTCTTTGTAGCGGTTGTTCCAATACCAGCCGTTGCCGTCTCCATCTTCGTCGATCGACTGGAAGCCGTTGCCGAACGGATCGGTCTCAAAATCCAGCGTGCGGGTGATAACCGGGTCTTCCGTAACGGTCATCACGCCGAAGTTGGACAGCCACAAAAGTGTGGTGCTTTCGGTGTCGGGGTCGCTGGCACACACGATGGTGCGGGATTGACCCGGCGCAAAGAAGAGGCGGGTGCTGTCCGAACCGTAAAGATGGGCGTCACTGTACCCTTGAATATAGGCGGTACCCTTGCCGTTCACCTCATAATCAAAGGAAACCGCCGCCGCCGCTCCGCTTGTGTTGGTGATGGTGAGCTGTGCGTATTGATCGCGAAGAAGGGGATAGCCGTAGTAGCTGTTAAATCCCACGGTGGACGAGGCACTCAAACGGATATAGCCGCTGTCATATACAACGTCGGCATGTTCGCTGTACTCGAACGTGAACTGCCACATCGGGATCACGTCCAAGTCGCCGACCGTCGGTGCGCTTTCCGCCAAAACGGTCATAGCGCCTGTCGGCAGGAGGCAGAGAAGCAGTGCCAGGGCAAGAAATACACCGGTTAATCGGGAAACAGTTTTCATAAAACCTCCTTCTTTCTGCGTGAATATAACTATACAAATTTATAATACCATACCAATATATATTTGTCACCCGTTTTTCTTACATTTTTGCAAAAAAATGGGCGCGTTGCACAATGAAAAGTTGCAACGCGCCCTAAATGTATGGAAAAGATGAAAGGGAAAAGTGAAAAAGTGCCTGAATTATGAAAAACATCCGCAAAACAGGCGCACTTTAATAGACGTTTTCATTGTTTTCAACGCCCATTGTGAAAAGTATTCTGTTTTTTCATTTTCTATGCTGTATTGAGAACAGATAAGTGGGTTTTTAACCGGTTGGCTTCTCTCTTTTTCCAGAGCTTTTTCAGATTAAATCCCAGTCCTAGCAAGAACAATTCTGTCCTCACGTTCTTTTTGCCTCTTGTCAAAAAACGCCGAAAGCCAAAATCGGTTTTCAATATCCCAAAAGCACCTTCCACCTGTATGGATCGGCACATCCGTAAATATATCCCTTCTGCCGTTGTAATGTTTGTTTCCGAAATAGCGCGTTTCTTCATATACTGCTTTCGTATGCACAGCTCTTTTGGCGTATTCGGATCTGCCGCTTTACAACAATCCTTACGCTTTGAACAGCCTGCACAATCTTCACAGCGATAATGACTTACAATTACCTCATGCTTACTGTGTTTATCTTGGCTTTCTCGGTACAACGTCAGTTTCTTTCCTTCCGCACATGTATAGCTGTCCGTCTCTTCATCGTATGACATGTTTTCTACTCGCCCAATCTGGCTGCGGAATTTCTTTGTTTTTGCCGTTTCATAGTTTTGCGGTTTGATGAAACTCATCTGCCCGTTTTCTTCCAGATACAGATAATTGTCCAAACTTTCATATCCCGCATCCGCTGTTACTTTTTCATATTTTGCTTCGTGTCTCTTTTCTAATTGCCTTAGAAACGGTTCTAATGTTCCGTAGTCTGTGCGGTTTGAAAAGACTTCTATTCCCGTAATATATTCGCTGTTTACACCAATCTGCACATTGTATGCGCTGCTTTTCAATGGTGATTTTTAAGAGAATAATAAGCACTGTTTACAGACTCTCTCTTAGTTCAATAACCATTTTATCCCACTTCTCGGACAGCGCCTTAAATTGTGCAGCGCCGGAACCGATGTGATTCGTAACATACGATACAACATAGTCGGACTGCCGGATCATCCAGCGATTACGGTACATAATAGCAGCGCGTATTGGAACCGTTTCAATGCCTTCGGGAAGAATCGTATCAAAAGCCTCCGTTTGACTATTCTCATCTTTCTTTATTGGCATATACGCAAGCACAACATAATAGGTAATCGGATACTGTGTGGAGAGTTCATGCAGTATTCGACGTACCATAGCATCAAAGCTACCGTGATTGCCAACATAAAACAATGTAACTTGGTGATTTTCGATCAAATCAAATAGAGTCGACCGTAAGGCCGGCTCTATTTCATTCGGCGAAGAACGATGTCCAAAAAATGTGCAAGTCATAAATAGCCGTCCTTTTGTGGGATATATCGCAATTATATCACAATTTTCTTGAATTTGCGATATATCCCACACGATTTATCGCAAATTTGGGTAAGCTGATAGCGATAATCGTGAAAGGAAGAACTGGAAATGAATACAAAAGAAGCGGTTGCCGAGCGAATTCTGGAAATATGCAAAGAGCGCAACTTGGCAATCAACGCACTGGCCAACATCTCTGGCGTCTCCCCCTCCACCATATACAGTATGCTGAACGAAAAGAGTCAAAATCCGGGTATCGTTTCCATTAAGAAGTTATGTGACGGATTGGATATCAGCCTGCGCGAGTTTTTTGATTCCGATCTCTTTGACGGGCTGGAACAGGAAATAGAGTAATTTGCAAAACGCGGCATTCTCTGGTACAATACCAAGAGAATGCCGTATTTTTCTGTTTTTTGCGAAATCGGTGAGAACTTTTTCCAAAACAAACGACTAATGGGTGAAGACCTTGAAAGGAGGATGCGTATGGCTACGGACGCGGCCATGCTGAATTGCTACCGGCTGTATCTCGACGGCGACGAAGCCGCGCTCGGCGAGATCGTCAAAGAATACAGCGACGCGATGCTGTTTTTTACCGACTCCCTCGTCAAAAACATTCAAACCGCCGAAGAGATCGTGGCGGACGCCTTTGTCCATATCGCCGTGAAAAAGCGCGCGTTTCGCGGCGAGTCGGGACTGAAAACGTACTTATATGCCATTTGTCGGCACCGCGCTGTCGATTATGTGCGCAAGCGCGCCAGGCAGCCTCTTACACCGCTGGATACGATCGAACAGGCGGCGGATCGGGAAACGCTCGAATCCCGCGTGCTCCGCTCCGAACGAGACGCACGGCTGCATCAGGCGATTGAGGAACTGAACGAGGATTACCGCACGGTGCTGTATCTTGTTTATTTCCAAAACATGTCCCACGATCAGGCGGCTCAGGTCATGCATAAATCCCGCAAACAAACGGAAAATCTCATCTTCCGCGCACGCCAGGCGCTGCGCGCGATACTCGAAAAGGATGGATACGGCTATGAAGACTTATGAAGAATTGACTCAGGATATTTTGGAAAAAACCAAAGTCGAAAAAACGCGGCGCCGCCGTCTGGCGACCCGCATCACCGCCGGGGCAGCCGCATTCGTACTCTTTGCATCCGCCGTCGCCGTGCCGACGATCCTGCGGCAGCGCGGAGCTTCTCCTGTTGTCGCTCCTTATGTCAACACGCCGGTCACGGCGCAAAACGATTACAGCGAGGTCTACAAGAAGCTGCAAGAAATCAGCAGCAAGACCGATTTGTCGTATGCCGGGTATGCCAAGGGCGGCTTGACGGCAGACGGCGCGATGCCGGAGACCGCCGTGCAAGAGAATACGGAGGATGCATACGACCTCTATAAAGCGGATGACGCCGTAGACGGCGAGCCCTATTCCGACACAAACGTGCAGGTGGCCGGGGTGATGGAAGCGGACGTATTCAAGACGGACGGGCAGTATCTTTATGCCGTTTCGCACCGCAATATTTATATCTATAAAGCGAACGCGGGGCAGTTCACGCTTCTCTCCACGATCCCCTACCGCACGGAGGATAACGACCTGATCAGCAACAGCGACGGCGCCGAACGGATGCTGTCCATATGGGAAACGCCGGAGATGTATGTGACCGACAACCGCCTGATCCTCATCGCACAGGCCAATGAAAAATCGAAAGCGGGAAGCGGCAGCTACAACGACGATTATTATTACGACGGTTTGATGTGGAATACCCGCGCTTATACCGCTGTTATGATCTTTGACATTACCGACCGGACCGCTCCCGTTTTGCTGCATACAGCGGCCATCAGCGGCAGCCGCATTTCGTCGCGCATGATCGACGACGTGCTGTATGTGGCCGCCTGCGATTCGTATTATGTGAATGAGGATGTCCGTCAGGACGATCCGGAAGCCTATATTCCGAAGCTGTTTTGCGACGGTGAGGTGTCGGTCGTAGCCCCCGACACGATCTATTGCGGCGAAGAGGCCGAATCGTCCGTCTTCCTCAACGTCTGTAAAATAGACACGGCGACAGGCGACGTTTCTTCCTCCCTCTCGCTGCTCGGCTACAACGGCGATATGCTGTATCAAAGCGAGAACAACCTGTACGTCGCGGCCTATGCGGATATCAGCGACCATCAAACGGACACCTCGCCCAACGCGGCCGGCGTCTCCATTGTGACCGAAACCTATTTCGGCAGCTATCGCACAGCCATCGCCAAGATCGCGCTGACCGGCGAACTGCGGCTTGTCGGGTCGGTCACCCTGGCCGGACGGTTGAACAACTCGTTTTCGATGGATGAATACAACGGCTATCTACGGGTGGTGCTGTCCACCGATACCTGGCACAGCGTCTCGCGTTACGCCGAGCGGTCTTCATGGAACATCACCGAAAACGAGTGGGATTATGAAGTGGACGACCTCGATTATGACGCGGATGATCTCGAAAGCGACTGGCAGGAAGACCGCGCCAACGCGCTGTATATTCTTGGTGACACGCTGGATCTCGTCGGCTCGCTTTCCGGGATCGCACCGGACGAGCGCGTCTATTCCGCACGGTTTGAAGGCGATCATGCCTATTTTGTGACCTATCGCGAGACCGACCCGCTCTTCCACGTCGACCTCTCCGACCCGACCAATCCGGTCATCGTCTCCGAGCTCAAGATTCCCGGCTTCTCCACCTATCTGCATCGCTACGGCGAGTGGCTGTTCGGCTTTGGCGAGACGGACGACGGCGGATTGAAGCTTTCGATGTTTGCCGAGAACGACGCGGGCGAGATGAGCGAGATCGCGACCCTGCCGATCGACGGCGCCTATTACAGTGAAGCGCTTTACAACCATCACGCGATCCTGATCGACCCGGAGAAAAACCTGATCGGCTTTTCCGCGTATTCCTATTCAAACGGGGAATATACGATGACCTATTACATCGTCTCCTTTGATCAAGCGACCGGGTTCACCGTCAAGGCGACCATCCCGATCGGGGAAGCGGATACAGTGCGGGCGCTGTATATCGGCAATGTCTTGTATCTCTACCAAAACAGCTACGCCGAAAGCGGCCTTACCTCCTTCTTCCTTGACACCTTCCAGTCCGGCGCTTCGGTGACGATGGACGTCACCGAGATCCCGGAGCCCGAGGATATCGATTACGAAGACTACGAGCCGATTGTTTACCTCAACTGATCCTAAACCACACAAAGAGGCCCGCCGTGTCGCATGCTGCGACACGGCGGGCATCTTCTATATGCTATTTTATCCGTCGTCTTCGAGCGATTCGTCGGGAGCCGCAAGCTCATCAAGCAGCGGCAGCGCCTCCGTATCCCCGATCTTTTCAACATCCCGCAGTCGGCGACGAATCGCGCGCGTGCGCACGCCGACCAACTTATCCAAATCTTTGTTGGCCTGATCAAGTTTGGTTTGCGTCGCCACCAGAATGGCCTCAAATTTTTCAAATTCCGATCGCACCGCGCCGAGGATCTTCCACACCTGCCCGCTTTGCTTTTGGATCGCCAGCGTGCGGAAGCCCATCTGCAGACTGTTGAGCAGAGCGGCCATCGTACTGGGGCCGGCCAAATTGACCCGGTATTCCCGCTGCAGCACTTCCACAAGTCCCCGATTGACCGCTTCGGCATAGAGTCCCTCAAACGGCAAAAACAGCACGGCGAACTCGGTCGTATAGGGCGGCTCGACGTATTTGTCATGGATGTCTTTGGCAAATTCCCGCAACCGCACGGTCAAGATTTTGGCAGCCGCCTGCACTGCTTCGGCCGACCCGCTTTCATAAGCGTCCTGCAGCGCCGCATAGGCGTCGCCGGGGAATTTGGAGTCGATCGGCAGATAGACCGATCCGCCGTCGTCCCCCGGCAGCGTGATCGCGAATTCCACAAAATTCTTGCTGCCCGGCACCGTCTCGACGTTGGTCTCATATTGCTCCGGCGCCAAGATCTCTTCGAGGATCGCGCCGAGCTGCAGCTCACCGAGGATGCCGCGCGTTTTGACATTCGCCAGCACCTTCTTGAGATCGCCGACGCCGGTCGCGAGCGTCTGCATCTCGCCGAGGCCGCGATAGACCTGTTCGAGCCGCTCGTTGACAAGGCGGAAGGACTGGGTCATCTTGTCCTCCAGCGTTTGCTGCAACTTCTCGTCCACCGTCTGGCGCATCGCGTCGAGCTTGCGGTTGTTATCTTCCTGAATATATTGCAGACGCTGCTCGATGGTTTGCCGTATCGCTTCAAGTTTTTGCTCGTTGGTCAGCTCAAACGTCTTAAAGCGGTTTTCGAGCAGCGCCATCTGCTGAGCTTGCGCCGCGCTTGCCGCACGGATCGCCCGATCGGTCGCCTCTTCGAGATCCGCTTTGTCCCGCCGCTGCTGTTCTTCCATGCGGCGCAGCTGCTCCCGAAGCGCCGGATCGCCACCCCGGCGAAGCAGTCCTACAATGAGCGAAATCGCCGACAACAGCGCCGCGGCCGCCGCCATAATCAAGGTGATGGTCGTCTCGGTCATTCTTCCCCTGCCTCCTTCATAAGCATACTGAGCACGTCGTCCGCCGAGTCGAATGCGCTCTCGCGGCAGCGATCGTTTTCCTCATGTCCGCAGACGGCTTTATAATCGCAATAGGTGCATGGATCGTTTTTCTTGGTTTTGAAGGGACTGGCGTCAATCTCCCCTTTTCGCAGCGTTTTCGCCATATCGGCAAGCAGCTTTTCCGCCCGGCGTCCGAGGGCGCCGAATTCGGCCAATGTGACGACCGAAGACGTTTTATAATAGCTGCCGCTTTTGGTCACCTGTACAGGGATGAACACGCCTTTGAGACCCGGTTCCATCGCCTCCAAAACCTCTATATTGTCGATCAGCAGTCCACTCATTTTCATCTCTTTCATCTGCGCGGTTTCGACCTCATCGGGAGACAGGTCGTGATCGGAAGCCACAACCTTCATTTTAGCCGGCATATACAAAATGCCGGCCGGCGTCACCGCTCCATATCGTCCGCCGCCGTTTTTCCAAACGGTGAGCATATAGATCAGCATCTGCAGATTGATGCCCTGCACCACATCGGTCAACAAAAACTGCCTTTTTTTGCTTTTGTAGTCCACTACACGGATATAAGAGCGATCGCCGGAACGATAGAGATCCACCCGGTCGATCTTGCCGGTCATTCGCACGCGGGTGCCGTCTGGCAGCGAGATTTGGAGCGGCGTCACCGCTTGCGGGTCATCCGATGATTCGATCGGCAATTCATAGTCCACCGGTACGAACGCGTCCTGCTTCAGCTCCCGCACTGTATGCCAAAGGAAATTGCCGCACACGCCATACAGGCGGGACAGCAAATACAAGAAGCGATCGGTCTTTTCTTCAAGACCGCCCATCTCATTTTCCACATACGCGTCCGCCGCCCGACGAGCATCATCCATGCAACGGGATTTGCGGATCGTATGCAGGCCCTCTTCCAAATAGATCGGCAGCATGGTTTCCATGATGTAATGAGTCAGCACGCCAAACTCGATGGCGCCCATATCCGCTTCCCGGCGGCTCTTTGCACGCAGCCCATATTCACAGAAATAAGCAAATCGGCACTGATGATAGCTCTCGACTCGCGTAGCCGACAAGGTGATGCGATCGCCAAACAGGCGTGCCGCCGTCTCTTCGTTTTGGAAGGCGATCGGGCGTTCCTGCGTGATATCCGTCATCGCCTGCAGCTGACTGCGGCGGCGTTCATCCTGCCACAGCGTCGCGTACAATGTGCGAGACAGCGGCGTTTTGGCATAAAACCCGGCAGCCATCCGCTCAAACGCATCGTCTTCGGTCTCGATGTCGCTCGTATCATCTTCGCGAGCCCGCCGGGTTTTCAAATACGGCAGATGCGCAAGCACCGTTTGCACGATGTCGGACTTTGTGCCCTGACCGCCATCCGGCAGCGTCTTCATATAGCTGATATACAGCCGCTTGGAAGCCGCCGACAGCGCTGTATAACAGGAGAACCGCTCCTCCGCCGTTTGGCGGATGCCGCTTTCTTCAAACGACAGTCCCACATCGATCAGCAGACGGCGCTCGCGGTCGCTGAGCACTCCTTCCGTGTCCGGCAGTGCCGGAAACACGCCTTCGTTTGCACCAAGCAAAAAGACGGTCGTCGGCGACGGGAAGCGGATGCGATCCGCCGTACCGATCGTCACGGCATCGAGCTGCTGCGGGATCGAACCGATATCGGTCGCCTGCGCCGCCGCGCGCAGCAGCTCATACCCTTGCGCTCCGGTCATGCGCTGCTCTTTCATCACCGTCGCCATATCATCGAGCAGCGCCATCAGCGCCTGCCACACCCGATCGGTGTGTTCGGCGAGCACCGTCTCACCGGACATCTGCAGCCGCCCGATCTGCCGCGCGATCATGCGGTCCACCCGCGCTTCCTGCAAATAACGATAAACCGCGCGGGCGAACGCCTCGCCGGTCACCGTTTCCGACAGCGCCGCATTCAGCCGCTCAAGCGGTTTGACAAGGCGGCGGCGCAAGCGGTTCAAATGGGTCAGGCGGCAGCGATCTTCCGGCGTAAACTCGGAGGCGAATCCCTGCGGGTGGAACGCCCACTCGCCGCGAAAACGCGACCCGGTCAATTTCCAGATAAACGCATAATTCTCCACCTGCGCGATGGACGTGAGCGAAAATCCGAGCAGCCCCGTTTTCATCAAACGAAGCAGCCACTCGGTTCGCCACCCGTTTGTCACAATGCGCAGCGCAGAGAGGGCGGTCGCCACCACGCCTTCCGACAGGATCGGCGTGCGGCGATCCAGATAATAGGGGATCCCAGCTCGCTCAAGCGACGCGTCCAGCACCCCCAGATAGTCGTTCATCGAACGGGTGACGATCGCGATCTCCCGCGCCCGCACCCCGTCTTCCCGCATCAACCGGCGGATATCGCGTGCCACCGCTGTGCATTCTTCGTATACATCCGCCGCCTCGGTCACCACAACAGCGCCGTCGTCTTCCACCTCCAGATATTCCGGCGTAAAGGCCGTGGCTTCCAGCACCGCCAGAGACGGCTTTTCAAATCGATGTGCCTCAAACAGGTGCTCGACCGGCGCCACTTGACAATCGACGCGCGCGGCCGCCGTTTTGAGTCGGCGCGCCGTTTCCATCACAACCGAAAAGCGGTCGAGTCCGCCGCTGTCATCCTGCAGCCGATCGGTGCAAAGCGTCACCGTCACTGCATCCGCCTGCGCCATCAGCGCTTCCAGCACCTGCATTTCCGGCGCCGTAAAGCTCTTGAATCCATCCGCAAAAATCGCCGCGCCGGACAGCGCCCGGTTTTCCCGCAGCCATTCCGCCAAGCGAGCGGCCGGATCGCGCGGATCCTCGCCGCACAACGACAACAGCGCATCATATACCGTGAGGATCCGCGACAACTCCTCGACCTTTTGCGACAAGATCCCGGCAGGGAGTGACGCTGCCGCCTCCTGCATAGCCTCCGGCAGCACGCCGGCTTGTTTGCATTCTGCGGCGATCTGGAGAAGCGACGACACCACATCGCCTTGCGCGCCGTTCGTTTTGAAGATCTCGAGGAAATCCGCCGTTTCGCTGAGGGCCTTCCCCATCAGCATCACCCGGGCGCCCACACTGATGGAACGCGAGGTGCTCGGCAGCAGCCGCTCCGCCATACGCGTAAAGCTCCACACCCGCACATGCGCGGCATCCGCTTCTCCGAGTGCTTCCATCAGCCGCTTTTCCGTTTCAAACGACATCTGCTCGGGCACAATCAAATAGCACGCGCTGCCATTCGCCGCCAAAGACTCCTTAGCCGCCTTCACCAAAGCGCGGATCTCTTCCGTGACGGTATAGGATCGGCCGGATCCCGACCGCCCGCTGATCAAACGCAGCATCCTCGCTTCCCCTTTCAAAATCAATATATAGTATAGTATAGCAAAAATCGGCTTATTTTGCAACTAAAAAAGCAAAACAGCCGCCTACGCTCGATAGACGGCTGCTTATATGTTTCTTTTATCCAAGGACATATCCATAGATGCTGAAAAACTGGAGAGCGGCGCCGAGCATGACGACCAGATGCCAGATCATGTGGAACCACGCGGTCCCCTTTTTCCGGTAAAAGAGGGTGCCGACCGTATAGGCCACGCCGCCGGCAAACAGCAGAATGACGCCGGGCAGCGGCAGCGTTTGCACCATCGGCACGGCGGCGATCACGATACACCAGCCGGTCGCAATATAGCAGATCATCGACGCTTTTTTGAAGCGTTCAATGCTGATGCAGTTGAGCACGATCCCCACAATCGAAACGCCGGTGACGACGCCGAAAATCGTCCAGCCGAGCGCGCCGCCCAATGTGACCAGCGTATACGGCGTATACGTCCCGGCAATCAGCAAAAAGATGGTGCTGTGGTCAAAAACCCGAAACACTCGTTTCGCGCGGTCGCCCACGAGTGCGTGATACAGACAGGACATCAAGAAAAGCAGAATCAGCGTGCCGCCGTAAATCGCCGACGA
>JAFTBJ010000108.1 GCA_017455295.1 Clostridia bacterium
CGCCATCCTGCAAGATCCGTTCTTTCAACAGCTGCATACCGATCGACGTCCTTTCACGATTGCTGATAAACTGTGTCGAAAAAATCAATAAAATGTAAAAACTCTGGAATCATTATACCGTATATTGTGGTGGAAAGTCAAGCACGGATACTAGCCAAAAGTAAACCTCATACACCGCATTTTTTTGGTTAGAAAGGACAATTACGTCTCGGGGACATCGGTTTTCTCTGGCTGAGACGGCTTTTTTTCGGTCAATTTGCGGCGAATATCCACCCCTTCATAGAGTTGGCGGCATTGAACGCGCGCCATATACGCTTTTTTGCAGGATTTGCAAAAAAGCTCGGCACAGAAAGCGCGCGAAAAATACTTCCACTTTCCTTTGAGCTGCAAACCTTTTCCGCATTCCGGGCAGGAAAAGCAAAAGCTGCCGCGCTTGATGAGCGGACTGTCAAATTCGCGAATGAAGATCGGCTTGAACAGCAAGCGCGCATAAAACTCTTTGTTGACCTGCTGCAAGCATGCGGCAAAGCTTTCCGGATCATACAGCCGCATAAATACCTGCGCCGTCAGCATGGCGTCATCCGGCGCCCGGTGGAGCGCTGAATCCTCCGCGCTGATCGCGAGCGCTTCGCATGCACGGGACAAGCCCATCTGTTGAGATGTATCCACTCCCATGCGGCGTTGGCAATACGGTTGGATATCGGCATACCATTTCATAAACGGGATCCTGTCAATGCCATGAAAAAACCGATAGTTTTCCAGCAGCACAAGCAGGTCGGTATTGCTCCACGTCAGCACCGCTGCCTCCTCGCCTGCCCATTTGGAAAACGCTCGCATCGTTTTGGCGAAACTGCCTCCCTCTTCCTCGAGCTCTTCCGGCGTAATATGGGTCAATTCCTTCACTAAATTGGTCAGCTTTTTGCTGACAGACGGCCGAATCACCCGGTGGAACGCATCCACCGGGTGCATCTCGTCATCCAGCGCTACCGCGCCGATCTCGATGATCTCATTAAAATAGCCGTGTGCTTTTTTTGAATAGGAGCCGTTCCATTCCAAGTCGAGCACGATGAATCTCATGTTTTCAACCCATTTCTCCGAGGATCCGGCCGCCTAAAATGTGGAAATGCAGATGGCCGACCGTTTGACCGGCCTCGACGCCATTATTGCTGACGACGCGATAATCCGTCAAGCCGAGCTTTTCGGTGATCTGTGGGATCACCTCAAAAATGTGTCCCACAACAGTCGCCGTGTCCGGCGTGATATCCCGTACGCCGGACAGATGGCATTTGGGAATCACCAACACATGAACCGGTGCTTTCGGGGCAATATCATAAAATGCCAGCACTTGATCGTCTTCGTACACCGTTTTATTGGGAATCTCTCCCGCAACGATTTTACAGAATAAGCAATCCATGGTATTTTCTCCTTTATTTCAAAATCGTATCCAACGTGGCCGCAACCGATGCAAGCGCCGCATCGATGCCGTTGATATCTTTGCCTCCGGCCATCGCCATGTCCGGACGTCCGCCGCCGCGACCGCCGCACAGGGTCGCCGCTTCCCGGACGATTGTGCCCGCATGAGCACCGCGTTTCACCGCATCCGGTGCGCAATAGCAGCACAAGCTGACGTTACCGGCCGCGCGATCGACGCCGCAAAGCAGTACCACAGCCGTGCTGTCCACTTTAGAACGGCATTGATCCGCCATCGTGCGCAACGCTTCGCCTGTGGCACCCGGTACACTGGCCGTCATAATCTGCAGGCCACCATGCTCAATCGGTGCGCCAAGCAGCTCATCCAGTTTGCCGGCCGCCAGCTTTTCTTCGGCGGTCGTCAGCTTGCTTTGCGTATCGCGCAGCTCATTCATCACCTGCGCAGCACGGCGCGTCAGATCATCTGCGGAATTGGCCTTGAGCAGACGCACCGTTTCGGAAAGCTCCGCATCCATTTTATCAAGAAGGCGCAACACGCCGGCACCGGTCGCCGCTTCGATGCGGCGCACACCGGCTGCCACAGAGGTTTCGGTCAAAATGCGGAACAACCCAATCTGCGCTGTGTTGCCGACATGGGTGCCGCCGCAGAATTCCACCGACACATCCGGCACAGACACCACACGGACGATATCACCGTATTTCTCGCCGAACAGCGCCATGGCTCCCAGCTTTTTCGCTTCAGCGATCGGCATTTCACGAATATCGGTATCGATCGCACTCAAGATCCATTCATTGACAAGCGCTTCCACCTGTTTCAGCTCATCCGGCGTCATCGCCGAAAAATGCGTAAAGTCAAAACGCATGCGATTGGCATCCACCATTTGGCCAGCTTGTTCGACATGCGTGCCGAGCACCCGACGCAGCGCCGCCTGCAGCAGGTGTGCCGCTGTATGATTACGCATCGTGGCGCGGCGCGTATCCGCATGGACTGAAGCCTTCACCAAGTCGCCAACACGCAGATCGCCCGTTTGTACGGTACCGCCATGCGCAAACACACCGTTTGCGCTCTTAAAGGTATCGATCACATCAAAGCTTCCGCCCTCCGAAACAATGTCACCGATATCGCCGATCTGGCCGCCGCTTTCGGCATAAAACGGCGTGACATCCAGTATCACAATCGCCTCATCGCCTTCTGTGACACTGTCCACCATCTCGTTGTCTTTCACAAGAGCGGTGATGGTGGCATCTGCCTGAAAGGCCGTGTAACCGACAAAGCGACCGGGAGTCAACTGCTCGATCACCGCCGCCTTGCCTTTCCAGGCGTCCGCGCCGGCATCCTGGCGTGCCTCACGAGCACGACGACGCTGCTGCTGCATCAATTCATCAAACGCCGCTTCATCCACCGTCATGCCTTTTTCTTCGAGAATATCCCGCGTCAAATCAACCGGGAAGCCGTATGTATCATACAGCTTGAATGCCGATTCGCCGTCCAGCACATCGCCTTTGAGCGACGCGATCATTTGATCCAACACCGCAAGGCCGGCGTCAATCGTTTTACCAAAAGCCTCTTCTTCGTTGAGGATCAATTTTTGAATGAAATCCTGTTTTTCCTTCAATTCAGGATACGCCGACAGGTTTTCCCCGATCACGGTTTCCGCAACTTGATACAGGAAGGGTTCTGTGATACCGAGTAGGCGGCCGTGGCGTGCCGCGCGGCGCAGCAACCGGCGCAGCACATAGCCACGTCCGGCATTGGACGGCATCACACCGTCGCCGATCATAAACA
The DNA here is from genome assembly GCA_017455295.1 of Clostridia bacterium. Classification (GTDB taxonomy): domain Bacteria; phylum Bacillota; class Clostridia; order Oscillospirales; family Acutalibacteraceae; genus RGIG1959. Next base: position 3,218 of record JAFTBJ010000108.1, read on the forward strand.
CCGTCGAGCGAATATGATCGGTGATCACGCGCAGCGACACATCCGTTTTTTCGTTCTGCTTATACGTCACGCCGGCGATCCGACTGATGTGTTTCATGATGTTTTGGACGGTATCCACTTCAAAGAGGTTGTCCACTTCCTGCATGATGCAGGCCAGTCGCTCAAGCCCCATGCCGGTATCGATGTTCGGATGATCGAGTGGGGCATAATGTCCTTCCCCATCACTTTCAAACTGTGTGAATACCAAATTCCAAAACTCTACATATCGATCGCAGTCGCAGCCAACACCGCAGGTCGGCTTGCCGCAGCCATATTGCGCGCCGCGATCAAAATAAAGCTCCGAGCAGGGGCCGCACGGGCCGCTGCCATGCTCCCAGAAATTATCCTCTTTGGAAAGCTTGACAATACGATCGGGCGACACGCCAACTTCTTGTGTCCATATCTGTCTGGCTTCCTCGTCATCTTCATATGTAGAAACCCAGATGCGATCCTTTGGTAGATCCAGCACGTCGATGCAGAACTCCCATGCCCATGCGGTCGCTTCGTGCTTGAAATAGTCCCCAAAGCTGAAATTGCCGAGCATCTCAAAATAGGTGCCATGGCGCGCCGTTTTACCGACGCGTTCGATATCCGGCGTGCGGATGCACTTTTGACAGGTGGTCACCCGCTTTCTGGGCGGCGTGATCTCCCCTGTGAAATATTTTTTCATCGGCGCCATGCCGGAATTGATCAGCAGAAGCGATTTATCCCCATTCGGCACGAGCGAAAAGCTCGGAAGCCGCAAATGCCCCTTGCTTTCAAAAAACGACAGATATTTTTCGCGCAATTCATTCAGTCCGGTCCATTTCATACGATTTTACACCCTTTCTTATTTCATATATCAGCAATACTAATCAGAGCACAAACAAAAACACCTCCATCCCAAAAAGCCCGACAACCAACGCTGTCCGCTTTTTTCATGGGACGGA
>JAFTBJ010000109.1 GCA_017455295.1 Clostridia bacterium
CATCTTCTGCAATACGCTGGTCGTCGGTGCGGACGGTACCATTGAAGATTACCGTATGCGCTGCGAGCAGTCCAAGTGGACCACCGTCAAAGCGCTGCAGTCGATCGGATATGATACGATCGCGGCAGGGGACAGCTACAACGATCTCAAGATGATTCGCGCGAGCAAAGCGGGATTCCTGTTCCGCAGCACCGAGCAGATTAAGGCGGACAATCCCGATTTGCAGGCGTTTGAGGAATACGACGATCTGCTTGCGGCGATCTGCGAACACCTGTCCTGAACGACAGCCTAAAAAGGGAGACGATCGATATGAACGTACTGATCACCGGCGCATCCTCCGGCATCGGGCGCGAACTTGCGCGGTGCCTTCGGCCGTACTGCACGAAAATGATCCTGGTCGGACGGGATACGCTGCGGCTGGAACGACTCAAAAAAGAACTGTCGTCTTCGGCGTTTCCGGATATCCAAACGGTGGCCACCGATCTCAGCATCGAAGAAAATTGTGTGCGGCTCCATCGGCATTATCCCCACGTCGACCTGCTGATCAACAATGCGGGATTCGGTGATTACGGTCCATTTGACAAGACGTCTCTCGACAAGGATATGCGGATGATCGACACCAACATCAAAGCTGTGCATATTCTGACCAAGCTGTACCTGCGAGATATGGTCAAGCGGGACAGAGGCTATATTCTGAATGTTGCGTCTATCGCCGGCTTTATGCCCGGCCCGCTGATGGCCACCTATTATGCAACCAAGGCCTATGTGCTGCGGCTGTCGGAAGCGATTCGCACCGAGCTCAAGCAGCGGCATTCGCATGTGCAGATCGGAGTCCTGTGTCCGGGACCGGTCAAAACAAATTTTGAAAAAAATGCCAACGTCGGCTTCCGCTTTTATAGCGGTGATGCGCGCTGGGTGGCGCGGTATACGATCGACCATCTGCATCGGTTTTACATCCTGCCCGGTATCGCGGTGCAGGCAAGCAGGCGACTGTTAAAGGTGCTGCCCACCGATCTGGCCGCATCGCTGATCTATTGGTTCCAAAGCACACGAAAGCCATGATGCTAACATAAAAAACGGTATGTGCGGCAGCAATATTTACACGCACCGTGGCGGTATACCGCTTTGCGGGAAGGATCGGGGCTATGACATATGTGGAATTTTTCGACAAAGACGATGTAAAGAATATCGGCAGTTGTCTGGTACATGTTCCCGATCAGGTGGTGCTGATCGGGGCCAATCGGAGCGTGATGCTGGAGGCAGCAGATCGCTATGCGCGCATTTTAAGTGAACACGGGTATCCCGATGTTGCTTTTTTTGTCGAAGTGATGGACGCTTCGCGCCATCCAGCAGAAAGCCGCATGAGTGCGATTTTGGATCGCCTGGAACAGATCGTGGTGCAATATCCGGATTGTGTGTTTGATTTGACAGGCGGCGATGAATTGTGCCTGGCGGCGATCGGCATGTTGTCCGAACGATACCCTGCCGCCCACATCCAGATGCATCGTATGAGTATTTCGGGCGGCAGTTTGATCGATTGCGATATGGATGGACAAGTTGTCTCCGAAACGGATTGCCTATCTCTGACGGCTGCGCAGCAGATCTTGCTGTATGGCGGCGCCGTGAACGAAAGGGAAACGCCTGCCTGGGATATGACTGATCCGGAATTTCTGGCCGATATCGAGAGAATGTGGGATGTGTGCCGCTTTTCGCGTGCATGGAACGCTCAAATAGCGGCACTGGGAATCATGGAGGAGCTCAGCCAAAACACAGACGGCGGTTTGACAACGAGTGCCAGCTGCGCGGAACTCAAGCAACGAGATAGCGACATATTTATACGCGGAGTTTTAGATGAACTGCAGAGCGAGAGGCTGCTCACATATTCTCTTACCGACGATGTGATCACCGTTACTTATAAAAACGAGGCGGTGAAACGCTGTTTGACAAAAGCGGGCCAAGTGCTCGAAATGAAAGTATATAAAACCGCGCTGGAAGCAAAGCGGGATACAGGAGAGCGTATATACAACGATGTGCGAAACGGCCTGTGCATCGATTGGGACGGCGCTTTTCATGACGAGATGTCCAGTGTATGCGATACGGAAAACGAGATCGACGTTGTGATGATGTACGGTCTCATCCCAATCTTTGTTTCCTGTAAGAACGGTCACGTCGACGTAAGTGAATTGTATAAGCTCCAAACGGTCGCGGCTCGTTTTGGCGGCGAACTCGTCAAAAAGATTTTGGTCGCGCCGGCATTGTCGGAAGATACCTCCGTGTCCGCGCTGTTTTTCAAACAACGGGCGGAGGATATGAACATTGCGATCGTAAAAGAGAATCTGTATCATGCGGATGTCGCACAATGGAGAAAAATCGTCAGCTCATTTTGGAAATAAAAATATGCCTGCCCTTTTGAAATAGGGCAGGCATATTTTGTTCGTGAGGGTTACATAAAGAGTGACGTCACCATCATGGGGACAAATTGGATACACAGATAGGCGACGACCGCCAGCGCGATCGACGTTCCGCCGAGGACGCCGAGCTGGGCACGGTATCCTTCCGGATAGATGGCTTTGGCGCGCCGCACGACCGACAGGCAATGCCGCATATACAGACGATTCCCGAAAAGGCCGATCAAGACGTGCAGCAGGATATCCGTGAACGCCAGCATCGTCAGCAGCATGGCCGCCAGCATCGCGGGTTCGTTCTGCTCCATAACAGCCAACAGCGCACTTGGTGACATGACGTTTTCATAGACGCTTTCATAAAAATAGGTGTAGGTCACATACAGCGTGATGATTTGATGCAGCAGCGAAAACACGAGCATCAGAGCGCCGGGGATATATTGCTTGCGATAAAACAGCCAGTAAAGAGGGATCAAAAACGCCGGCCAGTTCCAGGAAACATGGCCGCCGGATGAAGCCATAGCGGAAAAGCGCGGGATATAATATGCGGACTGCGGACCGACGACCGCGGCAAGATCGCCAGCGGTCTCCCCCTCGATCGACTGATCTTGTGGAATGCCGCCGCACGGATCGCCCGTCGATACACGAAACGGCGCATATTCGGTGTAGGAGCCGGCGTAGGAAGATGTCGATTCTTGAAACGGAGAGTCAGACGACCAATCATCCGTTTCCAAGGAGCCGCCGCAATGTCCGCAGAATTCGGCATGCGGCGGATTGTCGGCACCGCAGCGCGGGCAGCGATTTTGCTCGGATGACGCGGCTGTGCCGGCTGCCGATTTGTCTCGTCTCCATTGCCGCTCGGTGCCGTGATCGTCCGCAAACAGGCAATGTCCCACCTGCTGCCAGCATGCACGGTGGTGCGGCGCACCGCAGTCGGGGCAGGCGACAATGTCGTCCGTCTCGGCAAATGCCTGACCGCAGACCGGGCAGGATAATCCTTCATAAAAGAAC
>JAFTBJ010000110.1 GCA_017455295.1 Clostridia bacterium
ACAGGCACCCAGAACCGTGATCGCCGTCGCGTTGATCTCCGGCGTGCCGTTGTTCATGTTTTCGACGACGACGCCTTCCACTTTGAGTGCCGCGCCCAGTTTGCCCGCTTCCGCCGGCAGATCGACGCCGCTCGCTTTATCGATGACGATCTGCAGATGCGGCAGGCTGGTGCCGTCGTTGAGCGCGAGAAACGCCATGTTTTTGGAGTCCCGCGCCGTGCGGACCCAGCCGCACACGGTGACCGTTTGACCGAGATAGTCTTTTCCGCCCAGAATGGCGGAGATGTCGATGTGTTTCATAATAAAACACCCTCCCAAAATAAAAATAACAGCTGTCGTCCAAAAACTAGGACGAGCAGCTGTGACCCGCGGTACCACCTAAATTGCTTTCCTTTTTGCAGAAAAGCCCCTTTTCGACTTCATCGTGAAAGTCGTTTCGATATAACGGTCGAACCCGTCGCACCTACTGCGCCCTTTCGGGCTTTTCGGATTGCGGCTCCCGGGTGTTCTTCGCGTGTATATTGCAGCGGAATTTTCAGCCGCTACCGCTCTCTGTTATGCAAGGGATACACGGTACTTTTCCCGATCAAAGCCTTTGATCGTGCTTATTATAATCCTCTTATTCCTCGTTGTCAAGCGTTTTTTATAAGGTCGCCTCTAAACATTCTCGTGCATTCCTCTCGCTTGATCTTTTTCCATCATAGTTTACAAACATGCTATACACCAAGTATGAATTCACATGTTTGTTTCCTCTACCGAAAAGATCTCTTCGCGATCTGAACGCGTCGAATATTTAGAGGTTCCCATAATCTTCCAAAAACGAATGATCGACGCCGCGCCGTTTGTAGCCGGGGAAGGTGTCAAGATGCACGGCGTGGATGCTGTGAAAAATGTGCTGTTCGATCTCGGGATATTCCGTTTTCAAGCGAGCCAGCAGCTCCTTGGTTTCCCGTCGTTTGGAGCTTTCTTCTCCCCGCTCGCTTTCCTCCGTAAACCGGCAGGCACATTGGATGAACGCGAGGCCGTTATACCGCTTCCACGCGAGGATATCCTCCTCACGGATGCAGTAGAGCGGACGGATCAGCTCCATCCCCTCAAAGTTTTGGCTGTGCAGCTTCGGGAGCATCGCCTGCAGCTGCGAGCCGTGGAACATTGCCATCACCGTCGTTTCGATCACGTCGTTGAGATGATGCCCGAGCGCGATCTTGTTGCAGCCGAGCTCCTTGGCTTTGGCATAGAGATGTCCTCTTCGCATCTTGGCGCAAAGATAACACGGCGACTGCTCCGTGCGGTTCGCCACCTTGAAAATATTGGTTTCAAATATCGTGATCGGCAGCTGCAGCCGGACGGCGTTTTGCTCGATCTTTTGCCGGTTTTCGGCGTTGTAGCCGGGATCCATCACAAGATAGATGACCTCAAACGGCACCTCGCTGTACTGCTGCAGCATGCTCATCATCACGCCGAGCAACATAGAATCCTTGCCGCCCGAAATGCACACAGCGATGCGGTCACCTTCTTTGATCAATTCATATCGCTTGATCGCGGCGATGAACGGCCCCCACAGCTCTTTGCGATATTTTTTGCTGATGCTGCGCCGGGCGATCGTCGCCGGATCCCCTTGCCGTTTTTTCTGTTCAGCCATCGTGATACCTCGTCAAAGGGACTACGCGCGGCTCATTGATCGGCGGCGGTGTCATCCGCCGGGAATGCATAGCCTTTGAAATAGTAGCCATCCTTCTCGGCAAAGCCGACCGACGCGTCAAAAGCCGGCAGCGGGATCTCGACATTCGCGGCAACCACGCTGTTCATAAAGGCATAAAGCGTCACGCTATTTTCCTGATACATATAACTCACATAGATCTGCTGTCCGCCGATTGCATAATAACATTGGGTGATGCGGCCGCTGTCATCATAAACAAACTGCATCTCACTGCTGGTCGGATCACTCGCCGTCATGTCGATTTTGACCGCCTGCGCAGGAAGGCGATATGAGGCAAGCGGAACCACTTCATCGATCGGTTCCTGTTCGGTCGCAGCGGTGCAGCCCGCCAACATCAACAATGCCATGATAACGGCCAGTAATCCGGCCAACATCCTTGTTTTCGTTTTCATACTGCCATCCCTCCTGCGATTTATTATGCCATATTTTTCCGAACCGGTCAAGACGAACCGTCGACTTTCGGGGAACTTTGTAAAAAAGCCATGCAAAGACTTTTCATATGACGCCATTTATGCTATACTGATGACAAAGAGGATGTAACGGCAAAGGAGGGATCCTGCGGATGATTCGATTTCGCCGCTTTTTCAGTGGTATGCTGGTGTGTCTCTTGCTGCTGATCCTGCTCGCCGGATGCGAGCAGGACAGCATATCCGCGTCGCTCACCGTCGACCTGCTCAAGGTTGGCAAGGCGGACGCCATTGTGCTGATCACCGGCGATCGATGCATGATAATCGACGCCGGCGAAGAAGACGACGGCCCGGAAATGATCCGGTTTCTGCAAAGCCGCGGGATCCGTCGTTTGGATACGCTGATCATCACCCATTTTGACAAAGACCACGTCGGGGGTGCCGCCGCGCTGCTCGGCGCCTATAGCGTCGACCGCATCCTGCTGCCCGCTTATGAAAACGAGCTTGCCGAATATCAGGCGTTTCTCGCCGCGATCGACCGGCAAAGCACCGTCCCTGAGCGGCTCAGCGATGCTGTCACCTTCTCCTTCGGCGACGCCGAGGTGCTGGTCGAACCGCCGCTGTCCTATGAAGCGACAACTGACGGCGAGGCGGATAACAATTTTTCGCTGATCACCACCGTGACCCACGGTGAAAATCAGTTGGTATTTGCCGGAGACAGCGAGAAATCCCGCATCCGCGACTGGCTGAAAAGCCGGGAGATCGCACCATGCGATTTCCTGAAGCTGCCACATCACGGCGTGTTCAACAAAGCGCTTGATGAGTTGCTGGACGCCCTGCAGCCGTCCTACGTCGCCATCTGCACGTCGGACAAAAACCCCGCCGAAGACAAAACGCTCAGCCTGCTTGCCGAACGCGGCATCACAACCTTTGAGACAAAAGACGGCGACATCACCATCCTCAGCGACGGTCAAACCCTGCGCGTGTCGCAAAGCAACGGATTTTAAAACAACCGATTCTTTTGATTACAACAATACGAGGAAGACGTTCTCGTCTTCCTCGTATTGTTTCTATTATCGGTTATTCATCCGTCGGATCAGCGGTCTCCGAAATCTCCTTCGTCGATTCTTCGTCCGTACCCATCGCCTCGGCATCCAGATCGACCGGTCTGGCAGACCGCTCCACAGCCGCTTGCGTCGGCGCGCCGACCGGTGCGGCATTCTTTTTTCTGGCTGCCATGATCACACCCACGATGACGCCCACGATCGCAAGGCCGCCGATCAGAAGCCACAGCCACAGCATCCCGCCGCCGTTTTCGGCGACCCGCTCAAAGCCGGGGATGATCGCCCCTTCCACTTGGATCGCACCGGGAATCTCGGTGGCTGTATACAATCCCATCTCGGTCGTATACAATTCGCTGCCTTTGGCAAACGTCACCGCGTACGTTCCGGCCGGGGTATCGCTGTAAACTTGGAATTCCAGCTCCGCGATCACACCGCTGCCGGACACACCGGAGGTGTTCATCGCGGTGATCAGGATATCGTTGCCAACGGTTTCCGTGCCGGTCACAATGGCAGCGTTCGGCATATCGGCAACAAAGCCGACCAGTTTGCCGGACAGATAATTCAAATGCGTCGCGTCATACGCCAACCGCACTTGAAAACTTGCCAGATCCGGCACCTCGGTCAGCGACAGCTTCACCGTCGCTTTGCCGCCCGGCTGCACCGTGCCGCCTTCAACCAGCACACCGACGCCCGCCGCTTCCAGTACATCGCCGTTTGCCTGCGTCGCCGCCGTACCGCTGGCGCCCAGCAGCGTCGCAACCGGCGCCAATGTAGCCGCGCTACCGTCGGGCATCGTTACCGCCTGCCCCGCTGCGTTGGTCACGGCGATCGATCCGTCCGCCTGCGTCACAGGTGCCGAGGTCGGCGTCGTCGCGTTCGACTGACTCGAGACTGTCGCAGGGGCCTGCGTTTCTTCCGGATCAGAATTCGGTTCCGCCGTTGTGACCGCAGTCGGCGTGTCCTGCCCGCCGTCCGTCGTGATGTTGATGCCGCCGTTGGTCATGGAAAACGGGATGGCCACCGTGCTGTTGCCGCTTGCTTGATACCATTCCTGCTCTCTTTCACTGAAAGCAATCTGGCTCCAGCCTGTCGCCGCATCCTCCTTCACACGGAAGGTCAGTGTTGCGATCGGGCCGTCTCCCTGCATATCGCTCAGGCTCATGCCGGTCACCCAAATCTCGCCCGTCTGCCCGTTCGGGCTGGTATTGACGGTGCTCATCCCCATTTTGGCAAGCACGCCTTTTTCTTCAGCGCTGACGCATTCGAGCGCCTGCGCGTCGTAGGTGAGATAAAAACCGAGAGCGCCGAAAGTCTGATCACATTGAATCGACAGATCAATCGACACCGTTTCGCCCGGTTTGGCGGACGCCGTCGAGATCATCACCTTTGCGTCCCCCTCTGCCGATACCGCCATGCCCGACAGACACAACAGCAGACAGATCAGTACGCAAAGGACGCATTTGCATTGTTTCATCGATAAACACTCCTTTTTTATTGCCGCCCGGTTGCCCGGATTTCTTTCATCGAATACTCTTATTATAAAGCAATTCGTTATAAAATCAAGAGTTCTGCCGCATTTTCGAAGATCGCCGCTCACAAATCATTCTCGGTGCGCAGCAGCTTATACAGCAGCTTATATAACGTCGCCGCTTCCTCGCGGCTCAGGCGAATACAGGACGCCATTTGCTGCGGAACGGATGCTGCTTTATCGCGCAGCGCGCGGCCTTCCTCGGTCAGATCGACAATCAGCAGCCGCTCATCCTGCTCGCCGCGCGTACGGCGCACATACCCTTTTGCCTCCAGACTTTTGAGCACCGGCGTGAGCGTACCGCTATCTAAAAACAGCTGCGCCCCCAAATCTTTGACGCTTTGCCGTTCGTGTTCCCACAGCACCATCATCGTGATGTATTGCGTATAGGTCAAGTCGAGCGCATCCAGATACGGCCGGTATTGCCGAATCACTTCACGCGACGCGGCATAAAGCGGAAAGCACAATTGCCGCGACAGTTTCAAACGATCATAACGAGTTTCTTTCATGGCGTTCGCCTCATCCTTCCGCATGGGTGCGATCGTACGCCTCCCGTACCGCGATAGCAAATTGGTCGGCGCATGAGGTGGGGCGCATGCCGCAAAGATTGCCGCGCAGTTTCTCCTCAATCTGCGAAACGGTCATTCCCTCCACCAGTTTGCCGATCGCTTTCAAGTTGCCGTTACAGCCACCGGTAAAGCGCACCTGGCGAATCACGTCGCCGTCGATATCAAAATCAATCTGCCGCGAACAAACGCCGTGCGGGTAAAATACATAATGCATGGCAATCCCTCCGTTTATCCGAAGCGCCCCTTTCAAAGAGGTCGGTTCCGTTTTAATTGAACACAATCAAAGTATACCTCTTTCCACCCGCGCTGTCAAGTCGGAGTCCTCCCGTTTCTTATCCAAAATTTGGAGCGGATAACCCGAGAAAAAAAGCAAACACTATGACTGCAAACGCAGTCACGATAAATTTTCTCAGAGGAGCGTACGAATCATGGCGAAGAACAAGAGCGTCGTCCCCGAGGCGCGCGATGGCCTCAACCGTTTCAAGATGGAAGCGGCAAACGAAGTGGGCGTCAACCTCAAGCAGGGCTATAACGGCGATCTGACCTCGAAGCAGGCCGGTTCCGTGGGCGGCCAGATGGTCAAGAAGATGATCGAGCAATACGAAGCCGGCCTGAAATAAGTCGCTTTGGTATTGCAAAGAGGCGGGGGAAATATCCCCCGCCTCTTTCCTTGTTGGCCTTTGCTCGCAGTCGGCACCGCGCACCAAAAAAGATGGCAAATTCAGCAAAATTAAAGCTATCGCTAAGCTTCGTAACATGAAATAACGACGAACTAACAAACACAGCAGATGGCTATGTAAATGGAACTTTACCTTTGTTCGTAGATTCCTTTTTAAACTTAGTAATATAGTTTACCGGAACCGTTGCAACGAGGGCAATCCACGGCGGGACCGATTGCTTGAATCTTTTTCCCTGTTCCTCGGCAATCTGGGCAAGGCTGAGATGATTGACAATTACAGCGTTTCATATCATATTCGGCAAGGTATATCTTTCCACATTTCGGGCATGTCCACGTCATATTTTACTCCTCCAAACCTTCTTTTATAGTGTTGATCGTCTATTTCCACTGTCATCTTTTTCTAATCTGGTATTGGTATTATACTATACCGCAGCCCGTGTTTTCAAAACAATCCCGGCATAATTTGCTATAAAAATAGGAGTGCTGCATTTTTCAATATAGCAATCCTTTCATGGTGCGCCCGAAGGGTCGCTGCAAGACGGTAGATCGTATCTCGTCTTTTGGTACTGACAAAACCGGAAAACTCTTCATTCCCAACGGAGCTAAAAACGTGCCACCGGCACGTTTTCTTTACGCTCCTTTCGAATCCCTTCGGACAGAAAAAGAGCCCGGCAAAAGCCGGGCTCTTTTTCTGGTGCGCCCGAAGGGATTCGAACCCCTGACCTTTTGATTCGTAGTCAAACACTCTATCCAGCTGAGCTACGAGCGCATTTTGCGGAACATCAGTCATTATACTCATTTTGGCCGGATTTGTCAAGTGTAAAATACAAAAACGTGCAAAATCCTTGGTGCAATCGCCCGCCGTGGGGCGCTCGACCCTTTCATATCCGGTCTTCTCCGCTTGTGCCGCAAAAGATGGAACAAGACGCCACCCGCCATGCCGTCATACAAACCGCCAAAGCTCCCCGCTTCCTGGCGTGGCGCTCATCCTGTTTTTGTCGATCCGTCCCGGCTTTTCAGGATCGGATCACAAATTCCACCACTCGTCATCCGCGCTGTTTGTTTTATTCTTTTTCTTCCTGGGATGTTTCACAGTCGATCTTCTGTTCGACAAAAACCATTTGACCCCAATCGCAATGCCCGCCGCAATCACGAGACCGCCAATGATCCACACAAGAATCCACCAATTGAACGTGTCCGTGCTGCTAAACGGATTATGCCGCTCTGTCATCCTGCCTACGGCCAGTACCGACTCGTACGAGCCGTCTGCATCCTCATCGGTTTTTGCGCAGAGATCGCCGCCGGTTTGCGTGAGCAAAACAGGGGTTTTGGCACCCGGAACGTCAAGCCGCTCCGCCGTCGTCCCGTTATCCGCATACACTTCCAATTTTCCAAGATCGTTTCCGGTGATCAGATATCCGTCGTTCCCTACGGCAATCGTTGGGTCTTGCCCTTTTTCGCCCTTTATCTGCACCTTATACCAATCGGTCGCATAATGCCCGGTATTGGCGACGATCTCCATCTCATAATTTGATACATCGTCATGCAAAGCCACCATGCCGTTTGGATCAAATGTAACGGCATCATTGGAAGGTGTGGCCGCCGACATATAATAATTCTCATATTGGACACACACGTCCAGCGCTTCGTCATGCGATTGAACCGTATAGCTTTCTTCCACATCCGTTTTGGGGATGGCGATCGTGAGGACGTCGCTCACATCATCCGGTCGAAACGCCACAACGCCTTCGCGGCTTTGACCGTCAAGGGCTCCGTCTTCGATCGAGCCGATCATAACGTTATTGCCGTCATAAATCGAGAGATCGTCGCTTCCGGTCACATGGAGATAGGAATATGCGGACTTTTTGTTGCTTGCCAACGCTTTGACATTGATAATATTCACATCGGACAAAGCTTGAATGATTTCTCGAGCTCCCGGATAGTTGGGAATACACCATTCGGCTGTGTTGGCATTATAATACAGACAGGAATCCTCGTTCCATTTTGGCTTATTGCTGTCATAGGTCAAGATCCTTGAGTTGTATGTTTTGCCCGCCTTTTCCCATTTCCCGGTCTCATACGAATACCCGACGATGGCATGGCCTTTGTTCTCTCCTAATGTAAAGCTGAGAATAAACGGCACGCCTCCGGATTCCACGGCTTTGGCTTTGCCTTCGATGATGGACAGCTTGGCGGCCGTATCATTCTGATTGAACGTCGCTATTTCATCGGCAACACAAGAAAAGTACTGCGTCAACCAGTGATACGCCAATACGGATTTCGACTCGGTCGTGGACTCGACGTCGTGCAGCTTGCTTTTGCTGCTATCAATGTCTTCCACTTTGAGCGCCTTCATCTTGACCAGGATAGAGGATGCCGCAAATCCATAACAATAGCCGTTACATCCTGCTTCTATTTTCTTGTTGATAAACTCGACCGACGTATGATCCAATCCGACAAGCATAGCGTCGTAATCCTCTTGTGTCAAGCATACCGGCGTCGTGCTAAAATTCCGAAAACGCCATGTGTCGGAAGAAAAATCAAACCGATTATCGTTCTTGTTTTTCCCTTTCACGAAGACATCCGCATACGCCGTGATCGGATCGATATCGTCCGAGTCTACCGTCACGCTGTATTCGATCGTTTGATCCTCCTGCGTCATGGGGATCTTTACGACCCATCGATAGTTTTTAGATTCTCCGATCGCCAAATCCAGGTTTTCAATCTTGGCTTTATCGCCGTCTTCCGAAACGGTGGCGTTTGCCGGGATGTCAAAGGTAACGGTCGCCTTCTTCAAATTGCTGGCGGAATCATTTGTTACACATCCCGTTATTTCGTAAGTCCATATCTGCTCGTTGTTATCGGACTGGGAAAGCAGCACGCCGTTGTCAAGATTGATGGTGACATAATCCAATAATACACGCTGGATCCGCTCGATAATACTGCTGCAGCTGCATAAAGACAGCGCTATACTGACAACAAGCGTAAGCGCGCCGATCCTGCTGAATATTTTGTGCTTCATAGCTTTCTCCCTGTTCCCCGGTTTTACAATATGCGTCATTATACACGCCCTTTAGAAGTGGCGATTATTCCTCCCATAAGAGGGTCGCTCCGCCGGTGATTTCGTCTTCCGCTTCTGCGGCTGTCAAAGACCGATTCTCTCGTACAGATCCGACATTGCTCGTTTCGCTCGCACTCTTTTCAAAGAACCAGCATGTCTTCGTGAACAGCACGCCCGATTCACTTTCACAAACAATGCACAATCCGTCATTTTTAACCTCCAGTACATTGCTCTGCTGCTCGCCGACTTTCAATTCCGTCACATGATCTTTATCCTGCAGCCAGTAACAAAACGCCTTTTTGATGGGCGCATTGTCTTTTTTAGAGAATACACGCACCACCAGGGCGTTGCTTTCCCGAACTTGGTCGGCTTGCAAACCTTCCGACGCCGAGATCGCATTATCGACCGTATAGGTGATTTGAACAGCCTCCGGATTTGCTTTGAACAAAAAGATCAAAAGCACCGGCACAATCGCCACAACTCGCATCAAAGAATGCGGCTTCGCACTCACCGTATTGGGGATGTTGATGATCCACATGACAAAGGTTGCAAAAAGATACACGACCGCTATCAGTATGTAATTCCCCAAAAACCGGCTTTCTTCTGTGGCGATCACCGCCGCATAAACGGCAAACGCCGTTAATACAACCTGCCAGAACGACCATTGCTTATGCGGCTCTACCAACTCCTTGTCGGCTTCTTTTTTCTGTGAAATCCCGGTTTGATACGTCTTATACCGGAAAATAAGAAACAGCGCCAGGAAAGAAATCACCGCAAATCGCAGGATCTTTCCGTAATAGAACGCAACGGGCGCTCCTATCACAAGGAAAAGGACCCCACTATAATAGAGGTTGCTTTGAGACAGCAAAAAGCCAAACTTGCGATAGGTCTTATCATTGGAGACCGCCACCAACGACAGGATCACGGCGACCGCCGCAATCAGCGAAAAGATCAAATGGAATCTCGTATAAAAAGCCGACATCATCCAAAAGAACATCACGCCCCCGAAAAGCGAGAGATATAGCTTGGTATCGCTGGCTGTTGACTGGCCCTTTTTCCGCAGCGAGATTGTGGCAAGAATGCCGAACAAAAACAGCAGCAGCAATATGACCGCGACATACCAATCCACACGCACATTCAGGAACAAATCGAGGATCCACCTAGCCATCGCCAACGAATAGTTCGGATACAGGGCGTTTGTGATGTTGAACAGCACAAACAACACCATCGTCCAGGAAAAGATCGAATAGCACAGCCGTTTATTGAACTTATAAACAAACAGCTCCGTCACAAGAGAAATCGCCAGCATCGGCAGAAGCGCCAATATCGCATTGGCGTCCCTCCAATTGATAAAAACATACGAACACCCGACGGTCGTGCCAAACAGAATGGCGTACTTAAAAACCGTATAGACGCCATATTTCTCGTTGCGCGGCTTGTTCAAGCTGATCAGTACGATCACTTCCGCCACCAAGAGAATGCCCACTATGATCAACGCTCTCGTAGACCGGATGACCGGCACAGAGGGGATGATTCCCTCAAAGCAGGCCCTGACGAAAAACATATCCGTCAAAAGGGCGCCGATGTATACGCCGATCCAATCGGACACGGTCGCATTCGCTTTGTTTTTGTTGCTGACACGGAATAGGTAATACCCCAGCGTAAGCACGACCGGGATCGCGCCCCAGGTGGAAAAATGGAACAGATAGTATACGACGTTCAGCAGCGAAAATATCCCCGTCGATATGATCGTCTCGGTTGTTTTGTTCTTCATATCATTTCCTCCCCGTCAAACTCATATAGCGATGAAGACGCATATCATCGCTAAAATAAAGATCAGCGGAGTACTCCATCGAATGCTGTTGTAACGCCGTTTGATAAAGCTGAGTATGGATAGCGCAAAAGCAGCAAGTACCATCACACTCGACAGAATAGCGGCGACTACATGCATGTCGCCGTGTGCCGAAAAAGCACCGCTCGCAAAAAACACATTGAAGATCAGCAGCCCCGCGACCAGAATCGCATTGGCGATCAGCAAGCGGATGTTCACCCGCTTTTCTTCCAAGATCACTTGCAGGTTTTGACGCCGTTCTTTTGACGGCGCGACTGCTCCAAGAGCGGTATAATACTCAAACGCTTTTGTATAATCCGGGAATGCGACGCCTTGGAAATAACAATCGCCCAAGGAAGCGTACGCCGGGATGCTGCCGTTGTGCGCAGCCGCTTCAAAATATTGGATCGCTTTTTGGATATCCGCTTCTACGCCGCACGCATAGTAATAGCACAATCCTTTTTGATACAGCGCATCGGCATAGCCGTTATCCGCCATACGATCCAGTTCCGGCATCCACGCTTTCAGCGTGGTAACATCCCGTTTGTCCACAGCCGAGCGAATGATCGACAGAGTCTTTTCATATTCGCTGGCAGGCTCTATCATCCGGTCGTCATAGCGTACGCCCGTGCCCGTCGGAATCGCCACCGTCTCCAACGAAGTCGGCAAAGAAAGCGCAAACAGGATCACCAGCAACAGCTTTTTCACGGTGTCTTTATTCAGACCGGATTCTATCTCCGTCCGGTATATGATATTGTTGATATCCATCATGCTGATGCCGGTCTGCCTTTGCGGAATGTACCGCGTGACGTTACTCGTCTGCAAAAACAGCAAAACCTGACAGCGCACCGTTTGGTCGCATTGTCCCTGTTTCAAACACTCTTCAATGCGCTCGATGTCCTGAAAGATCTCCGGCCCATTTTCATTGACGGCTTTACGCAAAATCTCGCCGGCTTTCGAATACACCGTTTCCACTTTCAATCCTTCCTCCCCGCAAAAATCATGTCCGCCTTCTCAAACGCCGCCATCCAATCTCGAGCAGAATACAGCGTCCTATGCCACACATTTTGAATATTCTCTTTGGAAAATGTCGCGCGGAACATATCCTGTATTGTTTTCGGCAGATCCTCCCATTTTTCGATGATCTTCTCCTCATGGGAATATAAGCCGATATGGTTGCTGCTATCCGTCTCATCAAAAATGAATACCGGATGCTCATGGTAGTATTCTACCATTATCAAGTGCATACCCTGATCGATGTCTCGCTGCCGATCCATCATATCGCCGACGCCATCCATCAATCGCCCTTGGTAGGGCATCCGCCCTATCATCAGTCTGAACAGCATGGCTGCCAGCGAATAATAATCATCTTCCAACGAGAACTCACCGTCTTCGCGGAACTTGGACCACGGCGGCAAAAACTCTATGCAGATATTCTGTGCACTCACCCAGTCCTTATGGTGCCGATCAAACAAATGCCGGGACATCGCCATGGAGAAATCAATCAAAATGTCGCCGGTGTTTTCATTATAGAACATCCTTTCCATATCGAACGCATGATAAGAATATCCGCCGCTATGCAGCTCGTCAAATGCAAGCAGGATGTTCCGAATGACGCGTTGGATCGACTCGTTTCTCCAGTTCAACTGCTCCGGAGAATACAAAAGTTTCTTCAGCGGCTCCATTTTTGGGAAAGCGCGTTTGCGAAACACCAATCCCATTTTCCCGTCGGAAATCTCCACAATATCGACCGGCCATAAATACCGGGCGATATTGACGGGGTATTCGATGAAATACCGCCATTTATCCAAAGCGATCATCCGAAGATCGCCGGGTATTTCCCGAATATCCACTTCTTCTTCGGTAAACATATGAACCCATTCGGACACTCCGGTTTTTGACGGCACATAGACATTATATCCCGTTAAAACGCTAAAGACCAACTTTGATTCAAACTCCGTCATCGTCATCATCCCTATTCCGTCTTCTTCCGCCAAACAACCCACCGAACAGAGACGGCTTCGGCCTTGCGCCTTTTTCGGAAGGCGCACCGTCCGACCGTCTGGAGTCGGCCTCCGCCGCCCTTTCCACCTTGCGCTGTTCTTTCATCTTTCTTTTTTCTTCCGCAAGAACCTCTTTGATATACTCGTCCAGGATCTTCAGATCTCGTTTCAAAATCTTGATCTCTTCGCCCGACAAGCGATAGTGGTCCGCATCGGCGATCGCGTCGGCGATCCATTGCTTGATGTCGTCCGCCGCTTCTCTCATGCGGCTGCTCGCATTCAACGCCTGATCAAAAAACTCCGGCTCGTTGATCACAGGCAGATCCCATTGAAGCAGCACCGGAATGGGATTGGATTTTTTGCTGTCGAGTCGAGCAAAACGCAGCCACATGCAAAAATGCCGTTTTCCTTCAAATCGGCTGAGCGAATCATATAAGAATTCCTGCAGCTTCGGCATCAGATTTTCCGCTTCTACGGCATTCAATGCCGCTTCCTCTTCCAATTTGCTTACCGACAATTCCACCTTCCGCCAATCCGCACTCTCCGGCGTTTCCTTATAAGCCTTCACCGCTTCATAGATATCCGACAGCAGCAGCACATTGGCGTATTTCGCCAATACCGTTCGATCCGGCGATGCGGAAGAATTCATGTCGTGCGGACACATCGTGATGCCGTTCTCTATGCATGTTCTGTTGAATTCAAATTGCGAATAATCAAAGCTCTTCCAAAACTGCAGAACGATCAGGCTGGATATGCGGGTAAACAATCTTTCCGCATCCGGGCCATACAGCCTGTCGATCACATGGCGCAGTTTCTCAAATTCGACCTCGTAATGGCCGGTTGCCATAGGCGTATTTAAAATGCTTCTCTTGGCAAGCTCGAATAACTGATTGTTGGAAGCTTTGTTTGTTGCATCCGTATTTTTATAATGCTGCTGGATGCTCCTGTTAACCTCCGCCACATCTTCATAGGTTCGGCATTCCTTGATCTTCTTTACAAAGAATTCCTCGATCGCTTCTGTGCCGCCCGGGATATTCCCGATCAATTGGAGCCATTCTTCAAAGGCATCGCCGCTTTTTGCGTATTGCTCATCCAAAAACGGCACGACGGCCGCGTTCCCCTTTGAAAGCAACGCGCGCATCTGAATCCTTTTATATACATCGACAAAGTTTGCGGAGGTGGTTTTATCCCGCCGAATCTCAATCCGCTTGAGAATCGTCTCGGTCGGGATCAGCTCACGCGCCTCAATTCTTTCCAGGATCTCGGCGATATAATCATCCGCAAACGTATTCTGCAACGGCGCTTTTGCCAGCAGTTCGAGAAGCCCCTTCATCAGATCGGAATCGTTCAGCGACTCAAACGACGCGGCCCCTTTGACAAACAAGTGCGCCAGGTTGACTTCATCCATCCCGGTGACAGAACCGAGCAACAGGCTGTCCAGCGTCTCCTGGATCGAATCGCAATACTTTCCAAATTCTTTGGTCGACATCGCGGCGAACGCATGATATGCCGCATATTTTTCGGCATATTGATCGACCTCCGCCAACGCGGTCGTCAGGTTAGTCTCCCCCGATTCCAAATCATAATAATACGCGCCCTTGGGCACGGTTTCAACGAACATGATCCGCTTAAATCGGGCATAAGATAAATTGCCGGCGTTCGAGAACGACAGCTGATACCGCAGCGAATACGGCAGCGCCGAGAATATGCACAAAATGGCGGCTTTGACCGTGCCCAGCTGCCCGTTGCAGCGGACATATACCGGATAATCGGTCGGGCTCGCCAGCATCGCATACACGCATTTCATCAATGTCTGCCATTTCGAAGCATCCAACCCGCAGATAGAAAGCGCGCTCTTTAAATCCATCTTTTTATCATAGATCAGTTCGGACGGGATATCCGCCGTTTCTTCATCTGTAAAATGGAAATTTTCATCCGCAACGGCAAGAAAATCTTCCGGATGCCGATACGCCCCTTCTGCAGGGAACAAAAAGCCGTGTGCAAACATTTTGGGACGACCGACATTGTCCTTCTCGCCATATTGGGCTTTTAACACACAAATCGCATCGGACGAAGAAATCAGCTCATAAAGGAGAATGGGATTCCCCTGCCCATCCGTCA
>JAFTBJ010000111.1 GCA_017455295.1 Clostridia bacterium
GCACACACTGTGCGGTCGGTCAAGCCGACGAATTGGGTAGACCTTTATTTGAACTCGCAGTGCAAATTAATAGGTGTTTGTATTATATCATGGAAAGGACAGGTTGTCAATATGAAAAACGGATATTATCTCGGCCTCGATATCGGTACCGATTCGGTGGGATATGCGGTGACCGATTCGGAATATCGCCTGAAAAAATTTCATGGCGAACCGGCCTGGGGCGTGACGCTGTTTGACGAAGCAGAACTTCGCACTGAGCGCCGCGGCTTTCGCACGGCTCGCCGCCGCCTCGATCGTCGGCAGCAGCGGGTGGCGCTTACCAGAGAACTGTTTGCCAAAGAGATCGGCAAGATCGATTCCCGCTTTTTTATCCGGCAGCAGGAAAGCGCTTTGCTGCGGCGGGATGCGGCGGATCGGTATGTGCTGTTTGAGGATGATGACTATACCGATGTCGAATATCACAGCCAATACCCGACCATTCATCACTTGATCGTGGAGTTGATGAACAGCCGGGAGCCGCACGACGTGCGCCTTGTGTATCTCGCGTGCGCGTGGCTGGTCGCGCATCGCGGCCATTTTCTCCAGAACATCAGTGTGGACAAACTGTCGGACATACGGAAATTTGATGAGGTCTATGCGCACTTTCTTGCCTTTTTTATCGACAACGAATATCCTGCGCCGTGGCAGTGTGAGAATATCGAAGCGATCGGCGATATTTTGAAAAAGAAAGCGGGCGTCACAGTCAAAGAGCGCGAATTGACGGCGTTGCTGTTTGACGGCAAACGCGCCCCGAAAGAGGTAACCGACGATTGCCCGTTCCGAAAAGATCTGCTCATCAAACTGCTGTGCGGCGGCGTCGTCAAGCCGAAAGATCTGTTCGATAAAGAAGAATATGCGGATGTGCCGTCTTTTTCACTCGGCATGGATGATGAAAAACTGCTGGCGTTGTCCTCCGAAATCGGCGAGGATTTTGCGCTTATTGAAGTGATGCGGGCCATTTACGATTGGACGATGCTCAACGACATTCTCGGAGAAGCTCCGACGATTTCGAAAGCAAAAGTGGCGATATATGAGCAGCACAAGCGCGACCTGAAATTGCTGAAACATTTGCTCAAAACGTATGTGCCGAATAAATATGATGCGATGTTCCGCGTCGTCGGCGGCGATAACTATATCGCCTATACCGGCCATGCCGATGAAACGGCGGAGCCGATCAAAAGCGCATCGGCGGAAGCGTTTTCCAAATATACGCTTAACATTCTCAAGACGATCACCCCGTCAAAGGAGGATCAGGCCGCCTTTGATGACGCGTGCGAGCGGCTTGGCAGACAGGCGTTTTTGCCCAAACAGCACACAACCGACAACCGTGTCATCCCGCATCAACTGTATCTTTATGAACTGAAAACGATCCTCCAAAACGCCGAAAGCTATCTGCCGTTTTTGTGCGAACAAGATGAGGACGGGCTGTCCGTGTCGGATAAACTGATCGCGGTGTTCGGCTTCCGCGTACCGTATTTTGTCGGGCCGCTGAACGATAAGTCGCCGTATGCGTGGCTCGAGCGCAAAGCCGGCAAAATCTACCCGTGGAATTTTGATAAGATGGTCGACCTCGACAAGAGCGAGGAAGCCTTTATTCAAAAGCTCACCAACACCTGCACCTATCTCCCCGGCGAGCCGGTGCTGCCCAAAGACTCGCTGTTGTATCACTGCTTTATGGTGCTCAACGAGATCAACACCCTGACCATCGGCGGCGTGCGCGTGCCGGTCGAATGCAAACAGCGGATCTATACGGAACTGTTTGAAACGCAAAAAAAGGTCACCCGCAAAAAGATCGTCGATTTTCTGCTGGCAAACGGATATCTTGAAAAGGGACAAGAGCAGACCGTTGCCGGGATCGATATCACGATCAAAGCCGATTTGCAGCCGCAGATCGCCTTTCGGCGACTGCTTGCGAGCGGCACGCTGACCGAAGCGGATGCCGAAGCGATTATCGAACGCGCCTCCTATGCTGAGGATAAAACGCGGCTGGATCGCTTTTTGCAAAAGACCTATCCGCAGATATCGGCAGATGACAGAAAATACCTGTGCCGCCTGAAGATTCACGATTTCGGTCGCCTGTCCCGCGCATTTTTGTGTGAGGTGTACGGCACCGACACCCGCACCGCCACAGGCGAAGCCTATACGATCATCGACGCGCTGTGGCAAACGCAGAACAACCTGATGGAGCTGCTGTCCGATCGCTTCACCTTCAAAGCGGAGATGGAGCGGCGGCAGCAGGAATACTATGCTGCCCATCCCAAGACTCTGGATGAGCGCCTGGACGATCTGTACATCTCCAATGCCGTGCGCCGCCCGATCTATCGCACGCTCGACATCGTTAAAGACGTGGAGAAAGCGTTTGGCAAACCGGCCAAAATCTTTGTGGAAATGACGCGCGGCGGCAAGCCGGAGCAAAAGGGCAAGCGCACCAAGAGCCGCAAAGAACAGCTTTTGGAACTGTATCACACATGCGATCAGGAAGACGTGCGCGACCTGCAGCAGCAGTTGGATGCGATGGGCGCCGCCGCCGATACCAAGCTGCAAAGCGACAGGCTGTTTTTATACTATATCCAGCTCGGCCATTGCCTCTACACCGGCAAAGCGATTGACGTTACCCGGCTCGGCAGCGGCGACTATAACATCGAGCATATCTATCCGCGCGCCTTTGTAAAAGACGACAGCATCCTCAACAACGAGATTTTGGTCGATTCCAACGCCAACGGGCAAAAGAGCGACGACTATCCGATCGATCCGGCGATCCAAACGAAGATGCGGCCCTATTGGCAGATGCTGCGGGACAAAGGCCTCATCACCGAGGAGAAGTGGAAGCGCCTCACCCGCACGACGCCGTTTACCGATGAAGAGCGGCTGCAGTTCATCAACCGTCAGCTCACCGAAACGTCGCAATCCACCAAAGCGGTGGCAGCGCTGCTCAAAGAGCATTTTGGCGAGGGCACCGAGATCGTTTATTGCAAGGCGGGACTTGTCTCGGAATTCCGGCAGGAATTCGGCCTTTTGAAATCCCGTTTGTTCAACGACCTGCACCATGCCTCCGACGCCTATCTCAACATCGTGGTTGGCAACGTCTATCATATGAAATTTACGAGCCGCTGGTTCAATCTTCGCGAGCGGTACAGCGTCAAGGTGGATACCTTGTTTACCCATCCCGTAATCTGCGGGAATGAAACGGTGTGGAACGGCACGCCCGCGCTGGAAATGGTCAAAAAGACGGCGGTCAAAAACAACGCGCATCTCACGCAGTACGCGTTTTGCCGCAGGAGCGGCTTGTTTGATCAAATGCCGCTGTCAAAAGGGGAGGACCTCATCCCCCGCAAGAGCGGCCTCGATTCTGCCGACTACGGCGGATACAATAAGCCGTCGGTTTCCTTCTTTGTTTTGGTAGAATATGAGGCAAAATCGAAAACAAACCGCATGTTTGTGCCGGTGGAGCTTTTGTATGCCGACCGCGTGCTGGCGGAGGAAGCGTTTGCCAAAGAATATCTCATTGCCCGCATCCAAAAAATCGCCAATAAAATGCCCGACATCCTCCGCTTTCCGCTGGGGCTGCGCCCGATCAAGATCAATACGATGCTGTCGCTGGACGGCTTCCGGGTGTGTATTACAGGGAATGCTAATAAAGGGGCCGTTTTGCTTGTGCAGCCATTTATGCCGTTTGCGGCGGCGGACGAATGGCGGCTGTATCTGAAAAAGCTGGAGATGTTTGTCGAAAAAGCAAAAGCCAACCCGCGCTATGTGTATGACAAGCGGTATGACAAAGTCTCCAAAGAACAGAACGAAGCGCTCTATCGACTGTATCTCAAAAAGCTGACTTCGTCGATCTATCAAAAGCGACCGAATACTCCCGTCGGGATCCTGCAAACCGGCGCGCCACTGTTTGCAGCGCTGCCGGTTTTGGAACAATGCCAGGCGCTGCTCAATATTCATCAATTGTTTGGACGGGTATCGGGAGGCGTGGATTTGCAGGCAATCGGCGGCGCCAAAATGGTTGCTTCCACCAAGATAAGCACGACGCTGTCCAACTGGAAAAAAACGTATGATCGCGTGACCATCGTCAATATGTCTGCTTCCGGCCTTTGGGAGAAAGAAAGCGATAATCTGCTGGAGGGCCTATGAGCTTTCGTACGGTGATCGTCTCCTCCCGCGCGAAACTCGACAGCAAGATGGGCTATCTGGTGGTGCGCGGGGAGGAGACAAAGCGGGTATTGCTTGACGAGATCGAGACGCTGGTGGTGGAGCATCCGGCGGTGGCGCTCACCGGCTGTTTGCTGGAAGATTTGGTGTCCCGCAAGGTCAAGGTGATCTTTTGCGACGCGGCTCGCAATCCGGTGGCGGAGCTGGTGCCGCATCACGGCAGCCATGACAGCGCTTCAAAAATTCGTACGCAGATTGCCTGGTCGTCGGCGGTCAAGGCGGCGGTGTGGCAGGAGATCGTCTCCGAAAAAATCCGCAAGCAAGCGGCGCTGCTGGAAGAACACGGCAAAGAGCGGGAAGCGGCGCTGCTGACAAGCTATATCGGGCAGGTGCAGCCGCTGGATGCAAGCAACCGCGAAGGGCACGCGGCCAAGGTGTATTTCAACGCCTTGTTCGGGATGGGCTTTACCCGCACGGCGGATACCTCCGTCAATGCGGCGCTCAACTATGGCTACAGCCTGATCCTCTCCGCCTTCAACCGGGAGATCGCGGCAAACGGCTATCTGACCCAGCTCGGGATCTTTCACAACAACACTTTCAACCATTTCAATCTCGGCTGTGACCTGATGGAGCCGTTTCGCGTGCTGATCGACCGGCAGGTGAGCGGTTGGCAGCCGACGGCATTCGGAAAAGCCGAAAAGCATATGCTGTGGACGGTTCTTGAGCAACCGGTACAGATCGGCGGCTCCAAATGGGTGGTGTCCGACGCGATCAAACGCTACACCCGCAGCGCGTTTACAGCGCTGAACGATCAGGATGTGTCCGCCTTGTTGTTTTATGACTGGATATGAGTAGTTTACGCTTTATGAGAATCTTTGTTTTTTTTGATCTGCCGACCGAAACGCCGGAGGATCGGCGGCAATACCGCCGGTTTCGCAAGACGCTGATCCGGCACGGCTTTTTAATGATGCAGGAATCGGTCTATTGCAAATTGCTCACCTCGCCCGCTGCGGAGCAGGCGGCGCGCCATGCCGTGCGCCGCCATAAACCGGCAAAAGGGCTGGTGCAGCTGCTCACCGTCACTGAAAAACAGTTTGCCAACATGGAGTTTTTGGTGGGCGCGTGGCAAAACGATGTGGTGGATACCACCGAAAGGGTGATTGTGCTGTGAAGCTGACCTATCCCGCCATTTCCCGCGTATTCGATACGGAAGACGAGAAGATCAACACGCTGGTCATCGAACACCCGCGCCTGTTGGCGGCGCTGCTCACCGACTTGACAACACAAATCGCGGGCGGGGAGGGCAGGTGCGTGGTGTCGCAGGAGAACAAGGTGCTGCCGATTGCCAAAACCGTCGAACTGCTCGATCGGTTTATCCCGTTTGAGGCATATTCGCGGTCGCTTCTTCAAAAGATCAATGCCTTTCTCGAAGAAACCGCGTTGGGCGAAACCTACTATGCCAAAACCGCCGCGCTGCTCGGCGAGTGGGAGCGGCTGCTGTCCGAGATCGCGCTGGAACTGCCGGGCGAGATCGCGTTTTCCAAGATCACGGCGGAATCGCTTGTCAAAGCGGCGGGAGCTGAGGTGCAGATCGATGGCACTTCCCTGCCCGAGATGCTGCTCGATTATATGGAACTTGTCACGACGCTCGAGCGGGAAAAATTGTTTGTTCTTGTGGATCTTCGCCGGGTGTGCGACGACGAGGAGACAAAACTGTTGCTTGACAGCGCGCTTTCGCACGGGTATCATATACTTATGATCGAGAGCAGCGATCGCCCCCGCCTGCCGAACGAGCGGCGGTGGATCGTGGATCGCGATCTGTGTGAGATCGGTTGAGCCGCTTGTTGCACGGCTTTCACGCCAAGTTCGCAGCTTGGCGCATACCCCGAATATTTGAGATTTGAGGTTTGAGAGCAGTGCGAATTTATAGGTGACTCAAACGCCGCCGAGCGAGAGCTTGAAGGAATGCGCGTTTGAGAGCAGTGCGAATTTATAGGTGACTCAAACGTAATGCCGATCAATATTGAGGAGGTCATGGTTTGAGAGCAGTGCGAATTTATAGGTGACTCAAACACAGGTCGACATTCTTGTAAAGCACCACATGTTTGAGAGCAGTGCGAATTTATAGGTGACTCAAACTGGTCGTCATGTGTTTTCCCTCCTATCTTAGTTTGAGAGCAGTGCGAATTTATAGGTGACTCAAACCTCAGCGCACCGTCGGTGCC
>JAFTBJ010000112.1 GCA_017455295.1 Clostridia bacterium
CTTCGGGGAGCACGTTTTGCTCTGTGAGCCCCGCTATTGTGCCGCGGGTGGCATAAACCGGAACCGGTATCTGTTTGAGCAGCACGCGCAGACCGGCGATATGGTCGCTGTGCTCGTGCGTGATGAAGATTGCCCGGATCGACGCGGGATCGATGTCCCGTGCCAGCAGCGCGTCTTTTGTGCGCTTGGCCGACACGCCGACATCGACAAGAATGCCGCTTTCCGCTGTGCCTAGATAGGTAACGTTTCCCGAGCTGCCGCTAAAGAGCGGGCAATAGCGTGCCACTTTCAAAACCCCTTTACAGAAAAACGGGCGGTTCGCAAGAACCGCCCGGCTTTGTTTTTTACTGTGCGTTTGCAAACGGTTGATCCGGAACATATACCCGCTCGATATCGGCGCCGAGAGATTGCAGCTTTTCGACGATGTTTTCATAGCCGCGCTCGATATACTGGATATCGTCCACGATGCTGACGCCCTGCGCGCAAAGCGCCGCAATCACCATCGCCGCACCGGCGCGCAGATCATGCGATTTGATGGGCGCTGCCGTCAGGTGGGACACGCCCTGGAAGATCGCTGTGTGGCCGTTGACCTGGATATCCGCGCCCATGCGCTGCAACTCCGCCACATATTTGAAACGGTTGTCCCAGATATTCTCCGTCAAAAAGCTGGTGCCCGATGCCAGCGACAGCAACACGGCGATCTGCGGCTGCATATCCGTCGGGAAGCCGGGATGCGGCATCGTTTTGACGTTGCAATGGCGAAGCGGCCCGGTGCAGGATACGCGGATCGCGTCGTCGTCTTCAAGCTCCTCCACCGTGGCGCCAAGCTCTTCGAGCTTCGCTGTGATGGATTCCAGGTGCTTCGGAATCACGCCGCGCACCAGCACGTCGCCGCCGGTGGCAACCGCCGCCGCCATATAGGTTCCGGCTTCGATCTGGTCGGGGATGATGGAATAGCTGGTACCGCGAAAATAATCGACGCCGCGGATCTTGATGACGTCGGTACCGGCGCCGCGGATATCCGCGCCCATCGAGCTGAGAAAGTTCGCAAGGTCGACAATGTGCGGTTCTTTGGCGGCGTTTTCGATCACGGTAAGTCCCCGCGCCCGCACAGCGGCAAGCATGATGTTGACTGTCGCGCCGACCGAGACCTGGTCGAGATAGACGGAATTGCCGGTCAGCTTCTCCGCCGACACTTCGATCATGCCGTTATCAAGTGTATCCGGCACCGTCGCGCCCAAGGCGCGAAAGCCTTTGAGGTGCAGGTCGATCGGGCGCACACCGAAGTTGCACCCGCCCGGCATCGACGAACGCGCAATGCCGAATCGTCCGAGCAGCGAACCGAGGAAATAGTACGACGCGCGCATATGCCGCGACAGGTCGTGCGGCACAACGTGCGTATGCAGCCGGGAAGGATCGATCTCCACCGTGTGCGCATCGATACTGCGGATCTCAGCGCCGAGCGCTTCCAGAATGTCCAGCGCTGTGCGCACGTCCACAATATTCGGAATATTTTCAATGCAGCAAACTTCTTCTGTCAGCACGACAGCCGCCAAAATGGGAAGAACCGCGTTTTTAGCGCCGCTGATATCGACTGTGCCAACCAAAGGATTGCCGCCGCGAATACGATATTTCTCCACGAAACGGTCACCCTTTCTTCTCATAAGCATAAGGGAACATATATATCAAAAGATTAGAAAAATCAACGCTACCTGTATTAGTATACCATATCTTGCGTTTTTTTCAAGTCTTTTCCGCATATTTTTCAAAATATCGCTTTTCGACAAATAAGTTCACGTCATATTGCCCATCCGCGGCGTTTCCAAAGCACGAAGAAGCCGACGCCGTGCGTCTGCTTCTTCCTGTCTTAGAGCCAAAAATGAACGCCCGACGGATTTCCTTCCTTCCGTCGGGCGTCAGCTTTGCTGATCCATGGGATTTACCTCTCTTTATTTTATTGGTTAGGATTTGAAGATTTGGTTTGCTTCGGTCATCTATATGATGCGTCTTGTTGGATCATCCACTCTCGTATGTCGCCGCTTATTGGCATGTGAGGTGGGGATTTTACTTGTACATGGGACTCACCCTTTCATTAGAATTCTTTCAGCAAGAAGAACCTTTTCCTTTTCATAATTGACGAGCTCCCTTCTTTGTTGGCTTTTGGAACCGGTTTCCTATGCCATCGGACTCTCCTCTTTCATTACTTAGAATGTTGGGTGATACGACCGATTATCTCATCGGACTCTCCTCTTTCTATTTTGTTGTTTTGCTTGAGGTAGGACCTTGGCTACTTCACGGGAATCTCCTTCTTTCAATTTTTCTGGCGAACCCTTTGATTATTTCATTGGACTCTCCTCTTTCTTTGCTTTTTGGGAACTTTCTTTTTGTTTGTCCGTTCCCTTTCTGCATCTTTATAATAGCACAGGAAACTGGAAATGTCAACAGAAGTTTTTAAGAAAATGAAGAAAATATTGTACAAATATACTATATAATTTTTTGTGATTTTACCTCTTGACGGAAAGCAAAAAAAGGAGTACAATAAAAAGGTAGTCGGCGTTTCCCCCGGAAAGCCGCCTACATTTTTATTTCAGGATCATATTGCCCAATCGGGCGGCCAAAATCGGAGGATCGCACTATGGATGAACAGGAACTGGAATTTGACTATGACACCGTCACGCTGATGGACGAGGACGGCAACGAGCAGGAGTTTGATATTCTCGACGCTGTAGAAACGGACAGCGCACGCTATGTCGCGCTGATGCCGATATTTGAAAGCGCGGACGAAGCGCTGCAAAGCAGCGGAGAGCTGCTGGTGATGCGCGTCGAAGAAGAGGATGACGGCGAAGTACTGGTCACCATCGACGACGATGATGAATTTGAAGAGATTCTGTCCGCCTTTGAAGAGCGCCTGTCGGAATACTACGAGATCGATCATGAAGAAGACGATCAATGAATCGATCCCTGCGTAGTTCGCGGACCGCTGTCTTTTAACCCTATTACAGTAACCTTTCGGGAGCTTCGCTCCGGCGCCGGATCGCAGACCTCCCCGCCCCCTTTGCGGGCTCCGGGAAGAAGGGAGCAATGAACGCGCCGGGCAGCACCCACCTGCTTTACAAATAGCAGGTTATCATTACAGCATTACGGCTAGGTGGGGTTCTGCAAAGAATCGCGGCGTCGCTGCATATGGCAGCGACGCCGTTTTCTGTTTTGTTTTCTCTTATATGACCGCGCGGGCAGCATTCCCGCCGAACACCACGGCACTCATTTGCCGGTCGAGCCAAATCCGCCCTCGCCGCGCTCGGTACCGTCAAGCGATTCCGCCGGTTCAAACGACGCGGTGATATACGGCGTGATAACCATTTGCGCGATCCGCTCGCCGTCCTCGACCGTTTGCGGCTTTTCTCCATGATTATGCAGCGCCACCATCAATTCGCCGCGATAATCGCTGTCGATCACGCCGACTTTGTTGGCCGGTGCCAGATCGCGTTTACTGGCGATCCCGCTGCGCGCATAAACGAGGCCGACCAGCCCGTCGGGGATTGCCAAAGCGATCCCTGTATGAATCAGCGCCGTCGTGTGCGGGGCAATTGTCACCGCTTCGCCTTGTGTGCAAGCATAAATATCGGCGCCGGCGGCGGCCGCCGAACCATATGTCGGAATGGTTGCTCCCGCGCAAAGCTTTTTGATTTTGACGCGCCGTGTTTGATCCATTATGTTCGCCCTCTCTGCCATATTGCTGATTTTATTATACCGCATTTATGCTGGTTTGTCAATGAAAATGCACAAGATATTGGTTTTCTTCGGTGCTCTTCTTCCTATATCTTGTATATACATGCCGAATTCAAGCGACAAGCTCCCAGCCATTGCAAGCCAATATACGGCAGCACCGCTGCGGCCGATTTGTGCCGATTTTTGTTGGCTGTTCTCCCCCTTACGATCCTCTTGGGCAGACTTTTTTATAAAAAAGTAATAAAATATAAGGAGAACCCCTTGACAAGAAGTAGTGAAAAGGTATATAGTATAAATTAGGTATATAGGGGCTTCCTTGCAAATTCCCTATGTGCTCTGGAACATTATTTCCGATCCCGTTATTTCTGACGGGGGCGTTGGCTATAAAAGCCATCGTAAACGCTTTAACGCAACAGCGGCGAATAGGCCGACTTTCGGGTGGATCCTTACCCAAAAGTCGTGATCGCTTTTTAGAGCGGCGCGCCGTCTGGCGTTTTTCCTTAGACGGCCTTTCCCTTTTTGAAGGCCGATATCAAGCATTTACAATTTTATAGCGGACACCCCCTGACCAACACATTTTTAGGAGGTGCAGCAACGGTATGAACAGTATCCCGATTTGGATCGCTGTGGTCATCGGCATCGCTTGCCTTGCAATCGGCGCGATTGTCGCCTGGATCATCGCATTCAAAAAAGGCATCGAACACCGCCGCCGTGAGGCGGAAGCAACGATCGGCTCGGCGGAAGCGGAAGCGGAACGCATCAAAGCGGACGCCAAAAAGGCCGCCGAAAACGCCAAAAAGGAAAAACTCCTGGAGGCAAAAGACGAGATCCATCGCCTTCGCAGTGAATCGGAACGCGACCTGAAAGAACGTCGCCGCGAAGTGCAGCGGCAGGAGAATCGCCTGCAGCAAAAAGAAGAAGCTCTTGATCGCAAAATCGAAAACTGTGAGAAAAAGGAAGAACAGATCGCCAAACGGCAAAAAGAGATCGAAGCCCGGCTTGCCGACGTGGAAAACATTAAGAGAAGCCAGTTTGAAATGCTGGAACGCATTTCCGGCTTTACGGTGGAACAAGCCAAAGACTATCTCCTCAAGATTTTGACAGATGAGCTGACGCATGAAAAGGCGGTCACCATCAATGAGATGGAAGCCCGCTTGAAGGA
>JAFTBJ010000014.1 GCA_017455295.1 Clostridia bacterium
GTGCTTTGCAGTTTTCGCCGCATGGCTTTTGTTTGCGGCGAGGTTAAAAACGCAGGAATGCTGGCGCATTCCGAGGCTTTTATACGCCGCCGCAGGCAAAATTGCATCGGCGAAAACCGTATGTGTTCGACTCCCTTTAACTATACTCTATGCAAGGAACGCATGCTTGACTTTCGTTTTTGCGTGTATTAAAATGAATACCGAAAATGTAGTATATTAAATAATTGTTTGGTTCCATTTCAGTAACATTCGCCCCACGGAAAGGAGCTTTTTTATGAAAAAACACCTACGCATGCTGACAGGGACGCTGCTGGCGCTGACCATGCTGCTGACGACCGTGCTGCCGACGAGTGCGCTACCGTCGCCCGTCACCGTGACCGATCTGCTGGATTGCGGCGTAACCGCGCAGGGAGATGCCGCTGTCAGCCGCGAAAATGACGAACTGATCATCCGTGTGCAGGAAGACGCCGAAGGCGACTACGACGCCACGGAAGGATCCGGCGCCGTACTGCTGCCGGAGCAAGCCTTTTCCGCCAGCGAGGATGTTTATCTGCAGCTCGGCGTCTCGTCC
The DNA here is from genome assembly GCA_017455295.1 of Clostridia bacterium. Lineage (GTDB taxonomy): Bacteria > Bacillota > Clostridia > Oscillospirales > Acutalibacteraceae > RGIG1959. Next base: position 572 of record JAFTBJ010000014.1, read on the forward strand.
GATGTGCCGTTTTCACTGACCGCTGTGGATGCAGCGAGTGAAAACGCCGTAGCTGTCTCTTTCGGTCAGGAGTTCTATGCCTGTTTCTACGGCGAAAGCGACGACTGGTTTATCGAACAGCCCACCAAAAACGGCTGGCTGCCGTCGGGAGCTTATCAGCTGGTTATCCCGCTCTCGCTGTATTATCAATGGGTGCATCCCCTGAAAATGTCTACCGCCCTGTCGTCGCTGGTCGTAGAGGGGCAGCAGCAGGGAACCATCGTGATCAATTATTTTGCGCTGGTATCCGGCGACAACGGCGATCTGTATCAAGGCCCCGATGCACCGCTTGTGGATGGGGCTTTCCCACCGTTTGGCGTACCGGTTTACGAACCACTTGAGCCGCTGATCGGCGCCGTCGATCTCCTGCCGTCGTTTGCCGGAGAGACCGGCGACTATGCGGCGGCACGCGAAGAGGAAGATGCGGTCACCGTTTCCGTTTATGAGGGGTTTGATGAGGAGTTCGACATCGCTTTCGGCGGAGTATTTTGCCCCGAACAGCCGTTTTTGACGGCGGACGATGTGTGGCTGCAGATCGGCATCACCGCCGACGAGCCGTTTCGCATCACCGCAATGGATTATTTGCAGGAAGATATGGCCACATGGGACTTGTGCAGCAGCGCCGCATTCGGATTGTCGCAAGCGGAGGATCCCGACTGGATCCCTGCCGGGTCTTATCAAGCGGTGATCGCTTTGTCGCCCTATTACCGCTCCACATACCCTTCGGTCGATCTGGCCGAGCTCACCGTGCTGGTCATCGAATTGCGCGATAGCGGCACCTTTACCGTTAATAATCTGACGCTGATTGCGGGAGAAGACGGCGCTGTTTATCAAGGGCCGGAAGCGCCCGTGCTCGGCGATCCGGTGCCGTTGTCCCCCACAGAGGAATATCAATTTTTGCTTAAAGGGGCCAAATCCGTCGATCTCGACCGCGCCGCTTATACGCTCGATTATGAAAGCAATTGTCTCTATGCATCCTTTTATGGCGAAGAGGACGACACACCAACCGGGATCCGGTTTGATGCAGACACAACGTTCCCCGCTGTCAGTCAGGTGGTGCTGCAAATCAGCATCCTGTCCGACGTGCCGTTTCGTCTGCTGATGGACGACGCATCGCCCGAAGGAGTCGGAGAAGTGGATCTCGGCGCCCGATATTACACCTTCTTTGGCTTGAAAGCAGCACCCGAAAACGGGGTGATCCCTGCCGGGTCATATGTATCCACCATCCCGCTTTGGAATATCTATGAAGCCGACGCTCTCCTGTGCACCCTCACCGCCGTGACTGTCGAAGCCGAACAGCCCGGCAACCTCGCGATCAGCGATCTCACGCTTGCGAGTCGATCTATCCTTTCGATGCTGCAGCAAGTAGCGTCGCCCGATCAAACCAAAACCGTGCCGCGGATCCCCACCGAACCGCAGGACATCGATCTGTTGCCGTTTATTTCTCAGGAAGAGAGCGAAAACGCACTGGGCGTTCCCCATGACGACGGCGCGGTCGAGTTGATCTTTGCGCCGCCGGAAGGCGACGAGGAAGAAGAGCCCTTGGGCATCGGCGTATGCCTGCCCGATCCCGCCATCCGCTGCCGCCTTCCGCAGACCGGGCGACTGATCCTCTCGCTGACCTCGGAGGTACCGTTTTCGATCATCATGCTGGATGAATCGTCGGCGATTTCTTCGCTGGAGTCTCTCACCTCTTTATATAGCGAACAATTCGGCGTCGTATATGATCCGGAAAGCGAAGAATGTCCGGACGAATGGATCCCGGCCGGTGACTATGCCGTCACGCTGGATCTGGCGCAAATAAACACGATGCTGGATGAACTGCCCGCCGTCAGCGGCCTGGATTATCTGTTGTTTGCCTCCCCCGAAGCGGGAAGCCTAACGCTGACCGAACTGCGGTATGTCTCGGCCGAAAAGCAGATCGGAGATCTTGATGGCAGCGGCAGCGTAAATATGGCGGACGCGTTTTACCTCTACCGCGCCGTCGCCGGTGAGCTGTTCTTGCCGCTGTGGCAGACGGGCACCGCCGATCTCGACGGCAACCGCGTCCTGAATATGGCGGATGCGTTTGTGCTGTACCGCCGCGTATCGGGGATTTGAAAATCATTATGAATATGCGAAACGCGGCGCGCTGCAAAAAAGCAGCGCGCCTCAGCGTGATGACAAACCCTGTCAGCAAAATATGATTCGTCAATATGACGAAAAAACATAAAAAAGGAAGGATTAACATCGCAAAAATCCTTCCTTTTCTTTTATTTTTAAGTTAAATA
>JAFTBJ010000113.1 GCA_017455295.1 Clostridia bacterium
CGTCCACTTTGCGCAGGATGTGCCGGCGCGTATGCTTGCCCGCCTGACACCCGATTCCCCGGAGGTGACGGCATGACCATCGAGATTTTGTATCCGGACTATGCCAATCTGTTTGGCGACATGAGTAATATGCGGTATCTGCAGGCCTGCCTGCCGGACGCCGAATTTCATCGCACGGCGCTCGGAGATATCCCCTATTTTGCCGATCATGACGTTGACCTGCTGTATATGGGCCCTATGAGCGAACGGGCACAGCAAAAGGTGATTTGCGCGCTGGATCCTTACGCCGCACGGCTGCAGGAACTCATCGAGAGCGGCACCCCGATGCTGTTCACCGGCAACGCGATGGAGGTGCTGGGAAACGGCATTGTGCTGGAAAACGGCAACACCATAGGCGGACTCGGACTCTTAGATATGACGGCGAAGCAGGATATGTTCCATCGCTACAACGGGCTGGTGCTCGGGCATTTTGAGCCGGTCAAAGCAGATATCGTCGGGTTCAAAAGCCAGTTCACGATGGCGCACGGCAACAACAGCTCATGCCCGTTTTTGAAGGTAGAGCGCGGGATCGGGCTGAACAAGCAATCCCGGCTGGAAGGATTCTTTGTCGGAAATATGATTGCGACTTATCTGCTCGGCCCGCTGCTTATTCTCAATCCCGCCCTCACCCGCTGGCTGCTCGATACGATGGGAGTCAAGGACGCGCCGCTCGCTTTTGAAGAAGCTGTCACCGACGCCTACACCCGTCGCCTGGCCGAATTCTGCGATCCGCAGGTAGACGTGGAATAACCCCGTTTTATACACACAAATCCGCCGTGCGGCTGCAGCCGCACGGCGGATTGTATTTTGTGGATTCGATTTATTTCTTGCTCTTTTTCTTTTCACGATGCGCCACCCAGATCGCCCATACCGGCGAGCACAGGAAGGTGGAGCTGTAGAAGCCGGAAATCACGCCGAAGAGCAGCGGCACAGCAAAGCTGATGATGGATTCCAGATTCTGCGTCACCGCCACGATCACAAGCGTCAGCACCACGATGCAGGTGGTGATGGAGGTGTTCAACGTCCGGCGGAAGGATTGCCGCAAGCTGACGTTGACAACTTCATCGATGCTCGCTTTGGCGCCAAGACGCGAGCGGTTCTCACGGATACGGTCATAGATAACGATCGTGTCGTTAAGCGAGTAACCGAGGATGGTCAGCACCACCGCCACGAAGTTATCGTTGAGCGGGATGCGGAAGATCACAAACGCGAAGTAGACGATCAGCAAGTCGTGCGCCAAAGCCGCGATCGCCATCAACGCGGCGGACACGCCGCCGATCTTGCGGAAGCGGATCGCCACATATACGATCAGGAAAATCGTCGCAAGCAGGGTCGCAAACAAACACTTGATGAAGAAGAGCGTACCGACAGTCGGGCTGATGGAGTTCGCACTCACCTGCTTGATCGCATTGTCGGCGAATTTTTCGGCCACCGCCGCTTCGATCGCTTGTTCCTGTTCGTTGGAGATGTCGCTCGTGTTATACACATTGAGCATCTGGATACCGCCGCTGTTGGACAGCTCCGCGGTGCAGCGGCTACCGAACTGCTCGGTGAAGAAGCTCTCGGCCTCCGACGTATCAATGGTGCCGGTGTAGCTGTACTTGAGCACCGTACCGCCGGTGAACGTCACGTCCAGCTCGACGCCGAAAATCAGGTTGAAGATCAAGCCGACCACGATGATGCAGGCGCTGATGATCAGAAACGTTTTGCGATTTTTGATAAAATCAAAGGTCATCTCTTTATTCATTTGCGCTCACCTCCATACAACCACGGATTGCGGAAGATCTTGAGCCGCGAAACGGAGCGGAGCATCAAGCGGGAGAGCGCGACGCCCATCACAAAGTTCAGCACCACGCCGACAAACAGCGTATAACCGAAGGAGTACACCATGCCGGTCGTGGACGCCGGGAACATGAACATCGCCCAGGACAGGATGGTCGCCCAAAAGCTCTGCGGCGGGCCGAACACGCCCATCAGGACGATGGCCACGATCAAGACGGTGATGTTGCCGTCGAAGATCGCCCAGAAGGAGTTCTTCGAACCGGCGCGGATGGCGCCGTCGATCGTCTTGCCGCGGCGAATTTCTTCACGCACACGCTCGGACGTAATGACGTTGGCGTCGATGCCGATACCGATGGAGAGCAAGATACCGGCGATGCCGGGCAAGGTCAGCGTGAAGCTGTCAAACACGGCAAAGTAGCCGGAGATGGCCGCGACCGTCGCCGCGATCTGGCCGCACAATGCGATGACCGCCACGCCGCCGGGCAGGCGATACCAGAAGATGACGTAAGCCGCCACAATGATGAACGCGATCAGGCCCGCGATCACCATCGCTTCGAGCGCTTTTTCACCCAGCGTCGGGGACAGCGTCGAATACGACTTTGCTTCGATATCGAACGGCAACGCACCGGCGTTGATCTTGTTCGCCAGCTCTTGCGCGTCGGTATAGGACTGCAGCGTGCCGCCCGAGATGATTGCCGTGCCGTCGGTGATGTGCGCCTGCACAGCCGGGGCGGAAATCATCGTATCGTCGAGCCAGATGGAGATTTGACCCTGATTATTCTCATATTGCTGCTGCGTCGCATCGGAGAACGCCTGGATTGCGTCGCCCTGCAACGTCAGGCGCACCACAGCGGAATAGTTGCCGCTCTGGTTCTCATCCTGCTGCCACATGGCTTCCGCTTTCGCAACGCCGGTGCCATCTAGCACCAGATCGCCGGTTTTTTCCGTGCCGATGTGGAATTCCAGCTGCGCCGTTTCGCCGAGCTCTTCAATCGCGGCGGTCGCGTCATAGTCGGCCTCGTCGCTTTGCCACGGGAAACGGACGATCACCTGCTGGTTATTCACGTCCGCATAGCATTCATAGTCGGTGATGTTCTTGCTGACAAGGCGCTGCTCAATGACGGTTTTGATCGCGTTAACCTGCGATTCATCTGCATTGATGCCCTCATCTTTCGGGCCGAAGGTCACGTCCACGCCGCCGCGAATATCGATACCGAATCGAATGTCCGCCGCGCTGCGGATGACCGTGTCGCGTCTGTCGCCGAAGTATTTATATACGCCAAAAAAGGACGTATACGTCAATCCTGCGATCAACAGAAACACGACGAAGAAGACCCATTTTGGTGTTCGCTTCATCGGTTTGCCCCTCCACGATTATAATTTCCCGTACCCATTTGAAACAGGTACAAATAATACAACAAAGGATATTATATAAGAAATTGCCGAGAAAGTCAATCTTTCCCGGCAATTTTACGCAAGATTCTTCTATATTTTTTTAATCGTTCAGCAGCCGCTCGATCGCAGCGATTTCCGCGCACAAGCAGAAAAGACGGATCGCCTGCGACAGGTCTTCCAAAGACGGATAGGTTGGAGCAAGGCGCAGGTTTCTGTCCTGCGGATCGTTGCCGTAAGGATAGGTCGCGCCCGCTCCGGTGATGACCACCCCGACGTTTTTGAGCAATTCCACCGTGCGCTTGGCACAGCCCGGCATCAGATCGATGCTGATGAAATAGCCGCCGTTCGGCTCGTTCCATGACGCGATCCCCAGTTCGCCGAGCTGTTCTCTGAGCGTGGTCAGCACCATCTCAAAGCGCGGGCGCAGTAGTGCCGCATGGCGTTTCATATGCGCATACACCGCCGCCGCATCCGGAAAATAGCGGACGTGGCGCAGCATGTTCATCTTATCGTACCCGATCGTCTGTACCGTCATGCGGCGTTTGACATCCGCGATGTTGCGCTCGCTCGCCGCCATCGCCGCAACCCCGGCGCCGGGAAAGCTGATTTTGGAGGTGGACGCAAACTCCACCACCAGATCTTCGCTGCCCGTTTTGCGCAGCTCATCAAAAATGTTGAGCAGGTGATCCGGCGTATCGGTCAGGTGGTGCACGCAATAGGCATTGTCCCACATCACGCGGAAATCGGGCGCCGCCGGTTTCAGCGCCGCAAAACGACGCACCGTTTCATCGGAATAGGTGATGCCCTGCGGATTGGAATACATCGGCACGCACCAGATTCCCTTGACCAGCGGATCCCGCACCCATTGTTCGACCAGATCCATATCGGGGCCTTCGACGGTCATCGGGACGGAGATCATCTCGATACCGAAATACTGTGTGATCGCGAAATGGCGATCATAGCCGGGCACCGGACACAGAAACTTGACCACGCCCTGTTTGCTCCACGGCTCGCCGCCACAAAGGCCCGTCGCATACGCCGTTGCGATATAGTCAAACATCAGATTCAAGCTGGAATTGCCGCCGACGATGACTCGTTCAGCCGGCACGCCGAGCAGCTCGCCAAACAGCCGTTTGGCTTCCGGGATGCCGTCAAGCAATCCATAATTGCGCACATCAAATCCGGCTTCAGTGCGGCAGTCCGCTCCCCCGTCAAACTCCCGGAGCATTTCCATGGTCAGATCCAGCTGCTCCGCTCCCGGTTTGCCGCGGGACATATCCAGACTCAATCCCTGCCGACAATAGTCCTCATACAAGCTCATCCGGCTTTCGAGGCGCTCCCGCAGGGCTTC
>JAFTBJ010000114.1 GCA_017455295.1 Clostridia bacterium
ATCAGCTGCGCGCTGACGCCGGCGGAGCGGACGAGCTGAGCGCCCTTGCCGGGGTTCATCTCGATGTTGTGGATGACGGTGCCGACGGGGATGTTCGCGATGGGCAGGCAGTTGCCCGGCTTGATGTCGGCTGCGGCGCCGGCGACGATCGTGTCGCCAACCTTCAGGCCGACCGGCGCGATGATGTAACGCTTCTCGCCGTCTTCATACTGCACCAGCGCGATGTGCGCGCTGCGGTTCGGATCGTATTCGAGCGTCAGCACGGTCGCCGGAACGTCCAGCTTGTTGCGCTTGAAGTCGATGATCCGATACTTTTGACGGTTGCCGCCGCCGCGATGGCGGACGGTGATGCGGCCGTAGCTGTTGCGGCCGGCCTTCTTCTTTTTCTTTGCGAGAAGGCTTTTCTCCGGCCCCGTCTTGGACAGCCCGCTGTAGTCCATCGTGGTCATACCGCGGCGTCCGGGCGTGGTCGGTTTATAACTGATGATAGGCATGTTGTCACTCTCCTTTTGTTACGGCTTTGCGGGGCGCCGCCTGTTGACGGTCATGCCGTCATACGCCCCATACGTTGCCTGATCGATTTCTGCTGTCGGTCGCTTACGCCATACCGTCGAAGAAATCGATGGTCTTGGAGTCGGCGGTCAGGGTGACGATCGCTTTTTTCCAGTCCGGACGGTAGCCTTCAAAGCGGCCCATGCGGCGCTTCGCGCCTTTCATCGAAATGGTGTTGACCTTCAGCACTTTGACGCCAAAGATCGCTTCCACCGCTTCCGCGATCTGGATCTTGTTTGCGTTCTTGTCCACCTTAAACGTGTACTTCTTTTCCGCGAGCAAGCCCACGGATTTTTCCGTCACCACAGGGGCGAGGATGATATCCCGAGGATCCATCAGTTGTACACCTCCTCGATTTTCGCCACGGCATCCTTGACGACGATCAGTTTATCGGCGTTGAGGATATCGTAAACATTCAGCGTGTTGACAAACGCGGTCTTGACGCCGGGGATGTTGCGGGCGGAAAGGACGACTTTGTCTTCTTTATCCGCCGTCACGATCAGCACCTTTTTGTCCGCTTCCAGCGCTTTGAGCATGGTCGCGATCGTCTTGGTCTTGATCTCCTCGAGCGTCAGCTCATCGAGCACCAGCATCTCCGCATCGGCGACTTTCGCGGACAGAGCCGACTTCATCGCGAGGCGGCGCACCTTCTTCGGAAGGGTGTAGCTGTAGCTACGGGGTTTCGGGCCAAGCGCGATGCCGCCGTGCGTCCATTGCGGAGCGCGAATGGAGCCCTGGCGAGCATGGCCGGTTCCCTTTTGACGCCACGGTTTTTTACCGCCGCCGCGCACTTCGGAACGAGTGAGCGTCGATTGCGTGCCCTGGCGCTGATTGGCAAGGTAGTTCACAACGGCACTATGCAGCACGGCGGCGTTCGGCTTGATCCCGAACACGGCTTCGCTGACTTCCAGCGTACCGGTCTGCTTGCCGGTCATATCATAAGTATTGACGTTCGGCATGTTGGTTCCTCCTTCCCTTACGCCTTCACGGAATCAAACAGCACCACGATGCCTTTGCGGGGGCCGGGAATGGCGCCGCGCACAGCGATCAGGTTGTTTTCCGCGTCCACTTTGACGATTTCGAGGTTCTGCACGGTCACGCGCTCGCAGCCGAGGTGGCCGGCCGCCTTCGTGCCTTTGAAAACACGGGACGGCGAGGAGCAGGCGCCGAGCGAACCGGCGTGACGGGCGACAGGGCCGGTGCCGTGAGATTCTCTCAAGCGGCCGAAGTTCCAGCGCTTGACGGCGCCGGCATAGCCCTTACCTTTGCTGGTGCCGACCACATCGACGTGCTCACCGGCAGCGAACGTGTCCGCTTTGATGATGTCGCCGACGTTCAGCGCCGCGCAATCGTCGAAACGGAATTCGCGCAGCGTCTTTTTCGGCGCGACATCCGCTTTCGCAAAATGACCCTTCATGGGTTTGTTGACGTGTTTCGGGGAAACATCGCCGAAGCCGAATTGCACGGCTTCATACCCGTCGTTCTCGACGGTTTTCTTTTGGACAACAACGCACGGGCCGGCCTCAATGACCGTCACCGGCACCATGTTGCCCTTGGGGTCGAAGATCTGCGTCATGCCGACCTTCTTACCAATGATGCCTTTCTTCATACGGATATACCTCCATTTGGTTATTGGTTGCCGGGTCCCCGGCAACATGACCTCGCGGGAGAGATTCTGCAAGCCGTTCTTCGCGTTGTGCGATCACCATCGGGTGTTGCGCGGCACGCCGCGCCCTGCCCGTATTACAAAAGGTAATAAACGCACGCTGCTTTTTTACAGCTTGATCTCGATCTCCACACCGGCGGGGAGTTCAAGGCCCATCAGAGCCTCAACGGTCTTGTTGGACGGACGAAGGATGTCGATCAGACGCTTGTGGATGCGCGTCTCAAACTGCTCGCGGGAGTCCTTATATTTGTGGACAGCGCGCAGGATGGTGACGATTTCCTTCTCGGTCGGGAGCGGCACAGGACCGGAGATGCGGGCGTCGGTGCGACGCGCGGTCTCGACGATCTTTTCGGCCGCCTGATCTACCAGACGGTGATCATAACTCTTGATACGAATGCGGATTTTTTCTTTGACTGCCATTTTAAAAACGCCTCCTTAAATTTTGATTAGGCGGGCGACGCTCGGTTTTGCACACCCTCCCGGGTGTTTCTTCCTATCCCCGGAAAAAACCGGAAATTCAATTGGCATTTCCGGCGCGTCTCGAACGTCCTGTTTTTCGCACACAGAGCAAAGCACCGCGCAACTCGTCCGTTCTCGCAGGAACGGTACGGCGTTTTGCATCCATACTGGAAAATCAGATTTTTGTTCGCCCGGTTTGAAATCGGACATACTCCACGGAAAAACCGGCCGATAGGCCGCAACCTCCCGCTTCAACGCATATCGTGCAGTCACGCACGGCCTTGAAAAAGGGCATACTATCCCCTTTCTTCAACGCGTGCCCTACTATATTACTACAGCCTTTCAAAAAAAGCAAGCGTTTTTCTGCATTTTTTTATAATTTTTTTGCCGGTTTTTACCGGGCAAGATAATGGCACAAAATGTAGTGTTGGCAAACGATAAGTGGCACAAGGGGCGCACTGCGGATATCCTTTATAATTTATACCGATATATAATATTTGGCATGTGCAGCAACCGCAGCATCTACCGTGCCGATGATTTCGGTAGGACACGCCAAAAATCCGCCCTTTTGAAAAAGGACGGATTTTTTGGAGGAGTATGGCTTTGAATGGGTATGAATGATCAATCCTCTTCTGTTCCGGCGTAATAGACGTCAGAAAGGTTTTACACCCGGAAAAAGCATTGGCATTGATTACTTTTACGCTTCTCGGAAGGGTCATCGACCGCAAACTGTCACACTGGCGAAACAGCGCATAGTTGAGATCGGTTACACCGTCAGGGATATGAATTTCTTGCAAAGAGTCAATCGTGTCTGCTGCACCTCCTTTAACATTGATAAAACAATCCATTGCTTCACTAGTCCTGCTTTTTTCGACAATCTTCCATTCTTTTACGTGGAAATATTGCTTCCACTTCATAGCCGTCTTGTGTCAACATATCAGCGATATTTTGCCAAACTTCATAGGCTTTGTCAAATCTCTTGAGTTTCTCATAACAAAACGCTTTTGAATACAGTGCATCCCAATGTGCAGGATCGAGTTTGATCGCCTTATCCCAGTAGACAAAGGCTTCATTAAAGCGCCCCAGCTCTTGGCAGCAGTCCCCACCCCAGACATATAATGCGGGATAGTCCGGAAAACGTAAAACAGCTTTTAAAAACCATTGATAAGCCTCATCATGCATTCCGGCATAAGTGTATGCCGCTATCAAGCAAATCCATTCTTCCGGTTCACTGCATCCGTTTTCAACAGTTAATTGTTGCTCACGAATGCTTTCACCAATTCTTCCGGTTTCCACATACAAAAGCAACTTTTGATGACGAGTACGCCAATACATATTATTGCGATCGTTTGGGTCCACACCTTTTGAAATCACCATATTAAAATATTTTTCTGCCGTTTCCTTGCAATATTTCATCATATAATAATGAATAATTCCATATACTCGTAAATCATCACCGGATATATTGCCGCTTTGAAACTGTTTTTTAAACTCCCGTTCGGCTTTTGAAAAATTTTCAGGAGTGCGATCAACTTCATAAATCGACGCCAACCGTTGTGCATAGTTTTCATATACCACAGAAGCCGGTTTATACAAATCATCTACCATTACCCCATAGATCTCTGCAATAGCAGGCAGCAACATTACGTCGGGAAATGTGATGCCGGTTTCCCAACGAGATACCGTTTGCATTGTCACACCGAGTTGTTCCGCAACATATTTCTGTGTATATCCTTTTGTATGGCGAAATCGTTTTAAATTTGCAGCAAATGTTATCTCCACTTCCATCACATCCTTTTCTTAATTTTACAAAAAAAGTACAATCGTGTCTATATCTCATTTGTTGTGAGCAATCGCAAGTTATGATGAATGAACACAACGCGTGGCAACACTCCATTTAATATTCGCACTCATCTCCCGACTGCAGACTTACAGCTCTTAGAGAAAACCTTGCGGCGGAAGCCTCGCTCCGCCCTGCGCGCATAGAATAATTTGGGCAGACAACCAAAACCATCACTAAACTCCCGGCGGCGGTCTCGTTTAGGAAAGGTTTCCAAAGGGGACGTTTGCGAGCGCGCCCGGTGGGCGATGAAGCGAGCAATAAGGAGTGGCAGCAACACGGCGAGTGGCGACTGATCGATGAGCGAAGGAAGACAGAGCCGATGTTGCAACAGGAAAAACCCATCGAAAGGGTTTTCCTTGGTGGCTCTTTGCCTTCTTTCTGTCCATACAGAAAGAAGGTGCGGG
>JAFTBJ010000115.1 GCA_017455295.1 Clostridia bacterium
AAGCTGCTGGAAAAGCAAAAGGAAGGCAAGAAACGGATGCGGCAGCTCGGTTCGGTGGAAGTGCCGCAGGAAGCCTTTATGGCGGTGCTCAAGCTGGACGACGACTAAGGAAAGAGGGCTTCTCATGGATAATCGACCGATCGGCGTCTTTGATTCGGGGCTCGGTGGCCTCACCGTCGTGCGCCAGCGCATCAAAGAGCTGCCGAAAGAGCGGATCGTCTATTTCGGCGATACCGGCCGCGTGCCATACGGCACCCGCGGCTGCGACGTCATCTCCCGTTATACGGCGGAAGACTGCGCCTTTCTGAGGCGTTTTGATGTAAAAATGATTATCGCCGCCTGCGGCACGGCCAGTTCCGTTGCGCCGCATGTGCTGAAGGCGCTGCCGCTGCCCGCACTCGGCGTGGTGGATGCGACGGGAGCCGCGGCGGCCGCCGCAACCAAAAGCGGCAAAATCGGCGTGATCGGCACCGCCGCCACCGTCAGCACCGACGCATTCGGCAAGGCGATTCGCGCCCGCGCGCCGCAAGCGCAGGTGTTCTCGCAGGCGTGCCCGCTGTTTGTGCCGCTGGTGGAAAACGGCTGGATCGACCCGCAAGATGAGGTGGCCATCGCGATCGCGAAGCGGTATTTGCAGCCACTCAAAGACCAGCAGGTTGACACGCTCATCATGGGCTGCACGCATTTTCCGCTGCTTTCCCCCATTTTTGCCGAGATCCTCGGCGACGGCGTGACGTTGATCGACGCCGGGCGGGAAACCGCCATCGCGGCGCATAAAATGCTCGAAGCGGGTGACGCGCTCACCGCGGACGGCGACGGCGAATGCCGCTTCTTCGTCAGCGACCGGCCGCAGGGCTTTGCCGATATCGCAGAAATGTTCCTCGGCCGCCCGATCCGTGCCAACGTGGAGACGGTGGATATCGCGCGGCTGTCCGACACGGAGGCGTGATATGGACGTAACGGTAACCCTCTGCACCCGCGAAACGGCAAACCACGAAACAAATGAAACCACACAATCCGCAGGCGGTGACTACGCTTGTGAAAACAACATCCACACCCTGCGATTTTTCTTAGACGGCGCACACACGGCTGTCGTCTTTGACGGCAGCACCGTCACGGTCAGGCGAAGCGATAAAGACGTCTTTTCGGAGCTCATTTTTGAGCCGGGAAAGCGGCGGGACGGCCGCTATGACACGCCGTACGGCTCGCTGCCCCTCGCCGTTTATACCGAAGCGCTCGACAGTGTCCTGACCGTTTTCGGTCACGGCAAGCTGCATCTGGTGTATCGTCTGTATCTGGCAGACGAGGAACAATCCATGCGCGATATGACCATCACCTTTTGAAGGATGTGATCCCTTATGACCATCACCGATACGCTGACCGCAATCGTATCCGAGGCGTTTGAAGCCTGTGGCTACGACCGTTCGCTCGGCGTCGTCACCCTCTCGGATCGCCTCGATCTGTGCCAGTTCCAATGCAACGGCGCGTTCGGCGGCGCAAAACTCTACCACAAAGCCCCGGCGAAGATTGCCGGCGACGTGGCGGACAAGCTTTCTAAAAACCCGCTTTTTGAAAAAGCGGAAGTTGCGATGCCGGGCTTTTTGAATTTGACGCTTGCCGACGATGCGCTCGCCTCGCTTGCCGATGAACTGCAAAACGGCGTTCGCCCGCTGATCGAACAGGTCGGCGGCGGCAAAAATGTCGTGGTGGATTACGGCGGGCCGAATGTCGCAAAGCCGCTTCATATTGGGCATCTGCGCCCCGCCATCATCGGCGAAGCGATCAAACGGCTGGTCGCCGCTTCCGGCTACCATGCCATCGGCGACATCCATCTCGGCGACTGGGGATTGCAGATCGGGCTTGTGATCGCGGAGCTTTGCAGCCGTCATCCCGATTGGGCGTGCTTTGCAGACAGCTTCGATCCCGACAAAGACGCCATCCCCGCTCTCACCGTGGAGCTTTTGCAGGAAATCTATCCCTTTGCGAGCGCCCGCTCCAAAGAGGACGCCGAGTTTAAGGCGGCGGCGATGAAGGCCACCTTTGATCTGCAAAACGGCAAGCCGGGGTATCTCGCGCTGTGGAACGAGATTCTGCGAGTATCGGTCGCCGATCTCAAACAAAACTACGACAAACTTTCGGTGCATTTTGAACTCTGGTACGGCGAGAGCGACGCGGAAAAATACGTCGGCGAGCTGCTCGACACACTGAAAAATCAGTCGCTGCTGCACGAGAGCAACGGCGCGCAGATCGTCGATCTCGCGGAAGACAGCGACACGGCGCCCATGCCGCCCATTCTCATCAAAAAGGCGGATGGATCAAGCCTCTATGCGACAACCGATCTCGCAACCATTATTCAGCGGCAGCGGGATTTTCAGCCGGACAAGATCTGGTATGTTGTCGATAAGCGCCAAAGCCTGCATTTCGATCAAGTGTTCCGCTGTGCGCGGAAAGCGGGCCTTGTCCCCGCAAGCACCGATCTGCAGCATCTCGGCTTCGGCACCATCAACGGGGCGGACGGCAAACCGTTCAAGACCCGCGACGGCGGTGTGATGCAGCTCTCGACCCTGCTCGAAACGGTGACCGACGCCGCGATGGATAAGCTGAAAACGTCCGACTATCTCAACTCCCTGTCGGAAGCGGACAAGCGCGCCGTCGCCGAAAAGGTGGGGATGGCCGCCATCAAGTTTGGCGACTTGATCAACCACCGTGCCAAGGATTATATCTTCGATATGGACAAGTTCCTGTCATTTGAGGGCAAGACCGGCACCTATCTCCTCTACACCGTGACGCGCATCAACTCGGTGCTCAAAAAAGCGGGTGACATTTCCCCCGCGCCGCTCGCCGTCTATAGCGACGTGGAGCGGGAGCTGCTGCTCGCGTTGCTCTTAACCCCGGAAGCATTCGGCAAAGCGCTTGCCGAGCAGGCGCCCAACCTGATCTGCGAAAACGCCTATCACATCGCCTCTATCTTCTCGCGGTTTTATCACGACCACAAGATCGCGTCCGAACCGGACGCGGCGAAAAAAGCCGCGCGTATCGCGCTGTGCCGCCTTACGCGGCAGGTGCTGCTCGCCCATCTCGACATCCTCGGCATCGAAGCCGTCGACAATATGTAAAGAATAAAGGAGTCCTTGCCTCATGAAACCCATTACCGGTACCTTTTTTGAGTTTGAGCATCACAACCGCGCCGAGGGCAAATACTATAACAACGCGCTCTTCTCCTTCACCGAAGGGCAATGGCGCGCAAAAATCCGCGAGACGGCGGAGCTCGGCATGGACACCCTCGTGCTGATGGCGACGGCGCTGTATTACAAAAGCTATTATCGGACCGACACCTACCCCTATGCCGATCATCTCGGCTGCCCGGATATTTTGGAAGTGCTGCTCGACGAAGCGGATAAGACGGGACAGCGGGTGTATCTCTCCGCCGGGTTTTACGGCAACTGGATCCATCCCCGCACCAACACAACGAGCCCCGAGGTGCTCAACCGCACGCTCAAAGCGATGAACGAAATCACCGAGAAATACGGTCATCACAAGAGCATCGAAGGCTGGTATATGCCGGACGAATGGTGCATCCGCGGACATTTTGATATTCGCTTTATGCGGTATATCAACCTGATCGCCGCCGAAGCGCGCAAGCTGAACAAGAAAAACAAGACGATCATCGGACCTTACGGCACCCGTCTTTTGAAACCGGACGATAAATATGTGGGACAGCTTGAGCAGCTCGATCTCGACGTGATCGCCTATCAGGACGGGGTCGGCGTGCAAAAGACGCTCGTCGAAGAAGAAGCCGCGTTTTATGAGGGGCTGCGCCGCGCGCACGACAAGGCGGGCCGGGCGGCGCTTTGGGCGGATATGGAAGTGTTCGCCTTTGAGGGCACGGTTTACAAAAGCGCCCTTCTCCCCGCTCCGTGGGAGCGCGTGAAAGCGCAGATGGAAGCGATCAGCCCGTTTGTCGACAAGATCATCATCTATGCCTATGAGGGTATGATGACGAAGCCCGGCGGCATCGCCCGCGCGGGACAGGACGGCACGGCGGAAAAGCTGTATACCGATTACAAGGCCTGGCTGGACAGCACAAAATAAAGGGGCGTTTTGCCATGACAAAACCCATCACCGGGACGTTTTTTGAGTTTGAGCATCACAACCGCGCCGAGGGCAAGTTTTACAACGAGGCGATGTTTGCCTTCTCCGAAGAACAATGGCGCGCCAAAGTGCGCGAAACGGCGGAGCTCGGGATGGATACCCTCGTGCTGCTTGCAACGGCGCTGCGTGAGAGAAGCTATTACCCCTCGAAAATTCATCCTTATGCCGAGTACCTCGCCTGCCCGAATGTGCTGGAGGTTCTACTTGATGAAGCGGACAAGACGGGACAGCGGGTGTTTCTCTCGGTCGGATTTTACGGCTGCTGGCTTGATCGGTATGACCAAATCGATCATGAAGCGATCGGCCGATCGCTTCAAGCGATGAACGAGATCAGCGGGCAATACGGGCATCACCCCTGCATTGAAGGCTGGTATCTGCCGGACGAGTGGTGCATCCGCGAAGAATTTGATCCCCGGTTTATTGATTATGTGAACCTGATCTCCGCCGAAGCGCGGCGGTTGAATCCCAAAAATAAAACCATCATCGCGCCTTACGGCACACGGCTTGTCAAATTCAATGACAACTATGTGCGGCAGCTTGAACAGCTCGACCTCGACATCATCGCCTATCAGGATGAAGTGGGCGTGCAAAAGACGCGTGTCGACGAAGAAGCGGCGTTTTATGAAAACCTGCGCCGCGTGCACGACAAGGCGGGGCGAGCGGCACTTTGGGCGGATATGGAGACCTTCTGTTTTGAGGGGCAAGTGTACAAAAGCGGCCTCCTCCCCGCTCCCTGGGAGCGCGTCAAAGCGCAGATGGAAGCGATCAGCCCCTTTGTCGACAAGCTGATCATCTATTCCTATCAAGGCATGATGACCAAGCCGGGCGGCATCGCCCATGCGGGACAGGAAGGTACCGCGGAGCAGCTTTACTCCGATTATAAAGCGTGGCTCGATGCCACCACATAACAACAAAAAGCACGGCTCGCGTAACGGCATTGACGCGAGCCGTGCTTTTTGTTGGCTTTTCAAAATGTAATCGTTTTGGGTGGTGCGGTAAAGGACGAAAAGGTCGCCGTGGCGTTTTGGAAATACAGCACCTCGGTGTTGTCATCCTCGGCGGCATACATACCTTTCAACTCGGGGTAGTTATCAAGCATATGAGCTTTCGCTTCCAGTCGGTCGTCCCGCACCAGTTCACCCGCAAGGCGCAGCCAGGTGCCGTCCCGGAACGCGCAAAGCTCCACCTTGGGGTTTTTCGCGATCTGCCGGGAGACCGCTTTAACCTTGCCGGTTTGGATGTACAGCTTCCCTTCAAAGAGATCCACCGTGCCAAACGGCCGCACCCGCGGCTGATCCTCCTCCATGGTCGCAAGATAATAGGTGCCGCATGCCTTCAAAAATTCGTATACACTCTGCATATCGATTGCCTCCTATTTGGAATATCATCCTCAGTATACCATATTTTTCCGGTTATGTACAAATTTTCTTGCATCGTGCGAAATTTTTTGCTATACTGGATTATAGAATGTTTTGCTTTTTAGGAGGGATCCGGGATGCTGCTGGTGCTCGATATGGGCAACACCCACATCACCGTCGGCGTGTATGACAGCGATCAGCTGTGCTTTGAAGCGCGCATCGCGACCGACCGCGCCAAAACCGGCGATCAATACGCTGTTGAGCTGTCGGCGCTGTTGCAGCTCAAAGGCACCACAGGCGCCGCATTTGACGGCGCAATTGTCAGCTCGGTGGTGCCGTCGCTCGATCACGCGATGATCGCGGCGGTCAAGCAGGTGACCGGAATCGACCCGCTGTTTGTCGGTCCCGGCATCAAAACCGGGCTGAACATCCGCATCGACAACCCGGCGCAGCTCGGCGCTGATCTGCTGGTCGGCGCGGTCGCCGCCGTGGAGCATTACGGCGCCCCCTGCATCATTTGGGATCTCGGCACGGCGACCACCGTGTTTGCCGTGGACAAAAACGGCGACTTCCGCGGCGGCGCCATCATGGCCGGTGTCTATACCGCGTATGAATCCTTGGCGGCGCATACCTCGCTGCTGCCGAACATTCGCCTCGAAGCGCCCGCGAAAGTGATCGGTCCCAACACGGTCGCCTCCATGCAGTCGGGCGCGGTGTTCGGGAACGCCGCCATGATCGACGGCATGACCGACCGCATCCTCGACGAGCTCGGGGTGGCGGACGCGCCGGTGATTATGACCGGCGGGCTTTCCAAAGAGATTTGTCCCCATTGTCGACACAAAACCATTTATGACGGTCAACTGCTGCTCGAAGGGCTGCGGCTGATCTGGATGAAAAATCAATAATGCGTCTTGTTCCTTGAGGAGCAACGCCCCGCCGAAGCAGCCAAAACAGCGTTTCAGGCATCCGGCAACACCGCTCTTCAAGTGGCATATCATCTTCATCACACGCTGTATCCAAAACACGGAATAGCAGGAGGTAAGAGTATGAAATCTTCGTTCAACATCCGCAAGCTGGTTGGTCTCGGGCTGTTTACCGCCATCGTCATCGTGCTGCAGTTGCTCGGCTCCTTCATCAAATTCGGGCCGTTTTCGGTCTCGCTGGTGCTCATCCCCATTGTGGTCGGTGCCGCGCTTTACGGCTGGATCGGCGGCGCGTGGCTCGGCTTTGTGTTCGGCGCCGTGGTGCTGCTTTCCGGCGACGCCGCGCCATTTTTGACGATCAACTTCTGGGGTACCATCGCCACGGTGCTAGTCAAAGGCACGGTGGCCGGGATGTGCGCGGGACTGATCTATCAACTGCTTGAAGAACGAAATCGATACGTTGCGGTTATCTCCGCCGCCATCATCTGCCCGATCGTCAACACCGGCATCTTTGTGATGGGCTGCGAATTGTTCTTTATGGACACCATCGAACAATGGGCTCAAGGGACGGAAGGCTTTGTCGGCAGCTCGCTCGAGTATATCCTCTTCTTCATGATCGGGCTGAACTTCCTGTTTGAGATGCTGTTCAACATCGTGCTCAGCCCTGTCATCCTGCGCATCATCCACATCGGCAAAAAAGCAAAGGTGTAACTTTTTTGACCGAATGTGTCTTGTTTTTTAGAGGGCACAGCCCCATAATGAAACCATCAAACCAAAACGTTTAAGGAGTGCACTTGTTTATGAAGCAGTTCACCGTTGCCATCATCGGCGTCGGCTCGCGCGGCGGCGACACCTATGCCACCTACCAAAAAAAATTCCCGGAGCGGATGAAGATCGTCGCGATCGCGGAGCCCCGTGAAGATCGCCGGAAGCTCGCGCAGGCGGAATACGACCTGCCGGATAATCGCTGCTTTGCGACGGCGGACGAGCTTTTGAGCGAGCCGAAACTCGCGGACGTCTGCATCATCGCGACCCCCGACGCGACGCATATTGAGATTGCGATCCCCGCGATGGAGCGCGGGTATGATTTGCTGCTCGAAAAGCCCATCGCGATCACCAAAGCGGACGTACTGGCCATTCAAGCCAAAGCGCACGAGACCGGGCGCACCGTCGCTGTCTGCCATGTGCTGCGGTACACCCCGTTTTATACCACCCTCAAAAAGCTGCTGGATGACGGCGCGATCGGCGACGTCATGACGGTGCAGGCAATCGAACAGGTCGGCTACTGGCACCAGGCGCACAGCTTTGTGCGCGGCAACTGGCGGTATCACGAGGGGGACAGCTCGATGCTGCTGCAAAAGAGCTGCCACGATATGGATATCCTCTCGTTCCTGATCGGCAAGCGCTGCCTGAAGGTTTCCTCGTTCGGCGGGTTGCATGAATTCCGTCCGGAAAAAGCGCCCGCGGGAGCGGCGCTGCGCTGCCTCGACGGCTGCGCCGTCAAGGACAGCTGCCCCTATGACGCGGAAAAGATCTATGTCCATAACCCCGGCACCGGTGTCGAACACGGCTGCGTCACCTGGCCAACCGATGTGCTCACTCCCGTCCCGACGGTGGAGAGCGTGATGGACGCGATCCGCACCGGCCCTTACGGCCGCTGTGTGTACCATTGTGACAACAACGCGGTCGACCATCAGACGGTCAACATGGAATTTGAAGACAACGTGACCTGCGTCTTTACCATGACCGCGTTCACCGAAAAGACCTCCCGCGAGATCAAGCTGATGGGCACCAAAGGCCAGATCGACGCGGATATGGGCACCGAGCTCATTCGCGTGATGCCGTTTGGCGGCGAACCGTATGAGATCGACATCAAAGCGATGACCGACGACCTCGACGGCCACGGCGGCGGCGATCACCGCATGATGAGCGGCCTCTTTGACGTGATCGAAGGCGTCGCCACCGATATGAAGACCAACATCGACCTTTCCGTCCAAAGCCATTTGATGGTGTTTGCGGCGGACGAGTCCCGTCGGCAGGGCGGCAAACTGATGGAGATTTGACAAAATACAGCAGGGCGTTCGACAATAGCTGTCGGATGCTCTGTTTTTTTAATTATAATTTTATCTTTCCATTATCTTTTGCTTTACAAAAGCTCAAAAAAATAGTATACTTTTATTGAACGCGGCCGCCGGGCAACACGCGGCCGTCTACCGGTTTTCAAAAATTCCAAGAGGAGGTCTATCACATGATCTATTCGGCAGAAGTAAAAGAGATGTGCCCTGTGCATCAGGGCGTGCATCACGGTGCGGCGCCGATCCCGGAAGAAGCAAAGTGGGTCAAATCCCGCGAAGTGAGCGATATTTCGGGCTACACGCACGGCATTGGCTGGTGCGCCCCGCAGCAGGGTGGTTGCAAATTGTCCCTGAACGTCAAAGACGGCATCATCCAGGAAGCGCTGGTGGAGACCATCGGCTGCTCCGGCATGACCCATTCAGCAGCGATGGCGGCGGAGATCCTGCCCGGCCTGACCGTACTCGAAGCGCTCAACACCGACCTCGTGTGCGACGCGATCAACACGGCGATGCGTGAGCTGTTCCTGCAGATCGCCTATGGCCGCACGCAGAGCGCGTTCTCCGAGGGCGGACTGGCCATCGGCGCCGGTCTGGAGGATCTGGGAAAGGGCCTGCGCTCGCAGATCGGCACCATGTACGGCACGCTGGAGAAAGGCCCCCGCTATCTGGAGATGGCGGAAGGCTACGTCACCCGTATGGCGCTCGATGAGGACGGTCAGGTCATCGGCTACGAATTCGTCAACCTCGGCAAGATGACGGAATTCA
>JAFTBJ010000116.1 GCA_017455295.1 Clostridia bacterium
GGTAGCCAGCGCTTTCAGCAGGCGTTTGGTCATGGGACAACATCCTTTCCTGGTAAAATCAAAAAACACGAAGAATGAAAACACCCTATAAGCATTATACAAAAAAGAAGACGGCATATCAAGTGAATTGCTGCGAGATGGCAGAATATGGCCACTTGCGGCAAGTCGCATCGACGGTGTCGCCGCTCAAGTTCATTATAAGCATGCAGCATGAAAAAGTCAAGCGCAATATGTAATGCAATACATATAGAATGTTTAATACAACGAAAGTGCAAAAAAGTCGTCAATACGGTACAATAAAAATGGATCATATGACACAAACGGGGTGCATTGCCATGCAAGATTATTCGTATTCGCTTGGCGAAATTATCAAGCGCGAGCGGGTTCATGCGGGGTTGACGCAGATGCAGGTCGCAGAGGCGCTGCATATCGACGTGCGGACGCTGCTGAACATTGAAAATCATCGCGGAAACCCGAAATTTGAGATTTTGCTGGAGCTGATCCGATTTTTCAAGATCGACGCCAATACCATTTTTTATTCCGAACAGCCGGATGCCACATCCGCACAGCAAAAGCTACGGCTTCTTATCGGGGGAATCGCGGAGAAGGACGCCGAAACGCTGCTTCCGGTTATCGAATCCGTGTTGAAGGCGCTCCATGCAAACGACGTGCCGGCCGATTGACCGGGCGGGCGACAGCCATGCCGCGCGGCGAGGTGTTCTGCTCATTTGAATTTTTCAACAAAACGCAAATTTTCTCTTGATAATTTCGAGAAGATGTGGTATAGTATCTCTTGCAAAAATATATAGAGGTATAGTGTAACGGTAACACACCGGACTCTGACTCCGTTATTTAAGGTTCGAATCCTTATACCTCTGCCAAAAAATAAGAGACGCTTTTGCGTCTCTTATTTTTTGCTGCAGGGTAAAGGATTCGAAGAATCCTTATTTCGGGTTTACAATGGAATTAAACCCGAAAAAACAACCAGTCAAGTCTCTAAGGTGGAGATTTGCGAAGCAAATACGACCTTGACTTGACAGGTTGTTATACTTCTGCACCCCGCCAAGCGGGTGCTTGTTTTTTGATACAGGGTAAAGGATTCGAAAGCCCGTTAAGAAAACGTCGCAGTGCGACGTTTTTAGGGTGTGGCGTTGATCCCAAGCGGTGGTTTTACATGTACCAAAAGACGAGATCACATCTGCCTCCTTGCAGTAACACCTTATACCTCTGCCATGAAAAAAGCACGCGAGAGCGTGCTTTTTTCAACGAAATCCGTCCCGGGGGACGGGTGAAATCGACGCAGTCGGCGAAATCTGCTTCGCAGGTGAAATTCCGCTACGCGGGGTAAAGGGTAGATTTCATTTCACCGTGAGCGAAGCGAACGATTTCACCAAAGGCGAAGACTTTGATTTCACCGCGGCAACGCCGCGATTTCACTATTGCAAGCATATACTCTTTATGCCACGATATCATTGAGGTGATTATGGTGGCTGAAAGTAAACTATCGGAATTATCCATGGATTTTGCCGTTAAGGTACTGAAACAGTGTGATTCAATAAAAAGGCATCATTCTCTTATCAACCAATTGGAACGATCCGCAACAAGTATCGGTGCAAATATTCGAGAGGCAAACTATGCGCACAGCAGGGCAGATTTTATTTCCAAACTGCAGATTGTCTTAAAAGAATGTTATGAAACGGCGTATTGGCTTGAGTTATTACAGAAAGCCGAACTGATAAGCGCCGATATTCTATCCACCCTTTTGCATGATTGCGGTTCCATCCGACGGATACTAATTTCGTCTGTCAATACGGCAAAGAAGAACAATCTTTAATTTTCTTACATGATGCAACATATCAAAACCATCGAATTGGATTTGACCGGGTGCAAACCGAAGATATCTTTTTACTGTCTACATGCCAAAAAATAAGAGACGCTTTTGCGTCTCTTATTTTTTGTTGCAGAGACAAGGATTTGACAAATCGATGGAGAAACATGTCGCCGAGGTTTGCACAAAGGGGTGACAAACGCCGCGTTTTATGATATACTGAAAGGCGAAAAGAATCGAAACGGAGGGATGATCAATGACCATCGGGTTTTTGGGTGCCGGCAACATGGCTTCGGCCATTGTGCGAGGCCTGTCGGAAACCGGCAGCGTCGGCACGGACATTTTTGTCTATGACGTGGATGAAAGCAAAGCGATGGCGCTGTTTGAAGACTGCGGAAGCTGGGTGTGCGAAAGCGCCGAACAGCTTGTGGAAAAAGCGGACGTGCTGGTGATCTGCATCAAGCCGCAGGTATTTCCGGTCGCCCTTCCGCCGCTGCGGGAGGCGCTGGCCGCCTCCCATCCGCTGGTGATCTCGATCGCTGCCGGCAAGACGCTTACCGAGATCGCCTCTTTCGTCGGGGGCAGCCTGCCGATCGTGCGGGTGATGCCCAACGTCGCGGCCAAGATCGGCGAAGCGGTCACAGCCTATTGCGGCAACGAGTGGGTGACGGCGGCGGATTATGAACTGGTCGCCCGGCTGTTTGAATCGGTGGGCACGGTCCTGCCGCTCCCCGAAGCGCAATTCGGCATATTCTCGGTGCTCGCGTCCTGTTCGCCTGCCTATACCTTTTTATATATGGACGCGCTGTCCGAAGCGGGGGTACTGGGTGGCATCCCGAAAGAAACCGCACTGAAGATCGTCGGGCAGGCGGTGCTGGGCGCGGCGCGGCTGATGCAGGAAACCGGCGAGCATCCCCGTGTGCTGGCGGACAGCGTCTGTTCGCCGGGCGGCACCACGATCGAAGGCGTCAAAGCGCTGCAGCAGGCCGGTTTTGAAAGCGCGGTGCTGGGTGCGGCCGCGGCCAGTTTGGAAAAAGATAAAAAATTGTAACCTTTTCCATCCAAAACGCTTGACAGTTGACGAAAAAAATGGGATAATACATCAGAAAGGCGGGAGCGCTATGATGCGCATCATCACAGGCAAGGCAAAAGGACGCCGTTTGCAAACGCTCCCCGGTGAAGGCGTGACCAGGCCGACCGCCGAACGTGTGAAAGAATCGGTGTTCAGCGCCCTGCAGTTCGAGATGGAGGGCCGCGAGGTGCTGGATTTGTTCGCCGGTTCCGGGCAAATGGGACTGGAAGCCCTCAGCCGCGGTGCGGCCCGCTGTGTGTTTGTGGATGAGAACCGCGACGCCTGCGAGATCGTGAGGCAAAACGCCGTGCTGACCGGGCTGGATGCGCTGGCCGATGTGTGCAAGACCGATGCATTCGCGTTTTGCCACGCCAACATGCGTCCATTTGATCTGGCATTTCTCGATCCGCCGTATCGCGCCGGGCTGCTGCCCGGAGCACTGGAGGCCGTGAGCCGCTTTTTGCGGGTGGGCGGCGTCGCTGTGTGCGAGACGGACGATCAAACGACCTTGCCGGATGCGGTGGGCACGCTGGTGCTCGAAAAAGAACGCCGCTACGGCAAAACCCGCGTGTGGTTTTACCGCCAGCCAAGCGGAAAGGAACAAAGCGAATGAAAACGGCGATTTGCCCCGGCAGTTTTGACCCGGTCACAAACGGCCATTTGGATGTGATCGAGCGCGCGGCGCGGCTGTTTGATCGCGTGATCGTGGTGGTGGTGGTCAATGTGGACAAGCATCCTGCGTTTACGCTTTCGGAGCGGGTGGATATGATCCGCCGCTGTGTCACGCATTTGCCGAATGTCGAAGTGGACAGCCACAACGGTCTGCTTGCCGCTTATGCGGGGGAGAAACACGCGACCGCGATCGTAAAGGGATTGCGCGCGGTGTCCGATTTTGAGTATGAATTCCAAATGGCGCTCACCAACCGCCGTTTGAACCCCGGTTTGGAAACAGTGTTCCTCACGGCGACGGAGGACAAGATGTATCTTTCATCCAGTCTGGTAAAACAGGTGGCGGCGTATGGCGGCGATATTGCGCCGTTTGTGCCGGCTTGCATTTTACCGGACGTAGAAGATAAATTTCGAAAGGACGGAGAACAATGAACGTAGAAGAATTGCTTGAACAGATCGATACTATGATCGATAAAGCTTGGGGAGTTCCGCTGTCCGGCGGCAAATGTATGGTGGAAGCGGACAAGCTGCGCGATATCGTCGACGATATCCGGGCGAGTCTCCCGGCCGAAGTGCGGCAGGCGAAAGCGATCGTGGAAGATCGCAGCGAGATCGTCGCCAACGCGAAACGCGAGGCGGAAGGTATCATCCACAAAGCGGAGGAGCGCGCTCAGGCGATGATCGCTCAAGAGGAGATCACCCGGCAGGCGGCGGCGCGTGCGGAAGAGATGCTGACGCGTGCGCAGCAGAAATCGCGTGAGATGTGCCGTGGCGCGAGCGATTTTGCCGAGGACGTCCTGCGCCGTACAGAAGAAACGATCATGGCTCGCTTGAACGAAGTGCGTCAGGCGCGTCAGCTGATCCGCTCCAACGGCGCGGCCAAGCCGCAGGGCGGGGACGAAGAATAAGAAGTTCGAAACATATAAGCAAGCCGCAGGGCATCAGCCCCGCGGCTTGCTTTTTGTGTGTTGAAGATGGGTATGAACGAAATCAAGTGTTGCCGCTTACTCGGCGATAGAGCGCAAATGCATCCGCCATGTTGATCGTGCCGCTGCCGTCCATATCGGCAAGTGTCGCCTGTTCGTCGGTTAACGTGAGCTGGCCTGACGCCGCACGATAGAGGGTGAACGCGTCGTTCATGTTGAGGACGCCGTCACCGTCGAGGTCGCCGCTACATATCCATTGTGCGACGAGTGTATCGACAACATCATTCTTGTCGCCGTATGTATAAATGGCATCGGCAGTCAATGTTGTTATCTCTCCATTGTTATTGATGCGATCCCATCCGAAAAATGTATAACCGTCTCGCGTGGGGACAGGAACACTTTTCGTCGTATTATACTGTTGTTTAAAAGATTGCGTTTCGGTGGAATTATTCCAGTTGCCTCCGTTAGGATCTATCGTCAAGATGCTGGAATTTGTAAAATATCGCAAGCGGATAGAGATATCTTTAGATATGGTTCCGGATAGACTTCCTTCAGCAACGCCGTCAAACGTGTGACCTTTTAATGCATGAATGTCTGTTATTGTAAATGTTGTTCCGTAAGGGTGAGAGCGACAATAATCACTTACATTGTCAGCAACCCTTTCGCCATTGATGTAGACGTCGAATGTTCCATAGTTGTCGATCCAACCACTCTTTTCTCCGTCAAGCAATCCGTTAACGTCCAAACTTGCCTCCGGTATGGTGCTGGTAGTAGTAAAAGAATAAATATCGCTGTAATAGGTTGTGTCGATTATCCCATAAAATCTATAATAATAGGTCGTATTTGGCTTCAACAATCCCACATAATCCGACACGTTCTTTTCTGTGTAGAAATTTGTCCACGCAATATTATTATTAACCGTGTAGCGATTCATCCCTGTGATGGTTTCTCCAAAGAAAAAGCCGTAGGAGGAAATTGTATAACCATTGTCATTCCATGCCCAACAGGATATTTTCGAGTCAATGCCGTTGGTTTCGCTTGCTGTTACGTGTCCAAATCCGATGTTGGGTATACCGTATGTCGAAAAGGAAAACATGTCAGATTCATGGTATCTAAAATCTTCTGCTTCAATCACGAAAAATTTGTAATAGTATGTTATTCCTGGTGATAGCTCTCCATATATGGATGCCAAATCATATTCGCAGAAAAACTCCGTCCAGCCGATATGGTCATAAAGAACCAGCAGTTGCATATGATCCGAGTCCGATCCAAAAAAGATACCGGTCGACCATATTTGTTTTCCCGTCGGATTGGATACCCATATGTCAATGAGAGCGTTGTTTGTGGTAATGGTTTTGATTTCGTGATTATGTATAGAGAGATTGTTTGGATTATCTCCGGATAATCCGCTTGGGTCGGTGCCATTTTTTGCCGTTACAATATGAGAAACACGCCCGCTCGACGAATTGACACGGGAACTGTTAAAGTTGCTCCATGTAAATGTGGTTAAAGCAATCAATCCGGCATTATCAGCATTGCCTTCAAGAATGGTGATCCCGTTGGTATCATACGTCAAAATAATCATGGAGTGACCGTAATTCCCGTTATATGATCCGTCGGAATTGTTTGTGGTTCGGATATATGCCCCACAACTGACGCCTGCATTGATCAAGGCAGAGTAGGATAAGCTGGTTTGATTTCTTAAAACAACCTTGGAATTAGAATAACTACCGCTGCCGTGCCCAACGGAATCATTAAAGAGATAATAATATGTGGCTTGAGCATACGCATAACACTGCCAACCGCTGCCGCCTGTCCAAGCATACTGAAAACTGTTATCCAATCTGGAACCGACAGCGTATGTAGCACTTGTATTAGTAAATAGTTTCACCGTGCCGTTCAACACATTGGTTAGTTTATTAGCCAATGCCGAATTGTTTGTATAATCCGATCCGGAATATGCCGCCGCCGGCAATATGGTCCCCACCGATGCTATCACTCCCACCAGCAACGCCGCCGTGAGCAGCAGTGACAGCGATTTTTTAATTCCTTTTCTCATAAAATACCCCTCCTTTACCACATATTTTATCTGAATTCCAGATAAAAGTCAATATCTGCGATTCAGATACTTATAATAGGATCAAAGACAAGGGAGGTGGGGCTGTGAAATATCCCAGGATTCGCGATCTGCGGGAGGATCGCGATATACGGCAAAAAGAGATCGCGGCATATTTGAACGTCTCGCAAAACACCTATTCGCAATATGAAAACGGGGTCATCGAATTGACGACGCCCACCCTGATCGCCCTTGCCGATTATTACGGCGTCAGCGTGGATTATCTGCTCGGGCGCACCGACCGTCCAGAAATGAATAAATAAAAACCTGCCGAGTGGAAAAACACGTCGACAGGTTTTGTTTTTTATTATAGGGGTAACGTAGGGCGGGGGCGCGGCTATCGCCGCATGACTGCACAAAACTTGTGTCAGCTGGAAAGCCTTCTCCCTGTTGCAACATCGGCTCTGTCGGCGGCATTAGAAACGCCTTGCCAATCGCCGTGAGGCACGCTGCTCTTTATTGCTCGCTTCAGCGCCCACTGGGCGCGCGTAGCCCCCGTTCCCTTGAGGAGAAGGCATACGCGCGCTTCATCCGCCTCCGGTGGCGCAGGGATTCTTGCCTCGCCCCACGCGGTGGGGAGAGGTGGCACGGCGTAAGCCGTGACGGAGAGGGGCAAACGGCGGGACGATATGGAATCGTCCCCTACAAAGCCGCCGCAAGATGGTGCGGCATCTCACAAAAAATCCCGCATATCAATGGCGAGGCCTTCTTCCAGATGGATCAAGCGTTTCGCGATATCCTTGGCTTTTTCGTCCGCCGCTTTGTATTGATTGAGATAGCGGTTCAAGGATTTGACCCCCATGTTGCAGCCATCCGTCATCAGGTCGGCGATGGTGTTGTCGTCGTCGTGCAGGCCGATCATCACGTTGGTTTTGATGGAGGCCATCGCTTCCACAAACGGGTTGGGATCTTTGCCTTCATCTTGAAACCGGCGCAATTCCTGCTCGATCTCGTCGGCAAGCTCCTCGTGATCCCGTTTGCTGTTCTGCAGAATGCTGCGAAACGCCTCCGATTTCACGCAGTCGAGCACCTCTTTGATGGAGGTGATCCCCATTTTTGCTCCGGCGTCGCATTCTCGCAGCAATTTGATGGTATCCGATTCGATCATAAAAACACACACTCCTTTTGCAAGGAGTGTGTGTCGAAAATCCAATCGTTATGCGCAAGTGCCGATTTTTTCAATCCGTCGCGTCATGATCGCGCAAAATCTGCGAGCTGCAATCCTTTGTTGTGGTCTTCCGCCCAGCGGATGTTCCACTCGCTCGAGAACAGCAGAAGCGGCCGCCCGCGCATATCCTGCGCATATTTCGTGTCGGACGTCAAATCGAGCGTTTTCGGGTCGGTGACCTCGCTTTCGATCCAGCGCACCGATTGATACGGCAGCGGATCCATTCGCACCTGCACGTTGTATTCCGTGTTCAACCGATGCTCCAGCACGTCGAATTGCAGCGTGCCGACCACGCCGACGATGACCTCTTCCATGCCGCCGCCCGGCAGCTGGAAGATCTGGATCGCGCCTTCCTGCGCGATCTGGGTCATGCCTTTGACGAATTGCTTGCGCTTCATCGTGTCGATTTGACGCACCAGTCGGAAAATCTCCGGCTCAAAGGTCGGGATGCCTTCATACGCAAAGCGGCAGGAAGGGTCGCACACCGTGTCGCCGATCGAGAACACGCCCGGATCGAACACGCCCATGATGTCGCCCGCATACGCTTCGTCGATGATCTCTCTGTCCTGCGCCATCATCTGCTGCGGCTGAGACAGCCGCATTTTTTTGCCGCTTTGGACGTGTAGCACGTCCATGCCTTTTTCGAATTTACCTGAGCAGATGCGCATGAACGCGATGCGGTCGCGGTGGGCTTTGTTCATGTTCGCCTGAATCTTGAACACAAACGCCGAGAACGGCGTTTCCACCGGGTCGATCTCCTTGCCGTCCGCCATGCGGGGGCGGGGCGGCATGGTCATTTGCAAAAAGTTTTTCAAGAACGGTTCCACGCCGAAATTGGTGAGTGCCGAACCGAAGAAAACAGGGGACAGTTCGCCTTTTTGCACACGATCGAGGTCGAGCTCGCTGCCCGCGCCGTCGAGCAATTCCACGTCATCCCGCAGCTGCGACGCCGCGTCGGTGCCGATCATCTCGTCCAGGCGCGGGTCGCGCATATCCATCGCGGTTGCGGTCGCTTCGTGCGAGCCGTTGCCGTCCGCCGTGAAGGTAAGGAGCTGCTTTTCACGGCGGTCATACACCCCGCGGAAGTCGCGCCCCGAACCCATCGGCCAGTTGACGGGACAGGTCTCGATGCCGAGCACCTGCTCGATCTCTTCCATCAAGTCGAACGGATCCCGCGCCTCGCGATCCATCTTGTTGATGAAGGTGAAAATCGGGATGTGCCGCATCACGCAGACCTTAAAGAGCTTTTTAGTCTGCCGTTCGACGCCCTTGGACGCGTCGATCACCATGACGGCCGAATCCGCCGCCATCAGCGTGCGGTAGGTGTCTTCCGAAAAATCTTCGTGGCCGGGGGTGTCAAGAATGTTGATGCAGCACCCGCCGTATTCAAATTGCAGCACAGACGACGTCACCGAGATGCCGCGCTGCTTTTCAATCTCCATCCAGTCGGAGACGGCGTGCTTCATCGACCGCTTGCCCTTGACCATACCGGCGGTCTGAATCGCGCCGCCGTACAGCAGCAGCTTTTCGGTCAGCGTCGTTTTACCGGCGTCCGGGTGCGAGATAATCGCAAAGGTACGCCGTTTTTGTATCTCGTCGGCGATCATACGTGAAGTGCCTCCCTGTTAGTTACATAGGCGATGTCGTCGCGACCCGCCATCATCTCGCAAAACCGCTCAAACCGATCCCAGTCGCCCCGGACGTCAAATTCGTAGCTGTGTCCCCAAATGGAGAAGATCTGCGGTTTGTCGGGTTCCAGATCCAAGAACGCTTTGGCGTGGTCGAACAGATTGTCCACCGCGTGGTGGCAGGTGTGATGCCACAAAAGCGGCTCGGCGGGAAACTCGAAGTTGTGCGACGGATCGGTGCGGCGGGCATATTTGATCCCGGCATCGCGCACCATGGCGACCACGCGGTCGTCCACCGTGCCGTAAGGGTAGGCCATGCCGACGATCTCATACCCGAGCAGCGCCTCGAGCGCCGCTTTGTCGTCAAAGATCTCTTCGTGCAGATGGATATCGTCCACGGTGCCGAGGTTCGCGTGCGTTTTCGAATGTACCGCGATCTCGTGGCCGCGATACAGCGCCTTCACTTCGCTGCTGTCGACATGCGTGATGCGACGCTGCCACTCGACGTCGAACCAGCCCTCGCCCTCTTTGAGGAGGCCGGAATTCAAATTGAAGGTGCCGTGCAGCCCGTAGCGGTTGAAGATTTCGACCAGATGCCGATCCTGCGTCACCCCGTCGTCATAACTGAAGGTCAATGCTTTCATTTTTCCGTTCCACATACTAAACATCGCCCCTTTTCATATATAAAATATTGTATCATATTTTGGCCGCATACGCAAATATTTTTCTTACGGCATTGACAAGAGTGTGCCCGGGCATTATAATAAAGGGCACACAATCAATAGGGGGGCGTAAAGGTTTCGACGGGGATTGTGACGCATGGTAAGCGAGCAGCGGGGCAGGACCGCTCTAAAACCTGACACCTTTTTAAAATTAAAGGACAACGATACTGTTGCTCTCGCGGCCTAATTAAGGCTGCGCGTTCTGCCCGGGAGTACCGCGGCCCGGAGCGGAGCGTCGATTAGCGGTGAACGTGAACGGAGGCGTGCCGCTGCCTTCGTCATGACGGGGCGGCTACCGTAAACCAAGAGCCTGTCGGACGGCGCTCGGATGAGGGAATTTCAAAAGACCGACTGCGCTCGGAGAAAGCTGTGGGAAGTGATTTTCGGACACGGGTTCGACTCCCGTCGCCTCCACCAAACGGTATACAGGCGAACATTTACTTCTTCAATGGCGGTTTTGCCGTGAAGGTGAGGTTCTGCTGATACCATTACAAAAACGCCATCTTGGAGGAATCCAAGGTGGCGTTTTTGCGGTTCTGGGTCTGTTCAAGGTTTGCCTCACAATATAGGGAAAACCAAACAGATACCGAATTTTA
>JAFTBJ010000117.1 GCA_017455295.1 Clostridia bacterium
CGCGACGGTGCCGTTTGACATCGTGTTTCATGATAAAGCAAACGATCGCTGGATCTATGCGTCCAGGAATTTTTGCTATGAATTTGAAGGCAGCACCAGCGCCTCCGATCCGCTGCCGGCAGGGCTTCATCAGGTCACACTTCCCATCACCGACGTCTATACCTGGAACGGCGGCTCTCTGCCCTCCGACGCGGCGATCAATTCCATCATCTTTATTTCCAAAGCGCCGGGCACCATCACAGTCAAACGGTGCGTCATGGGAAACGGGCAGTGGTTTGTCAAAGCCTATCCCGACACGGTCTATCAACTGGACGGCCACATGATCCGCGCCGTCCCGATCCATCATACGGTGGGTGAATTTTGCCAAAACGCCCGCCGCCAATTCGATACGACCGGCGTGACCGTCAAAAAAACGGGCAGCGCGTATATCGGAACAGGGGACAGCGTGAAATTCGCAAACGGTTCTACCTCCGAAACGTATACGGCGGTCGTGCGGGGCGATCTGGATGGCAGCGGTACGATCACCACTGTTGATACGCGCATGCTGCTGAAATCCTGCATCGGCGCTTCGGATTTGAGTGAGGCGCAGCAGGCCGCATCGGATCTCGTGACCGATTGGGTGATCAACACCACCGACGTGCGCCTGATGCTCGCAAGGGTAATCGCGTCCGAAGAGATGACCTTTACGCAGGAACAAGTCATCGCGACCGAAACTTACCTATCCGAATCGAAGTATCAAACGTTTCTTTCGGCGGCGCAGCGCGGCACACGGGTAGCGGGCTTGACAAACTCTATGGTGCCGCAGGGGCTCACGCAAAGCCAAACGACGAATCTGACCTATGTGTCGGCCTATTCGAGCAACAACGGTTGCTCGGCCATCACGGTGTATGACGTGTTCGGCCGGTTCCGAGCGGAGTATCTCCTGCGCAACGAAGATGGCTCGATGTGTAAGAAGCATCTCGGCGGCTTGGCGGTCACCGACACGACGCTGTTTGTATCCTTTGACAGCAGTACGGCTTATCGCGTGGCGGCGATCCCGCTTGCCAGCCTCGTGACGGTTGGAACACAAACCGTCACCGTTCCGAAGGTGTATGAAGTGCCGGTCACCACCAGCTTTTTGAGCTACTATGGCGGCTATCTCTGGATAGGCAATTTCTATCTGCCGAGCGCCGGGTATGACTTGACACGGGAGATCAACTACACCACTCCGGCGGGCAGCGAGCAATACGGCTCATATATTGTCGGCTATGATATGCGTACTCGTAACGAACAGCGATTGACTCCCGCAAGCGGGCAATCGTATGCGACCCCGGACGTGGTGCTTGCCGCGCCGCAAAAGGTGCAGGGGATGGTGTATGACACGAAAAACCGGAAGGTGATCCTCAGCCAGTCGTGGGGACGCAAAAACGACTCGACTTTGCAGTGCTATTCACTGAATATTTACGGCTCTGCCGATACGACGATCACTTTGAACGGAACGGCGGTGCCATGCTTTGTGCTGATGTCGCCCGCCAAAACGGTGACGGCGCTGCCGATGGCGGAAGGCATCACGCTGGACGAACCCGGCAACGTGCGGATCCTCTTTGAATCCGGCGCCGAAAAGTACAGCGACGGCCTGCATCGCACCGATTGTATCTGGCGCTTTCGCTATTGACACATCGCCCGGGGAGGGAATGCATATGGACGCGAGATTATCCTGTATAGCGGCGATGGTGCGGCCGGGCGGCGTCGTGGCCGACATCGGCACCGATCACGCCTACTTGCCGGTACATCTCGTGCAGACCGGCCGCTGTGCGCGGGCGATCGCCTCGGATATTGGGGAAGGGCCGGCGGCGGCCGCGCGGCGTACGGTGGAAGCGGCGGGACTTCACGACCGCATCGATGTGCGGATCGGCGACGGCCTGTCCACATTGCAGCCGTGGGAAGCCGCCGATATCGTGATCGCCGGTATGGGCGGCGAGACGATTGTATCCATTTTGCAGGCGGCCTCCTGGGTGCGGGACGAGAGCGCCGACGGCCGGTTGCTGCTGCAGCCGATGAGCCGTGTGGAAACGCTGCACCGGTATCTGCTGACCGCCGGCTTTATGATTGATGAAGAACATGTGATTGAGGACGGACGGCATCTGTATGTTGCGATGCGGACGCATTTTGCGGCCGCCGCGCCGCCATCCGATGAACTCGCCTTTTATCGCGGCGGCTTGACCACCGAAGAAGGCCGTCCGTTTTTCGCAAAAGAAGCGCGCCGCCTGTTGCAAAAAGCGGAAGGGGCGCGCCGAACCGGACAGGAAGAAACCGCAGCGGGCTATGAGCAACTGGCCGCCCGCCTGTGTGAGGAGGGATAATTGTATGACGATTCGCGACGTCATCAACTATATGGAGACCATC
>JAFTBJ010000118.1 GCA_017455295.1 Clostridia bacterium
CGCCACGGTGTTCCGGCGACGAACGTCGTACAGCGCACATTGGACGATCGCTTTCCGGACGAACGATTGGTCGCCATTTATCCCAATATGATTTTTTTAGATGCTGCAAAGCAATAGCATGTG
Organism: Clostridia bacterium; assembly: GCA_017455295.1. Classification (GTDB taxonomy): domain Bacteria; phylum Bacillota; class Clostridia; order Oscillospirales; family Acutalibacteraceae; genus RGIG1959. The sequence continues at coordinate 124 of JAFTBJ010000118.1, forward strand.
ATCCATCGAAAACGAGTTGAGAAGATCCTTCTCAACTCGTTTTTTGGTCGGTATTGTCGCTGTCTTCCGGACGCGATTCATGCAGACCGCGGTGGGTGACCAGGCAGAAAACCGTTTGGATCAAGATTTTGACGTCGAGCCAAAATGAAAAATGATCGATATAATACGCGTCGTAACGGGCTTTGTGCTGAATATCCACGTCGTCCCGCCCGCGTACCTGCGCCAGTCCCGTCAAACCGGGGCGCACCTGATCGGCGCGCAGTCGCTTCCGCTTCAGCAGCAGTTCTACTTCGGCAAGCACCACAGGACGAGGGCCGATGAAGCTCATATCGCCTTTGAGGATGTTCCAAAGCTGCGGCAGTTCGTCGAGACTTGTGTAACGCAGCAGGTGTCCAAATGGCGTGACATAGCGGTTCGCGTCTTTAAAATCCATCGTCGGCATATTCGGCGGCGCGTCCGGATACATGGTGCGGAATTTATACATATAAAACGGATGGCTGAATCGTCCTGCACGCTGCTGACGGAAGATCGGCTGTCCTTTTGTTGTGACGGCGAGGATCAAATAAATCCCCAGCAGCAGCGGCGAAAGCAGGATCAGCAAAAAAAGGGACAGCACAATATCTAGCGCGCGTTTGACGTACCAGTACAAATGGCGATCCCTCCTTTCATCCTTCGAGCTTACGAGACAAGTATACCGCAAATCGACAAAATTACAAGTAAAAATTGTCAGCTTTCCCGCTGCAGCTTTGAAAATTCCGTTGTTCCTGCAAAGATCCGGGCTTGCATTTGGCTGTTTTGCACAATAAAAAACATGAATTGTTGTTAAAAAATGATGAATACCGAGATTTCCATATACAAAGTTGAAATATCTCTTGCAAATCGTTTATGAGGATAGTATAATGCCTACAGGCCAAGAAAAACAAAAAAAATTTGGCGTTTAACGATAAATCAAGCACGATAAACGATGTTTCCAAAAAAGGGGGGAGCGGCGATGCCGAAGGTCATTTCGCTCAATGCGCGGTATGCGGCGCTCAAAACGCCGCGCCGCAGTTTTCTTGTGTTCAAGCGCCTGTGGGATATCCTGCTTTCGGCGACGTTGCTTGTGTTGCTCAGCCCGCTGCTGCTCATCTTGACCGTGCTGGCGGCTGTGGATACTCGTTCCCCGTTTTTTGTGCAAACGCGGATGGGACGAGGAAAAAAAGAATTCCGCATGATCAAATTTCGCACCATGAGCAAAGATGCGCCGTGCGATGTGGCAACGCATCAGCTTGAAAACCCCGATCAATACATTTCCGGCATCGGCCATTTTCTTCGTAAATTCAGCTTGGACGAGCTGCCGCAGCTTTGGAATGTTCTCAAAGGCGATATGAGTTTCATCGGCCCTCGCCCTGTGGTGCTGACCGAAGAAGAACTGCTTGCCATGCGGGCGCTGCACGGCGCGCAGGAAGTACGTCCCGGCATCACCGGCTTTGCCCAGATCCGCGGCCGCGACAATCTGCCGATTGCCCAAAAAGCATTTTTGGATGGGTATTACGCCAGCCACGCTTCTTTGGTTATGGACGTGCGGATTCTTTTGAAAACGCTGGCCTATGTCCTGTCTTCAAAAGATGTAGTAGAAGGCGTCAACGAAGCGGTGTCCGGCCATATCAACAAAGCCGTTTGACACCCCGCCCCGCTTTTCAAACTTTGGGCGCTCTGCGCCGATTTTGATCGACTGATCCGCAGCATTTGCTGCGGATTTTTCTGTTTATAGACTTGTGCTTTTTGGCAAAATTTGATAAAATAAAAAGACAAATCATGAGGCAAAGACGGCTGCAAGCGATGAAATGGGGGCGTAAAAATGAAAGGTTTTTGGAAGGCGGGAGCGGCATGCGTTCTGGCGGTGTGTTTGGCGATGACGGGGACGGCGGAAACCATGCAGAATGTGACAACAGAAAAAAACTATGCCGCAAACGGCGTGACTGTTACGCGCACTGCCGCATCCACACTGGCCGGGCCGCAGACGATCACAACCGTAACGGCGGAAAAAGGGTATCAATTTGTGATCGGCGGCACAGCACGGGGGCGGCATCTGGTGCCCGACATGGCGCAGGCGGCAACCGAAGCAGGCTATGATGTCGCTGCGGCGATCAACGGCGACCATTTTTCGTTCCAAACCGGGGTGCCGCTCGGCATGGCGGTGTCTGAAGGCCGCCTGGTCGTCAATCCGGTTGCGCCGGAGGATGCGGACGAATATCTCTTTCACGCACTCGGCATCACGCGGGATGGGCGGGTGCTGGTTGGTGAGAATCCGCAGTTGACCATGACCTATACCGTAGAGGGTGAGACGTACGCCATCGATCGCATCAACCGCACCCGGGAATCGTGGCCGGGTGCACAGCTTTGCTTGTATACCTCCGATTACGGGGCTTCCACGGGAACATCCGGCATGGGCGTGGAGATGGTTGTTCGACTGGATGAGGAGATCGCCGCCGGAAAAACGCTGACCGGTACGGTGACGGCGATTGATGAAACGCACGATACTCCGCTCGAGCCGGGGACGGTCGTGTTGTCGGCCGATCCGCTGCGCTGCGGTGATTTGCAGGCGGCGGTCGGGGAGACGATTGTGTTTTCGTTTTCCTTTGATGATGAGGCGTGGAACGACGTATGGTTTGCCATCGGCGGCGGTTCGGTCGCGGTCGAAAACGGGCAGGCGATCACCTATGACTATACGCTCGACGTGTTTGCAGAAGCGGCGCCGCGTTCGGCTATTGGTGTGAAAGCAGACGGTACGCTGGTGATGGTGGCCGTGGATGGGCGACAGGATAGCAGCGTCGGCCTTTCTGCCAACGACATGGCCGCTTATCTGGCAGAAAATCTGCATTGTGAATATGCGCTCTTGCTGGACGGAGGTGGGTCGACCGCACTTGCCGCAGTATCGGAAGACGGATTCATGTTGTGGAATACTCCGTCGGAAGAGCGCTCGGTCGGTAATGGCGTGCTGTTGGTGCGGGCGACGGCGGGCGGCATCGACTGGTTGCCGTTTACTGTGTTGGCCGTTGTGCTGCTCGGCGCAGCCGTCACGCTGTTTGTAGTGTTTCGCAAACGAAAAACGCCGCAAAGATAGTAAAAACGCCCAATAATGACGCTCGCGTTTTGGCAACCTTGGCATTATGACGAATACCCCAAAGAGGGCACCTCGTCAAAATGGCCAAAATATGAACAAAAATTCTGGACATATTGCCTGTGTATATGCGGAACAGTGACAAAATTTGCCGGATATGGCAGTTTAGATTAACAGAATAAACATTTTCGTGTATTGTACAAAATGATAAATCCGTATATCATATACTTATGAAATCCTGTCTATTTGTCCTATTTTGAGAAGACGGCAACCGACTTGACACCGTATTCTGTTTGGAAAGGCACAATGAGATGACCAACCGCCTGATTTTCGGAAAACGCTACGAATATAATAACGAATACTTTTCCAATCCGCTGAAGTTCCATTTTGCGGAGCTGTATCAAATCGGCGAATTGTTTTGCGAAGCCGGCTTCCAGATTGAGGAACACGACCAGACGTCGTATGAAATCTCCTACATCGTCACCGGCAAAGGCACGTTCATTGTAGACGGACGGGAATATGAGGTTTCGGAAAACGACGTGTTCATCAACGTTCCTGGTCAGCACCATGCGATCCGAGCCGATCGCGGCACCCCGCTTCGCTTTTGTTATCTGGCGTTTGCCTTCTCTGGCAAACAGGCGGCGGATCCGGAACTCGAACGATTTTACCGCCATTTCAAAAGCATGTACACCGTGGCGGATAAAGATATGCTCGCGCCGTTTTCGGCGGCGTTTGACGAATTGCAGACCAAAAGCGATTTTTATATGGCGATGGTGGGAGCCTATGTTGAACAGATCATCATCGGCGCCTATCGCTCGTTCAGTCGGCAAAGCGTCAAGCAAAAATCGGCTTCCGGGGTTGAGACCCGGATGGGCAGCGCCGCCTATACGATCATGCGGTATATCGACACCCACTATCGTGACATCACCGATATACGGGCGCTCGCTCGTCAGCTCGGGTACAGCTACACCTATCTGGCGCACGTCTTCAAAGAAAAAACCGATATGACCATCGGTGCGTATATCATCCGCAAAAAAATGGAGGAAGCCAAATGGCTGCTCCGCACCGGCCGGATGAACGTGTCACAGGTGGCGGCGCGACTGAATTATATGTCGGTGCAGTCTTTTTCCAACAGCTTCAAGCACGCTGTCGGCATTTCCCCGGCGGAGTATCAAAACCTGCCCGCCGACGAAGCGGCCAAGTATTGAATTTTTGTTTTGGCATTAGAAGGCGACTGCCTTATTAATGTATATAAAGAAAGGCAATTTTTGAAAAGGAGAGTGACCTACCTTGAAAAGAGTATTGTGCGCCATTCTGGCGGTGGCAATGCTACTGGCTTTGACGGCCTGCGATACGGGCAGCGGTTCGCAATCGAATCCGGTTGACGATCCGGAGTATTTCAACGCTCGCACGGCAGTCGGTGACTACAGTGACGGCATTACCCTGCCGAACCTGGATGATGCGAAGGTCAGTGTTATGATGAGCATTGACTGGAACTATCTGGAGACGAACAACGATCCGGATGATCCGTTTGCGCAGTATCAGGCGACCCTGATCTGGCGTGACGTGTATTCGGACATGGAAGGCGACGTGACCGTCGTCACCATTTCCGACGAGCAGCAGACCGACTATCTGGCGACCCAGACCGCGTCGGGCACCGCGCCGGACATCATCCCCTGCAACTATGACCTGACCTATCCGAAGTGGAACGCGGCCGGCTTGACGGCTTCCATCGATCAGTATGCGGCTTATCTGCAGCTGGATGCGAAAGACCCGACCGATCCCGAGAAAGACCTGTACAGCCATGAGATGATGTCGCAGTTCTTCCAGTGGGGCGGCGAGAGCCATGGTGCGATCACCCTTTCTCAGCCGAACCGCGACTACATCGTCTACAACAAGACCAAGTTTGAGCAAGCTGGTCAAAAGAACCCGCTCGAGCTGTGGCAGGAAGGTCAATGGACTTGGACGCAATTCGTCAAGACGGCGAAAGCGATGACCAACGATAAAGACTTCGGCTTTACCGGTTGGGGCCTGTTCCCGTACTTTGCACCGTACAGCATGCTCAAGCTGGACGAAGAGAACCATGTATCTCTCGAGATCGACGATCCGAAATACATGCGCTTCATGACCGAGGTTTACAACCTCTATCAAACCGTGGGCGCGGCCCGCAACACCAACGATGACCTGCAGCTGTGGAGCACGCTGTTCCCGGCTGGCACCGACGCGATGATCATCACCAGCATGTCTGGCTACAAGAGAGTGTCGGATGCGGCTCGCAAGCAGGAAGGCGACACCTTCGGTATCGCGCCGCTGCCGGTGTTCGATCCGAACGGCGAAACCACGCCGATCACCCCGGTCAGCCTGTGGGCATATTCCCTCTCCTCTGCGGCGAAGAACCCGATCGGCGCTTGCGCGTACATCCGTCTGGAGACGCTGGTCAGCCGCAATATCACCAAGGCGCTTAAAGGCACGACCTGGAGCGATACGAACCTGACCGACGAAGAGAAAGAAATGCTCGAAGCGGTTGAGGAATATCCGATGGTGGTCGAACTGGCGCGCGGCGTCGGCGACTGCTACAGCACGATCGATACCTACATCGTGCCGCCCATCTATTACGGCCAGACCGATAGCTCCGTGCAGGCGGTGTTTGATGCTCAGAAACCCACGCTGCAAGCGGCGGTTGACGAGTTCAACGAGATGGTCGACGAAACGGCTGCGGAAATCGAAGCCGAAAGAGAAAAAGCTGCCGAAAAGGCGGCCGCTGCTGAATAAGCAACTTTGTTTACCGACCGCACAGGGGCAGGCATGCCTGCCCCTGTGCGTGGTAAAATTTCCGAAAGGAGAACAGATCTTATGAAACTAATGCGCCTGTTGTCGTGCATCATGGCAGTGCTGATCCTGATTTCTGCCATACCGGCGCTGTCTGCCGCCGCAGTAGGAGAGGATGACGTGTCCGAACCCGCTGACGAGGCTGTTCTCACGGAAGACGTGGCGGCGGAAGAAGCGACGGATACTTCCGAGGACGCGGACGAGGATGAGGACGAAGAAAGCAAAGGCGTCCCGTCCTATGAGGACTATCTATTTGAATATACGGAAACGGATATCGATCCCGATCCGATCGTGTTGACGAAGACTGCTGTCAAAGCGGACGACGCCAACGCTGTTGTGTTGCCCTTTACCGTTGCGGAAGAGGGCTATTATTCGTTGTCGTTTGACTACCAATACATCGTCGAAGGCAACAAAAACACCAAATACGACGTGCTGATCGACGGCAAATTGCCGTTCAGCGAGGTGTCTTCTTTGACGCTGAGCCGTATGTGGACCAATGAAACGGAAATCGTTGAGGATGCGAACGGAGACGACGTCAACCCGAAGCAGGTTGAGGCACTTTTCTGGCGTTCGTATACTCTCTATGATAAAGAAGGGTATTATAAAGATCCGCTGCAGTTTTATCTGACGGCTGGCGCGCACACGCTGACGTTGCAGATGACCAGCAACCAGGTATCGCTGCAAAACGTCGTGTTTACCGGCAAAGCCCCCCTTGACAGCTACAGCGCGTATCTGCGCGAGCATAGTTCCGCCAAAACATATGACGGTGAGAACATTGTGATCCAGGGTGAAGCGGCACTATATAAATCCGAAATGTACCTGATCGCGCAAAACGATATCACCAACCCGCTGACCCAGCCGTACAGCCCCGCCAAGATCAAGCTCAACACCTTCGGCGGCGCCAACTGGAAGCTGACGGGCGAGACGGCGTATTGGGTGTTTGATGCGCCGCAGGCCGGCCTTTATCGCCTGGCGATCCGCTACCGTCAAAACATGTATGACGGCGTGGCGGCACACCGCCGGCTGTATGTCAACGGCGAGGTGCCGTTTGCCGAAGCGAACATGCTGCAGTTCGGCTACAGCACGCAGTGGCAGGTGCTGACGTTGGGCGGCGATGAGCCGCTGTGCGTCTACCTCGAAAAGGGCGAGAACCAAATTGCTTTGGAAGTGCTGCTCGGCGACTCGGCGCACATTGCGCAGGAGCTGCAGGCGTCGGTGCGCGAGCTCAACAACATCTATCGCCAGATCATCATGCTGACCGGCAGCTCGCCGGATGATTTCCGCGACTACAACGTCCCGGAGAACCTCCCCGATCTGGTGGATACCTTCAAAAAAGACGTTAAGACGAAAGATTATGTATACGACGAGGACGGCAACAAAGTCACCTCTAAAAAAGGCCTGCTGCATATTGCCAAAGATCGCTTGGATAGCATCTCCGCCGAGATCGGCGAGAAGTACGGCGAAAAGAGTTCTTTGATCGCTAAGATCCAAAATATTACTCGTCAGATCCAGTTGATGATCGATCGCCCGGACAACATTGCCAAGAGTGATCGCCTCAGCGCGTTCAAGGGCAACATCAGTACGGTCGGTTCGTGGATTTCGATGTTCTGCGAGCAGCCGCTTGAAATTGACCGAATCGAACTCTTCGGCGAAAACAGCGAGGCGCCGCGAGCGGACGCCAATTTCGGCGAAGGCATCGCGCATTCTTATAATCGCTTTATCGCGTCCTTTACCGAAGACTATTCTTCGATGGGCTCCATCGAGGGCAAACAGAGCTCGGTCAAGGTCTGGATTCAGGCCGGTCGCGACCAGGCGAACGTTCTCAAACAGCAGATTACGTCGAGCTTCACGCCGAACACCGGCATCGGCGTCAATCTGGAGCTGGTTACCGGCGCCATCATTGAGGCGACGCTCGCCGGCAAAGGCCCGGACATCGCGCTCACCCGTCCTGTGACCGATCCGGTCAACTTCGCGATGAGAAACGCGCTGTACGACCTGTCCTCTTTTGATGATTATGAAGAGGTCACAACGAACTTTACCGACGGCGCCATGATCCCGTTCCAATATAAAGGCGGGGTGTATGCGCTGCCAGAAACCATGACCTATCAAATGATGTTCTGCCGCACCGATATTCTGGAAGAACTTGGCATCGAAGTTCCCAAAACGTGGAACGAACTGCTTACCGAAGTGTACCCGATCGTCAGCCGCAGCAATATGCAGGTCGGCGTCGGCAACATGAACCAGATCTCGGTCATGAATGCGTCGAACATCTTCACCAACCTGCTCTATCAAATGGGCGGTCAAATCTACAACGATGATTTGACGGCGACTGCGCTGGATACGCAGGTTTCCTATACAGCGTTTAATATGGCGGTCGAGATGTATTCCGATTATCTGTTCCCGCAGGAATACGATGCGATGAGCCGTTTCCGTACCGGTGAGATGCCGATCCTGCTTGCCGACTACACCATGTACAACGTGTTCTCCCTCTCCATTCCGGAATTGAACGGCGTGTGGGAGATGTACCCGATCCCTGGCGTACTGCAGGAGGACGGAACGATTAACAACGATCAGGCCGCCACCGAGACGGCGTCCGTGATGTTCAAGAATATCGCGGATCCCGAAGCCGGTTGGGAATTCCTGAAATGGTGGGTCAGCGACGATACGCAGGCGGACTTCGGCACCCGCATCGAAGCGGTGCTCGGATCCGGCGGCCGTTACGCCACCGCGAACAACGACGCGATGGAACAGCTGCCCTGGGATGAATCGCAGTTGAACGCGCTGAACGAACAAATGGAAAACCTCGTGTTTGTTGAGCAGCTGCCCGGCAGCTACTTCACCTCGAGAGCGATCAACAGTGCCTTTATGACCTCCGTTTTGAACTCGAAGAACCCCACGGAACAGCTCCTCTATTGGAGTGAGCAGATCAACCTGGAGCTCAAGAGAAAGATCGCGGAATTTTCGGATTGACGATAACGAGAGAAAAGGAGGTATGAGGATATGAAGATTAAAAGAGAGCATTCTCTTGGACGGCGCATACGAAAAAGCACAGCGTCTTACGTGATGGTTCTGCCGTTCATGGCCTGCTTTGTGATCTTTACGGTGTTGCCGGTTTTGGCGGCTATCGCGCTCAGCTTTACGAACTTCAACATGCTGGAAGCGCCGACCTTCGCCTTTATCGACAACTACACCCGGCTGTTTCAGGATGATATCTTCCTGATCGCCTTCAAAAACACGATGATCCTCGCGTTTTTGTGCGGCCCTTTGAGTTACATTTTCTCTTTCTTGATGGCCTGGGTCATCAACGAAATGCCCAAAAAGCTGCGCGTGTTCATGACCATCGTGTTCTATGCCCCATCGGTGTCCGCCAACGTCTACTTCATCTGGACGTATCTGTTCTCCGGTGACTCCTACGGTATCGTCAACGCGGCGCTCCTGCAGCTCGGCATCATTCGTGAGCCGGTGCTGTGGCTGACCGACCCGAACTACAACATGGCCATCGTCATTGTGGTGCAGCTGTGGCTGTCACTCGGTATCAGCTTCCTGTCCTTCATCGCCGGTTTCCAAGGCGTGGACGCGTCGCAATATGAAGCGGGCGCGATCGACGGTATCAAAAACCGGTTCCAGGAGCTGTGGTACATTACCATCCCGAACATGAAGAGCATGATGCTCTTCGGTGCGGTCATGCAGATCGCGTCGTCCTTCTCCTGCGGTCAGGTGTCGCAGGATTTGACGGGTGGTTATCAATCGGTCAACTATTCGACCATGACCATGCTAAACTATATTACCGACTATGGTTCGGTTCGTTACGAGATGGGCTATGCCTGCTGTATCGGTGTGGTGCTGTTCATCTTGATCGTGCTTAGTAAAAAACTGATCTTCCGTTTGTTGAAGTGGTAAGAAAGGGGGAGGAAACATGGCTACAAGACGACAAAAAAAGCAAATGGAATTTGCCGCCCCCAAAAAGCAACAGCGGTCGATCGGCGGTACGATCATGCTGGCTTTGCTGCTGTTTTTGATGGGCTCTTTCATGGCGTTCCCGCTCATATACGCCATTTCCTCGGCCTTCAAGCCGCCTGAGGAATTCTTCCTGTTCCCGCCCCCGATCTTCCCGAACAACCCCACGGGTGAGAACTTCCGTCAGCTGGGACTGGTTATTTCCAATATGTGGATCTCTTTTGAGAGGTATCTCTTCAACAGTCTCTTTATCTCGCTGACGTCGACATTGGCGTACTTGCTGATTGCAACGCTGGCGGCGTATCCGCTGGCCAAACACGAATTCCCCGGCAAAAAGACGATGAACGAAACGATCACCCTGGCGCTGATGTTTACCCCGGCGATCACGGCGATCCCGCAGTACATCATCTTGGCCAATCTCCATCTCGTTGACAATCCGCTCGGCGTGTTGCTGCCGACGCTTGCCAGCACCACCGGCGTCTTCCTGTGCGTGCAGTACATGGAGATCCTACCGAACGCCGTGCTGGAATCCGGCCGCATCGACGGCGCGGGTGAAGGCCGTATCTGGTGGAGTATCGTGATGCCGAACATCAAGCCGGTTATCTTCACGATGATGATCTTCCAGTTCCAGGCCGTGTGGAATACGACCGGCGCCAACATCATCTACAACGAGGCGTGGAAAACTCTGCCCGCCGCCATGGGACAGGTGGCAACGGCCGGTATCGCCCGTGCGGGCGTCGGCTCGGCTGCCGCAATCATCTTGATGATCCCGCCGATCCTGGTGTTCGTCATCTCTCAAAGTAATGTTATGGAGACGATGGCGCACTCCGGTATCAAGGATTAAGGGGGTGGAGAGCAAATGAAAAAATGCAGAGCGTTTTTAGCGATCGTTTTGATGCTGATTCTGGTGCTTTCCATTCCGGCCTCCGCGCAGGGAACCGGCAAATCGTATGTGTACAATCATAACCGGATTGCGCAGGAGATTCCCGACCCCTATAACGTCACCAAGATCGCGGGACAGGGACTCGGCATGGTCAAGCCGGTGGATATGACCATCCACAACGACGAAGTATACGTGCTGGATACCGATCACGATGCGGCCGACGGCTATTCCGCCCGCATCCTGATCCTCAACCAAGACTATCAGCTCGACCGGGAGATCTTCTTCAAGGAGGGCGGCGAAGCCTACGACTTCCAAGAGGCGAAAGGTCTTTGGGTGGACGAACTGGATCGCATTTATGTCGCCGATCGTTCGGCGCATAAGCTGGACGTGTTTGACCCGCAGGGCAACCTGACGCACAGCTTTGGCCTTCCGGAATCCCCGATGATCACCTATACGGAAGAAAGTTACCTGCCGACCAAGGTGCTGACTGACCATCTCGGCGTCATCTATGTACAGGTGGAAGGCGATTACCGCGGATTCATCATGATGGATCAAAACGGCGAATTCCTCGGATACTTCGGATCGAACGACGTCACCCGCACAGCGGACGTCATCGCGATGCAGTTCTGGAAGATTATCATGACGGACGAACAGCTTCAGCGTGTCCAACTCGTTCTCCCGATGGAATACAGCAACTTCTGCATCGACGAAGCGGGCGCCTTCATCTACGGCGTGCGCGGTTCGACCGAAGATATGAATGAGTTGATCCGCAAGATCAACTGCAAGAGCAAAAACGTGCTGGACTATAAATCGACCTTCGGCGACTACAACCTCGCCCGGGTCGGCGGCCAGGCAAAAAAGACCAGCTTCAATGCCATCACCGTCGATGAGGATGGGTTCATCACCGCGTTCGACTCGACCTGGCAGCGCCTGTTCCAATATACGCCGGAAGGCGATTTGATGTATGTGTTCGGCGGACAGGGCAGTCAGCAAGGTACCTTCATCAACGGCGTAGACGTGGAATCCTGGGGCAAACAGCTTTTGGTGCTCGATAGCGACTATGCGACCGTCACCGTGATGGAGCCCTCCACCTTTGGCAGCAACGTGCGCCAGGGTGAGATCTATTACAGCCAGGGCGACTATCAATCCTCGATGGCGCCGTTCCAGGCGGTCGTGGCCGAATGTATGAACTATGAGTTCGGCTATCAGGGCATCGGCAAAGCGCAGTATATGCAGCGCGACTATGAAGCGGCGATGGATTCCTTCTATCTCGCGCACGACCAGTTGGACTATTCGATGGCCTTCAAGATGTACCGCGGTGAAGTGATGCGCAGCCTGACGCTGCCGTTCCTGATCCTTATCGTGCTGATTGCGGTGATCGCCATCACGGTGTCGATCCTGCGCAAGAAGGGCATCCTGAAAAAGAAAAAACTGGTGCTGGACGAATCGGGCAAGGTCAAGTATATGTTCCATACCTTGCTCCACCCGATTGAAGGCTACGAGGAAATGCGGTACAATAAAAAGTATTCGCTGGCCATTGCCAACATCGCCATTTTCTTCTTCTTCTTCAGCTCGGTGATCATGTCGATGTACAGCGGCTTCATCTTCAACGGAAAGAACGCCCAGAACTACAACGTCTTGATCACCATCGTCAGCGTGCTCGGCGGTTTCACCCTCTTTGTGCTGGTGAACTGGCTGATGGCCACGTTCCTCGAAGGTAAAGGCAAGTTCAAGGAAGTGTGGATCTATCTCGGATATGCGACTATTCCGTATTCGGTGACCTGCTTCCTGTATACGCTGCTTTCCAATCTGTTGACATCGGAAGAATCCACCTTCCTGTGGTACCTGATGATCATCGGACAAGGCTGGGCAATCGTCATGGTGTTCTTTGCGCTGCAGGGTTTGCACATGTACAGCTTCTGGCGCAACATCCTGTCGATCTTGATCACGATCCTTGGCATGCTCGCCGTGATCTTCATTATCTTCCTGATGTTCAACCTGTTTGTGCAGTTCTTCTCGTTTGTGGAAAGCATTTACACCGAATCGATGTATCGATTCGCCGTCGGATTTTAAAGGAGGAGGAGACGTATGAATAAGAGATTATTAGCTCTGTTGCTCTCCGTCTTCCTGCTTCTGACGGTCTTCTCCGCTGTGTATGCGGATGAGGAGACCGAAGCGACCGAGGAAACGGCGGAGGACGAAGTGGTGCTTCTTCTCGACGAAGAGGAAGAAGTCGAGACATTCGATTTCCAGGAATACGCGTCCAACGCGAATTTCTCGCTCAGCTGCGACGAAAAGACGACCTTTATCTGCCTGAAGGATAAGCGTACGGGCCAGGAATGGTATTCCAACCCGCCGATCCCGCTTGGATCCGATCCTTATGTACAGGGCATCGCGCAGACGGATATCCGTTCGGTCATGCATGTGACCTATACGAATGCCGCGATGAAGGTCAAGGAAACGAACAGCTATTCCGGCAGCGTGATGAAAAACGCGGCCAAAGTCAAAAAGCAGGCGAACGGCCTGCGTGTGGATTACCGCTTCACCGAATTGAAAGCGACCATCCCGGTGCGATACACACTGACGGATGACGGCATGAAGGCGGAGATCCTGTTCTCCGAGATTGAGGAAGAAACAACCAACTATATCAACAACATTGATTTTCTTACCTATTTCGGAGCGGCCGGTGAAAAGGACGAAGGGTATCTCGTGATCCCCGACGGTTCCGGTGCGCTGGTCCGGTTCAACAACCAGAAAAATATGGATGGCATGGCGTACAAACAGTCGTTCTATGGCGACGACCTTGCGGCGATTACCGATTCGTCGGTTACGACGTCCCGTATGGAAAGCATCACGCTTCCGGTATACGGCATAGTCAAAAACGGCTACGGCTTTTTGGCGGAAGTGACGTCCGGCGTGGAGAACGCGTCGCTCAAAGCGGCGACCTCCGGCAACCGGCTTGTGGGTGCATACAACATCGTCTATACCAACGCGGTGTATCACACCTACTATTCGCTCCCGTTGATGGGTCAGATCGCGACCGAGCGATCCAACGTGCTGTATAACGCGCAGGATCGCGTAAGCAGCGAGACCTATACGGTCGAATACCACTTCGCTGCGGATGACAAAACGGATTATGTGTCGCTTGCGTCCATGTATCGAACCATACTGACGACGCGCGGATGGCTGAGCAAGAACGAGGTCGAGGATGCGTTTTATGCCGAGTTTTACGGCGGCGTCAACAAGACGAAATCCTTTGCCGGTATCCTGTACACAGCGCGCGAGACCCTGACCTCCTTCCAAGATGCGCAGGCAATCCTGGAAAGCTTGAAAGCGGGCGGCGTGAGCAAGATCCACGCGACCTATCAATGCTTCTCCGACGACTTCTTTGCAAGCGATCTGGAAGTGAAGCTGAATCCGTCCGGTTCGCTCGGCGGCGGCAGCGCGATGGCGGAGCTGCTCAGCTATGCGGCAGATAACGGCGTCACACTCGGCGTCGCGGCGGACTTCATCGACTTGCCGAGCGGCGGCAACGGATATTCCACGTTCTGGGATGTGGCGGACGCCATCAACATCTCTCCAATCAAGGTGTATCCGACCTCGCTCAACAGCAATACACAGGATACGTCGAAGAAACCGTATTACCTGATCGATCCGCAGAAGTATCAAACGGCGATCGAATCGCTGCAGAAGGCGATCGCGGATCATGGGTACACCGGCCTCTACTTCGATGACGACGCGCTGGAGCTGTATTCCGATCTGGCGCCGAACGGCTATCAAAGAGAGCGCACGGTTACCACGCAAAGCGAAGCGATGGACGCGCTGGCGCAAACCGATGCGGCGATTGTGATGAGCAATCCGAATGCGTACATGTTCGCTTATGCGGATCAAATGGTCAACATTCCCGTGACGAGTAGCAATGAGATCCTCTTTGATGAAGACGTCCCGTTCCTGCAAACCGTTCTGCGCGGCATGGTCAACATCGCCGGTGAGAACATGAACATCACGGATGTGTCCGAAACGGCGTTCCTCAAACATCTGGAGTATGGCACCGACCTGCGGTACGCGTTGATGGAAGCGGACAGCGAGGTGCTGCTCAATACCGATATGACCTTCCTGTATTCGGCCAAATACGAAGTCTATAAAGACGAGATTCCGAAACGCTGGAAAGCGTTTGAGGAGTTTGGCAAAGCGGTTGGATCCGCCAATATCTCCGCTCACAAAAAAGACGGAAATGTTGCGGTCACGACCTATGACAACGGTGCGAAGGTCTATGTGAATTACGGCGCGACAGCGGCGACGATCGACGGGGTTACCGTGGAACCGTTGTCCTACGCAATTCATTGAGGGGAGGGACGAACATGAGTAAAAAAAGCGCAGCGGCGGATCGCCCGCCCAAAAGCTCGATGTCGCTGGAAAAGAAAGCCAAGTGGGCAGGCTACTTGTTCATGGTTCCCTGGCTGATCGGCGTTATCAGTTTCCTCATCGTCCCGTTTATCGTGGCTATCTTCTATTCTTTCAGTAAGATTTCCCTTGCGAACGGCTTGAACGTCACCTTGATCGGCATTGAAAACTATAAATTTATTTTTACGATCGATCCCGACTTTGTGCCAAACCTCTGGACCAGTTTTCTGTCACTGCTTCGTGATGTGCCGATCATCACCATCTTCTCGTTCTTTGTGGCTCTTATCCTGAACGAGAAATTCCCCGGCCGTCTGTTTGCGAGAGCGCTGTTCTTCCTGCCGGTGATCGTGGCGTCTTCCATGGTGCTGAAGATCATCAACGAAGATTTGTTTGTCAGCTACGGTATGAGCGGCGGTTCCACCGCCATCTTCCAGACCGGATCGATCACGGCGTTCCTCGGTCAACTCGGCCTTCCGCAAAACCTGGTACAGATCTTTGCGGAGGTTACCTCGCAGGTGTTCGACCTGTCGTGGAAATCCGGCTTGCAGATTCTGCTGTTCCTGAGCGCCCTACAAGGCGTTCCCGCTTCCTACTACGAAGTGTGCTCCATCGAGGGCGCCAACGCGTGGGATGCGTTCTGGAAGGTCACGGTGCCGGTGGTGTCGCCCACCATCTTCATCGTGGTGCTCTATACCATCATCGACAGCTTTACCGATATGACCAACCCGGTCATGGCCAGCATCATGTCGTATTCCGGCGAATTGAAATACGGCTATGCTTCCGCGGAAGCGATGATCTATTTCGTCGTCATCGGCGTGGTGCTCGGACTTATCACGTTGATCTTCGGTAGGCGTGTCTTCCATAACGGTTGAGAAAGGGGAGAGGAATCATGAGTAAACCAACTATGGCGGTCGGACGGGAATCCCGTCTGAAATCTGCCTCGTATCAACTCAAGCGGCATGTGCCGCATGTGCTCTATTCCATCTTCCGCTATGCGTTCATCATCGGTATGGCGTACGTCCTCTTATATCCGATCCTGATCATGGCGTCGCGTGCACTGCGCCCGGCAGCGGATATGACCAACCCCAGCATTGTGTGGATCCCGACCGGCTTTACGTTCGAGAACCTGCAGATCGCCTGGCGTTTGCTTGAATATCCGACGACCTTGATCTTCACGACGCGCATCGTGATCATCAGCACGCTGCTGTCGCTGATCTCCTGCTCGATGGCCGGCTATGCACTGGCACGGTATCGCCTGAAACTCTCCGGCCTTTGCTCGGCGATCGCGATCCTGACCATTGTCGTGCCGATGCAGACGTACATCATCCCACTATTTACGCAGATGCACTATTTCACACCGCTCGGCATCGGTACGCTTCTGTCGTCGCTGCCTTTTGGCATATCGGTCAACAACAACGTGTTGATCCCGAACCTCACCGGATCGGAATGGTGCTATTATGTCGCGGCGGCGCTGGGATCCGGCCTTCGTTCCGGCCTGTTCATCATCGTCTTCATGAACTTCTTCAAGGGCATGCCCAAAGAACTGGAAGACGCGGCGCGCGTGGACGGTTGCTCCGAACTGCGCACCTTTGTACAGGTTATGATCCCGAATGCGGGTGCCCCGTTCCTGGTGGTTACCTTGTTCTCCATCGTCTGGTATTGGAATGATTACTATTTCGCCCAGATGATGATGAGCGGACGCACCATGCTGTCCACCAAGATCGCGGTGGTCAAACGTATGGTCAGTCAGGCGACGGAAGTCGTCAAAACCGAAAGCGGTCTCGGCGAGACGGTGGTTGTCTTTGCTGCAGCGCTGCTGTTCATTATTCCGCCACTGTTATTATATCTGTATCTGCAGAAGTACTTTGTACAAAGTATCGAGCGGACAGGTATAGTGGGCTAATATTTTCAACATCTCTAAAGGAGGCACTACAGGTATGAAAATGGCAAAAAAAGTACTGGCGGTCGTCATGGCGATCGCGATGCTCGCGGCGTTCTCGTCCGTGAGCATGGTCGTGTCTGCGGAAGACGCGAAAGACTCGGTTGAGGGCATTCGCTGGTTTCCGGCAGACATGACGCGTAATGGCGGCTATGACGACATGTGGGAAGTCGAAGTGGCGGCGGATGGCGGCCTTGTCTGCCAGCGCTTCAACGAGGCGGACCAGAATCCCGATGCGCAGGATGCGCTGCTGGATACCACTTATGATGAGAACGGCGCTCTGACGATCTCTCGTAACGCGAACGGCGATCAGGATCCCTATTGGCCGCGTATCCGCACCCTGTATCTCGAGAATATGCCGGCGATCGATCTCAGCACGGCGAACACGCTGTACTTTGACTTCACCGCGACCGAGAGCTGGATGATCGCGCTCGACTTCAACGGCAGCCTCGAGCTCAAGCTCGCGAAAGCGATCTGCGAAGCGGCCGGCACGGCGAACCTCGGCAGCACCGACGAAGACGGTGTGGCGGGCACCTACAAAGGCTCCATCAACCTGAACGACGTCATCAACGGCATCGCGACCTCCGCGGCCGACCCGCATAAGACCGAGATGTCGGCTCTGCAGTCGATGAAGAAGATCTTTGTGCCGATGGCGCAGATCTTCGTGGTTGGTTCCCGTTCGGCGAGCATGACCATCAACAGCCTGTACATCAGCTCCGCCGATGATCCCACCGGTGAGAAGTGCGATCTGATGGACATGGGCCTTGTCTATGGCGACGATTTCTATGACACCGACGACGCTCCGGCGACCGACGACGCGTCTGCGGATGACAAAGACGAAGAGCCTGCGGACGACAAAGACGACGCGGCTGAGAATACTACGACTACGACCAAAGCGGCTGCGAATAATACGGGCGGCGGCGTGAACATCTGGGTGATCGTCGGCATCGTGGCGGCGGTCGTCGTGGTGGCGGTCGTTGTGGTCATTGTGGTGACCAAAGGCAAGAAAAAGGGCGCGTAAATCTTCGTGACCTTTGATTCGTCCTGCCGATAAGGTGGCGACGAACCGCAAATAAGCAAGAATACCGCGCCTCTGCGGGTGGGCTGCGCCCATCCGCAGAGGCCGGATCCTGCTTTCTTTTCTGTGTTTTCGGGGCAAATCCTGCCCGAAAACCATGTCGCGATATCGGTTTCCTGGCGTATGGAGAGGAAGCGGATATGACGGCATTTTCCCTTATCGCGCGCGTGCGTATTATTATATATAAGGCGCCCCGCATTAGCGGCAGGACGCTGAAAGGAGAGAACCCACCATGAGAATTTTGAAAAGCACATTTGCCCTGATGCTGGCAGCGGCGCTGCTGATGTCGCTCTTGGTTTCGGCTCTGCCGGTGGCTGCCGAGGCGGATCTTGAGACCGGCGCTCGCTGGTTTCCGGCTCGCATGGAGATAAATGGCGGCTATGACGACATGTGGGAAGTCGTGTGCGGCGAAAGCATGTTCCAGCGCTTTAACGAGGCGGAAACCAATGAAGACGCGGCGGACGCCTGGCTGGATACAACCTATGACGCGAACGGCGCATTGACGATCACCCGCAACGGTAAGGACGAAAAAGAAGGCGTCTTCTGGCCGAAGGTGCGCACGCTGTATCTCGAAAGCATGCCGTCGATCGATTTTGAAAAAACGAATCTGCTTTACTACGACTTCACTGCGACCGAGAATTGGGCGATCGACCTCATTTTCAACGGCTCGCTGGAACTGCGCTTGACCAAGGCGATCTGTGAGGCGGCCGGGACGGCGACGCTTGCCTCCACCGCCGACGACGGCGTGGCGGGCACCTATCGCGGCTCGATCGATTTGAACGAAGCAATTGCGGCGATCGCCGCCGATTCGGCGGATCCGTTCTGCACGCAGGCGCAGGCGCTGCAATCCATGAAAAAGCTCTTTTTGCCGCAAATGAATCTGTTTGTGGTCGGCAACGTCGGCGCGTCGATGACGGTGAACAAGCTGTACATCGCATCCGAAGCCGATCCCGAAGGCGAACAGTGCGCCTATGTCGCGCTGGACTTGATTTATGGTGAAACCGAGGAGCCGGGCGAGGAACCCGCTGACGAGGAAGAAACCGAAACGACCGCATCCACCACATCCGCCGGGGAGGACAAGACGCCCGCGGATACGCCCGATAACGGGCTGCCCGTGTGGCTGATCCCGTGCATCGTCGGTGTGCTGGTGCTGGCCACGGTGGTCGTGATCTTTGTGGTGCCGAAGAAAAAGGCCAAAAATAAGCAATAAAAATGCGGCGATTCTGCCGGCAAGAGTGGAGGGCTTAACATGACCGAAACCAGTCAAACAGTGGCAAGAACCGTATCCCTGCCGGTTATTACCGAACGGGAAGCATTTGATATCCTCGTCGTCGGCGGCGGTACCGCCGGCGTGATCGCGGCAATCGCCGCGGCGGAAAGCGGCAAGCGGGTGCTGATCGTCGAGCGTAGCTATTCGCTCGGCGGGTCGGCTACCGGCGCGCAGGTGACGCCGCTGATGATGCTGCACGTCGACGGCGTGCACAATTCCTCTGTCAGCATCCGGCTGCAAAAGCTGCTGGAAGAGCGCGGCTATACGTCGATGCCGGCATGGTGCGATAAGGGCATCAAAACGGAGTTCTCTCCCGTGATGCTGCGCCCGGCACTCGAAGAAATGTGCAAAGCCGCGGGCGTGACGTTGCTCTATGGCGCCGCCTTTGTGGATACGGTGCGCGAAGACGGCAAGATCCAAAGCGTGCTGGTGCAGACGCTCGATGGTTTGGTGGAGATCGAAACCAAATTTGTGATCGATGCGACCGGCGATGCGCAGGTCGCGTATATGGCGGGCTGTCCGTTTGAGGCGGGTGACCCGCAAAACGATGGCGTCAACCAGGATATGTCGCTGCGGTTTGCGATCGGCGGCGTCGACTTTGAGGAACTGCACAAGACGGTGATCGAACTTGGCTGCGGCGACGTGATGGAGGACGGCAATCCGTTTTTCAGCCTGTCGAGCGTGTGGCATTCGCCGAACGCCCTGACGCCGCTCTTCCAAAAGGCGGTGGACGACGGGGTGCTGAGGCACGAAGACGGCGTCTACTTCCAAACCTTTGCCGCACCGTCTCTCGGCCCGAACGTGATGTATTGCAACTGTCCCGAAGCGGTGTATGAACACGACGCGACCGACCCCTGGGCAGTGACGCGCGCGGTGGTGGCCTGCCGGGAATCCATCCTGCGGCTGCACACCTTCTTCAAGACGTATTTCCGCGGCTTTGACAACAGCTTTATTCTCTCCTTTGCGGAGATGCCCGGTATCCGGGAAAGCCGCCGCATCCTCGGGGAATATTACTTGACCGAGAACGACTATAATGAGCGCAGCAAATTCCCTGACGGCATCGCGCAGACGGCCTATCCGATCGATGTGCACGCTGCCAAAGGCGTGGTTCATCCTCGGCCGATGCAGCAAGGCGAATATTTTGAAGTGCCGTATCGCTCGCTCGTGCCGAAGGGAATCGATAATCTGCTGGTGGCCGGACGTTGCACGTCGGCGTCGTTCGTCGCACAATCCGCCATTCGTGTGCAGCTCGTATGCCGCGCGATGGGCGAGGCAGCCGGTATCGCCGCGGCGATGGCGGTGGAGCAACAGCAACCGGCGGCAGAAGTGGACGGTGCGGCCGTGCGCGCGGAAATGATTGCCCGCGGCGGCGTGTTCCTGGACGCCGATCGGTAAACTTGTGGTAGCAAACGGCGTTGCCGTTACTATAAATTCATTTGTCCGAAAATTTTGTAAGGAGGATCTTGCGATGAAAAAAACATGGTGGCGTATTCTGGCCATGGCGCTGGCAACGATCATGATGATCGGGGCGCTGGCGGCTTGCGACGGCGGTTCGGAGGAACCGGCCGATCCGGATGCGCCGAAAACGGAAACGGGTACGGAAGCGGAGCTGACGGCAGTTCGTGACGAACTGATCAAAGCGACCGAAACGAAAGACATCACCGAAGAAATCACGGCGATGGAGTTCTATGAGAACGGCGTCCGCACGACGAGCGACAAATATGTGCAGGCGAAGGACAACAAAAAAATGTACTACTTCGGCAACGTCAAGCGCGTTGTCAACTACACCGACGGCTATATCATCGATATGCCGCAGGATTGGAAACCGGATTATTCGCTGAGCAGCCTGCGCTGCCGCTATGTCTCGGACGACGTGACGATGATCGCGAGCAACGAGACGGAAGCGGCGAAACGCTATTCCGAGGGCTTCCAGCAGTATCTGGATACCGTGTATCTCTACCTCAAGAACGAGGACTTCCAGAAGAACAACAAGATCACCGTGATCGAAGCGGAAAAGAAAATGATCGTCGACGATGACTGGACGGCGGAAATCTATCGCGTCAAGCTGGAAGGCTGCAAAGAGGGCATGAAGTGCTACTACACCTATGTGGATTTCTACAACGAAGTCGGCAAGACGGTGCACATGATGTTTAAAGCGGTGGACGACCGCTCCTTTGAAGACGTGATCGGTTCCTTCAAGTACATCATCCTGAAGGGCGCGCCGATCGACACGCAGACCTATCCCTGCGAGCCCAGCGAGACCTGGAGCGCGGAAACCCTCGAGAAATACGAGACGATCTGCAGCCAGGATGTGGTCGACTGGGGCCTCTTTGCCAGCAAGCTGGAGACCACCGGCTGGGATATCACCATCCCGCAGATGGAAAAACGCATCGACTACAAATTCCCGGTCATCTCGCAGTATGTCCACTTCGGTTCGAAGGATAAGAACGTCGTCACTCCCGGCAAGTTCCCGACGGAATTTGCGAATAAGGTGGATGCAGACGGCCGTATGATGCAGATCACCTATCAGTACACCATCAACAACAACATGGATATGACGGAAGTCAGCCCGATGCTCGACATCTATCGCGGCAAAGAGGATGCGCTGGAGACGTTGACCGACTTTGCAAAGGATGCCGCCGCTTATGGAAAACCCTTCTACTTCCGTCTCAACAACGAGATGAACACCGACTGGACCAGCTATTGCGGCCTTGCAAACATGCTGGATCCCGAGATCTTCCAGGATACCTGGGTGACGCTGTACGACATCTTCACCGAGACGGGCGCCAACCAGTATGCGATGTGGGTCTTCAACGGCTTTGACGGCTCCTACCCGCCCTTCAACTGGTGCAACTATCGCTGCTATATGCCGGATGCGAAGTACATCCAGCTCATCGGTCTGACCGGCTACAACGGCGACGCCAAGGAAGGCGAGGCAACCAACAACTGGCGCACCTTCCCGCAGATCTATGATGATATCTGCACCGGCGTGACGAAGAACTACAACGAGTACTTCTCCGAGTGGCCCTGGATCATCTCCGAGTTCGGCTGCGAAGGCCTGATCCCCGAAGATCGTGCCGAGTGGGTCACCGAGATGTTCCAGGCGATCGCCGACGGCAACTATCCGAACATCAAAGTGGCGGTGTGGTTCAGCGCCAACGACTTTAATGCGGAGACCGGCGAGGTCACCAACAAGTTCACGCTTGACGGCGACACCGAGACGCTCAAAGCGTTCAAGGAAGGCCTTGCGCTGACGCAGTAATATCAAGCGGACGGCCGCTACCCTTTGGCGGCCGTGTCGAAAAACGATCGCATAATTCCTCCCCCGCGACGGGGCCTTGCGGGAGGTATCCCGTAGCCCTATCGCGGGGGATTATGCGGTTTCCCAAGGATACGGGTTTTCCCGCTTCTTTCGGAAACCGCATACACCCCGACCGACATCGGTCACGTTGATTTCATAAAGGAGTATGAGTTATGAAACGAATCATTCGCTTGCTGTCCTGTCTGCTTGTCCCGGTATTGCTGTGCGGGATGCTGTCCTCCTGCGCTACCGAGGGCGGCGGCGACACACCCGAACAGCCGCAAGACGAAGCCGCGCTGACCGCGGTTCGGGAATCGCTGGTCAAAGCGACCGAAACCAAAGGATTCGGCGAGCTGACCGCGATGGAGCTGTATGAAAACGGCGTGCGCACAGCAAGCGACGAGTTCGTGCAGGTGCGGGACAACAAAAAGCTCTATTATGCGGGCGACGTCAAACGGGTGGTCAACTACCCGGACGGCTATATCCTCGATATGCCGGCCGATTGGGTGCCTGACTATTCGATGTCGACCGTGCGCTGCCGGTATGTGAGTGATGATGTGACGCTGATTGCCACGGTGGAGGAAGAGGCCACTCGGCAATACGGCGGCGCACAGCCGTACATCGAGCAGGTTTTTCAATATATCACCGCCGACGAGTATCAAACGCTCAACCGTGTGAAGAAACTCAGCGAGGAAACCGTTTCACTGGATGATGAGTTTCAAGCGTATGTGCTGAAAATGCAGATGCTCGAATGCGCCGCATCGGTCAAGAGTTATTATACCTACGTCGTGATCTACAACAACGTCAATCGTTGCGTACAGCTCATGTTCAAAGCGATCGACGACCGCGATTTCGCGTCGGTCTATCAAAGCTTCCGCACGATCGTCAAAAAAGGCGCCGCGATGGATACGGTGACCTATCCGCGGGAGGATAACCCGAGCTGGAGCGACGCGACCGCCGCCTATTATCACGAATTGACCGAGCGGGACAACATCACCTGGGGCGTGTTCTCCGGCAACCTCACCGAAACGAATACGATGCGCCTGCAGGTGCCGAACCTTGAGAAAAAACTCGACTTTACCTTCCCGCTCATCTCCTCCTATTCGGCGATGGGATGGGACTTCCCGCTGAAGGAAGCGCAGGCGCTGACCGAGGACGGTCGGCATTTGCAGTACACCTTCCACTATTCTTATTGGACGGGCGAAGCGGGGATGGGGCGCAAAGCGCCGATTCTGGACGTCTATCGTGGCATGCACGACGCGGATCTTGAGAAGGTCGCCGAGGGGATCGTCGAATACGGCCAGCCAATGCTCTTTCGGCTGAACAACGAAATGAATTCCGACTGGACCGATTGGTCGGCACTCAACTGCATGCTCGACCCCGAGATCTTCACCGAAACGTGGATCCGGATGTATCAAATCTTTGAAAAGGCCGGGGCCAATGCAAATTGCATTTGGATCTGGAATCCGCAGGCGGACTATGGGATCCCACGCGGCGCCAACTGGGCGGATACCCGCACCTATATGCCAGGTGCTGACTATGTTGATATGATCGGCGTGACCTATTACAACTTCGGAACCGAGGACACCTGGGCCAGCTACGAATACCTGTACGACTGGATCGACCGCTACTATTCCGCCTATTTCGGCGACTGGTCATGGATCATCTCGGAATTCGGCTGTTCCGATACGGCCGAGCCGTCCCGCAAAGCCCAGTGGATCAAAGAGATGTTCGATTGCATGGGCGAGGGGAAATACCCGAACATCAAAGCCGCCGTCTGGTTCAACCGCAACGACTATGAAAACGGCGAGATCACCCACCGCCTTGTGTTGGAAGAAAGCAAAGAGATTTTGGACGCCTTCAAAGACGGCCTTAAACGTACACAGTGACCGCCATTATTTTCTGGGAGGAATTTGTTATGAAACGTACCGAGCAACCGTTTGATATGGCCAAAACGCCGGCCGGCGTGGTGCCGCTGCCGTATGACAACCGGTTTTTGACCGATGGCCGTGAGATCGATCTTGTGGGCGATCCCGCCGTCGATCCGCTCAAGCCCGCCGAACTCGTTTATAAAAAGCGGGAAGGCGGCACCTACATCTATTCTAATAACCCGGAAATGCTGCGGGCGAAGGATCTCGGGCAGGCGCTGCTTCGCACCAAAGACCTGACCGGTGACGTCGAGTTTACCTATGAGCACAGCAATCACAGCGGCCAACCGGCCTATATCGGCTATCAGCTCAAAAACGAGGGCAAGGAAGACGCCGAGGTGCTGGTGACCAATATCGGCATCCAGGTGGACGGCGAATGGCTCGGCCAGCGCTCTTGGTCGGATTTTTACAACGTGAAATTCGATCTGCCGACCTACTATTTTGTGGATGGCAAGGAATATTTCGGCTATGTCGGACAGGATTTTCTCGACTACACGCCGCGCGTCTTCCAGCCGACGACTTATCGCATCCCGGCGGGCGAGTACATTTATGTGCTCGGCGGCACATCGGCGGACGCTTATGCCAATACCAACGTTGGCGATACGGCGGACAAGGTGGTCGAAGTCGGCCGCTGTTCGAACGGCGCTGTCAAATTCCGCGTGCTGACCGGCAAAGTGACCGGTACGGTCTATTTCTATGCCGATGCCGAGCAGGTCAAAGCCGAGCCCGCCGAGCAGGGCTATGTGGTCAACCGCGACGAGATTTTCTTCGGCGGACAATATAAAGGCGTCGACCCGCATCTCGGCATGATCGAAGCGGATATCAGCTGGACGGTCAACGATCGTACCATGTGCGGTACGCTGCCGGTGAGCTTTACAAATTATTACGACGACCATATCGCCGAATACCCGAAAACGCCGTATATGGCTTATCAAAGCACCCCGCATCGGCAGCATCTCATTCGCTGGCTGACGTCGCTCAATCCGCAAAACGCCCACGAAGCGGTGGGAACCGATATGATGATCTTTCATTGTATCACAGAAGACGGCACCCCGGTCGTCATTGACAACGAACATGCCGACGGCGCGGGAGATCCGGCGAACACCGGAAACTGGATGGTGCAGTGCAACCACAATTTCACCCTTGTCAACCAAGGCGAGAAAGAACGTACCTTCCGGATCTATACCGACGGAGCGCTCGCCGGTGCGCTGTTTGTGCTGGTGCGCAATGAAGCGGGCGATGTGCTGAATACCCGCTGCACCATCAGCCCGATCTGCTATCCCGTTAGCGAGCTGCCCAAAGACGCCGATCCGTCGCGCTATGAAAACGACAACGGCCTGTGCTTCCCGATCATGCCGGACGGCCGGTCGTATCGCTTGCATCGGCCGGAGGAAGCCTTGATGGCGACGGTGAAGGTCGCACCGCATAGCTATGAGCGGATCACGATCGATTTCAATATTCTCGGCAATTCCTGCGGCAGTGCTTGGCACTGGGTCACGTTGGATGAGGAATGAAAGTGAAGGAGTATACACGATGAATCAGCAGGCATCTTTGGCGCGAAAAGGCTTGGCGTATGTTCTGTCGTTGGCGGCGATCATGGCATTGTTTAGCGGCTGCAGCGACATCCATCGCCCCGCCGTATTTCAAAATGACGCCGGGGAGACGGTGGAGGGGGCCATTCCGCTGTCCGGGTTTGAGGATGTGACCGGCTTTGACAAAACCTGCACCTATGAGATGCGGGCGGACATCACCGACAGATACACCTTTACCTGCAGCAAAAAAACAGTCGCCATTGAAGTGACGACCGCGGATGGCACACCGCTGTCGGAAGGGGAAAACCCTGCTTCGGCATCATTGCAGGCCGGGGAGACCTATCGCATCAAAGCCACTTCGAAGGAATCAAATGAAAAAATCCATGTGGATGCCGAAGCGGATAACCACAAGGTGCGGCTGCCTTATCAAAACGTGTTTACGATTGACCCGGAGGAGCATCAGGAAAGCGATCCGGCGGTTGACCCGCTGAAGCCCGCTTCTATCTCCTATCAAAAGCGGGAGGGCGGCACCTATATTTATGCCAACAACCCCGAGAAGCTGGCGAACGAAGACGTCGGACAAGCGCTGATGCGCGATCGGAATTTGACTGGCAGCATCGAAGTCACCTGGGAGTATAGCAATGCGTCCAACAAGATGTTCTATCTTGGTTATCAACTCAAAAATGAGGGAAAGACGGACGTATTCGTCACGGTGACCAACATCGGCATACAGGTGCAGGGAGAATGGCTCGGCCAGCAATCCTGGTCGGATTATTATAATCTGCATTTTGATTTGCCGGACGATTATTTTGTCAAAAGCACCGTCGTCGCTGAACCGTATCGTGGGCAGGACTTCATCCAATATACGCCGCGCGTGTTCCAGCCGACGACCTATCGCATCCCGGCAGGGGAGTACATTTATGTGCTCGGCGGCACGTCGGAGGACGCTTATAACAGCACCAACGTCGCGGATACGGCAAACAAGATCATTCAGCGTGGCAAATGCACCAACGCTGTTGCCAAATTCCAAGTGACCGGCGGCGTGGTGACCGGCACCTTATATTGCTATGAAAACGCCGATCAGGTGACCGAGGAGCCGGAGGAACAGGGATATGTCTGCAAGCGGGGCGATACCGAATACGGCTTGCAGTATAAAGGTATTGACCCATATGAAGGATTGATCGAAAGCAACATCACCTGGACGGTCAACGATCAAACAGAAGCGGGCTATCTGCCGGTAACCTATCCGGTATCCTATTCGCCGACCGCCGCCCGGTATACAAAGCCTTATAAAGAATACAAGAATACGCAAACAGAGATCTTTTCCAAATCTTTTTGGATCACCAATATCAATCCGCAAAGCAACCATTCCGCTGTCGGAACGGATATGTCCGCGTTTACCTGCCGCACCGTGGATGGTGAGGAGGTCACGATCGACACGTTCCATGCGGACGGCACCGGCAACTCCGCCAACCTCGGGAACTGGATGATCGACTATCATGACAACTATACGATCTATAACGACGGCGACACCGAGCGGGAGTTCCTCTTCCGCAAATATGCGAACGGCGCCTTGATGGCGATGGTGCTTGACCCGGACGGGAAGGTGCTCGCCACGAAATGCACCATCCAGCCGCTGGAAGGCAGCAAAACGGACGCGAACGTCCTGTTGTATACGCTCACGGTGCCCCCGCATTCCTATCGGCAGATCACAATCAGCTTTCTGCTGATGGGCAATTCTTCCGGAAACGTCGCTCACATGGTCGAACTTGTTTGATGTTTTGCAAAAGAAAGGATGTTTTATGATGAACCGACAGATACGCCAATCACTCTGTTTGATTTTGAGCCTGACGACGATTCTGTTGCTGTTTTCCGGTTTTACGGGTTCTTCGTCTTTCAAGGTGACGCCGATTGGCGACGTCACCGGTGACGGCGGCGTCACATCTTCGGACGCGCGTTTGCTGATCTGCCATATCATCAAGAATACGGCGGGTACTCTCGACGCGCGGATTGCGGACTGCGATGAAAACGGAATGATCGACACGGCGGATGCTCGCGCGATTTTGAACCGTGCCATGCTGGAAACCCCGATCACGGCGGAGGGCTTGCCGCTCTCGTCCTATTCGGATATGACCGATGCGGACAGCGTGTCGGCATATGAGATGACCTGCGAATTGTCCGATACCTATAAGTTTTCGTGCGTGGCGGCCAAATCCATCCGCATCACCACGCTCAGCGGCAGCACGATCGCGAGCGGTGGAAGTACGATACAGGCGGATCTAACGGCGGGGAAGACGTATCACATCGCGATGCAGTCGCTCAAAGCCAATCAAAGCTTCACCATGAACGTGACCGCTCAAAATCATGTGATTCGTCTGCCGTATGAAGCGCGCTTCACAAGCGATCCCGAAGATTATGAAACGACCGGCGTCTCGGGAAATCCGGTACAATCTGCCGAGATCGTGTATACCAAACGGGCGGGCGGCAAATATATTTATTCCAATAATCCCGAAAAACTGGCTTCGCAGGATATCGGACAGGCGCTGCTGCGCGATGAGAATTTGACCGGCGACGTAGAGTTTACATGGGAACACAGCAACTTTTCCAAGCGATCCTTCTATCTCGGGTATCAGCTCAAAAACGACAGCGACCGGGATGCCTTCGTCACCGTGACCAATATCGGCATGCAGGTGCAGGGCGAATGGCTCGGTCAGAAAGCCTGGTCGGATTTCTACAACATCAAATTCGATCTGCCGGGCGACTATTTTGACGAAAACGGGCAGGAATCGGAACGGTATCAGGGGCAGGATTTTGTGGATTATACGCCGCGCGTGTTCCAGCCGACCACCTATCGCATCCCGGCGGGAGAGTATATTTATGTGCTCGGCGGCACATCGAACGATGCCTATAACAAAACCAATGTGGCAAATACTGCCGATAAAATAATCTATGCCGGCAAATGCACCAACGCCGTGGTCAAATTTCGCGTGTTCGGCAGCGCCGTCACCGGCACCTTGTATTGCTATACGAGCGCGTCGCAGGTGAAGGCGGAACCGGCGGAACAGGGATATGTTGTGTCCCGTGCCAATTCGGACGGCGAACTGACCAACTACGGCGTGCAGTATAAAGGAAGCGCCGACCATCAGGGACTCATCGAAACGAACATCGCCTGGACGGTCAACGACCAAACCAAAAGAGGCTATCTGCCGGTGACCTACAATTCCTACCACAGCAACACCAAGCCGGGCGATGGAGAACCCTATCGCTTGTTTGAAGGCACGGATCATCAGTTATCCATGGGCGGCTGGACAACGCACGCCAATCCGCAAAATCATTCGTATGCCATCGGCACCGATATGGTGGACTATGCTTGTGAAACGACCGACGGTACGCCGATCACCATTGATGTCAACCATGCGGACGGCACCGGTCGTGCCGCGAATCTCGGCAACTGGATGATCGATTATCAGGACAACTATACCTTTGTCAACCGGGGCAACACGGCGCGCACGATCACCATTCGCAAATATGCGGACGGCGCTTTGATGGCGATGGTGCTGGATCGCGACGGCAATATCCTGTCGACCAAGTGTACCATTCAGCCGAGCCAAGGCAGTAAGACCGAATATAATTATGATATCTATGTGTTCACGTTGCAGCCTCATTCTGTGGAGCAGCTCACGGTGAATTTCATGCTGATGGGCAATTCAAGCGGGTCGGTCAGCAATGTTGTATGGATGGAATAAGGGAAGAAAGACGCCTTTGACAACGTTACAAGCTCGCTTGAGAAAGGATGTTTTATGATGAACTGCAGAATACGCCGATCTCTCGGTCTGCTTTTGAGCCTGACGACGATCCTGCTGTTGTTTTCCGGCTTTACAAGTCCTTCGTCCGTCAAGGTGACGCCGATCGGTGACGTCACCGGTGACGGCGGCGTTACGTCGTCCGATGCGCGTGTGCTGATCCGGCGGATCGTGGAAGGCACATCCTTTGACGATGCGATGTGGGTATCCGATTGCGATGAAAACGGTCTTGTCGATACGACGGACGCCCGCGCTATTTTGACGCGTGCGATGCTGGAAACGCCGGTATCGGCGGCAGCGGAAGGCCTGCCGCTCTCGTCCTATTCGGACGTGACCGGTGCTAGCCGAATGGCGGCATATGAGATGACCTGCGACTTGACCGATACCTATCTGTTTGAATGCGCCGCGGTGCAGGCGATCGAGATCATGACGCTCAGCGGCAATTCGATCGCCACCGGTCAGCTTTCTATGGAAGCGGCGCTCACAGCGGGCAAAACCTATCGCATCGAAGTCACCACCTTTTCTCCCAATCAAAGCTTCACGATGAACGTGACCGCCAAAAACCACGTCAAGCGTTTGCCGTATCAGGCGCACTTCACCTCCGATCCGGAGGATTACAGCACCACAAGCGCATCGTCTGCCAATCCGCTCCAGCGCGCCGAAGTCAACTATACCAAGCGCGAGGGTGGCACCTATATCTATGCCAACAACCCCGAGGTGCTGGCCAAACAGGACGTCGGTCAGGCGCTCTTACGGGATGAGGGACTCACCGGGGATGTGGAGTTCACCTGGGAGCACAGCAACCAGACCGGGCGTTCGATCTATCTCGGCTATCAGCTCAAAAACGAGGGGGACCGTGATGTATTCATCACCGTCACGAATGTCGGCATGCAGGTGCAGGGCGAGTGGCTCGGCCAACAGTCCTGGTCGGATTATTACAACATGAAGTTTGATCTGCCGCAGGATTATTTCAACGCCGACGGCAGCGTCGCGGAACCGTATGTGGGGCAGGATTTCATCGACTATACCCCGCGCGTGTTCCAGCCGACCACCTATCGCCTTCCGGCCGGGCAGTACATCTATGTGGTCGGCGGCACGTCGAACGACGCATATAATAGAACGAATGTCGCGAACACGGCGAATAAGATGATTTATGTCGGCAAATGCTCCAATGCCGTGGTGAAATTTCATGTGGCGGGCGGCAGCGTGACCGGCACCTTCTATTGCTACACCACCGCCTCGCAGGTGCAGGCAAATCCCGAGGAACAAGGCTATGTCGTGCTGCGAGAAAACACGTCGGGTGTCGAAACCAGCTACGGCGCGCAGTATAAAGGCAGCGCTTCGCATCAAGGCCTCATCGAAACCAACCTGGCATGGACTTTCAACGATAACACAACGAGCGGCAATCTGCCGGTGTCCTATACAAGCTACTATAACGACCGCTGGCACGCAGTGGGCGACGCCTATCGCGTGCTGCCCGGTGTGGATCACACGGTCAGCCGCAGCTATTGGACGACTCATATCAACCCGCAGGCAAACCATGTCGGCGTTGGTGTGGATATGGTGGAGTATGCGTGCGAAACGGTCACCGGCGATCCGGTGGTGATCGACGTCAACCATGCGGACGGCCGCGGCAAGGCGGCGAACCTCGGCAACTGGATGATCGACTATCAGGATAACTACACCTTTGTCAACCAGGGCAACCGCGATCGCGAGATCACCGTTCATAAAAGCGCGAACGGCGCGCTCATGGCGTTCATTATGGATCGTGACGGCAACGTACTTGCTACCAAATGTACGATCCAGCAACTCAACGGCGGCAAATCGTCCTATAACTACGATATTTACACGATGACCATTCCAGCCCATTCGGTCGTGCAGATCACGGCAAGCTTCCTCTTGATGGGCAACTCGAACGGCAATGTGACCAATTCGGTTTACTTGAAATAAGGAGAGCGTTTTATGAAAGTCTATTTGAAAAATGATTGCGAAGAGCTGCAAGCCGGTTTGCAGGCACTTGTCTGCTGCGGCATCGAAGAAGCGGATGAGATGACGGCGGATGTCCTTGTCACCGCCGAAAAGCGGGAGGCGGGGCTTTCCGTGTCGTTTGACGGGAAAGAAGCGACGATCGGCTACAGCCGTCGGGTGGAATTTTTCCGCGGTCTGTCGCATGTACTGGGCGCGTTTGCGGCGGGCAAGTCGACGGACGTTTCCGAAACGGCCGCCTTTTGCTCCAACGGCTTCATGCTCGATTGTTCCCGCAACGCTGCGCCGAAAGTGGAGACCATCTATGAGGTGCTGGCGCGTATGGCGTTGATGGGGCTCAACACTATGCAGCTCTATACGGAAGACATGTACACTCTTGACGAGCGCCCCTATTTCGGTTATATGCGCGGGCGGTATACCGACGAGGAACTGAAAGCGGTGGACGATCGGGCGTATGCGCTCGGCATCGAGGTGATCCCCTGTATCCAGACGCTTGCGCATCTCGCGACCGTGTTGCGCTGGGACGCCTTTCGCCCGTTGGTCGACTGCAACGATATCATGATGGCGGGCGAGGACAGCACCTATGAATTTGTGACCGAGATGATTGCCAAAATGCGCCGCTGCTTTAGAAGCCGGCATATCAACATCGGCATGGACGAAGCGTTTATGATCGGCCTTGGTAACTATATGAAAAAGCACGGGCTTCGCCCGCGTACGGATATCATGTGTGAGCATATCGCCCGCGTACAGACCATCTGCGACAAATACGATTTCAAACCGATGATGTGGAGCGATATGTTCTTCCATCTCGCACAGGGCGGTTATAACGAAGCGACTATCCCCGAGGAGGTCATCGAGAAGGTTCCCGAAGGCGTTTCGCTGGTTTATTGGGAGTATTACGTCACCGATCAGGAAACGTATGCCCGCGTGATGAGCCAGCACAAACAATTCCGCAATCCCATTGTGTTTGCGGGCTGTGCGTGGAAATGGAACGGCCTGTTGCCGGAGTTGAAGCACAGCCTGTCCGTCTCCCGCATGGCGCTGGCCGAATGTATCCACCACGACATTCGCGACGTGTTTGCGACCGCGTGGGGGGACGATGGTGCGGAGTGCCCGCTCTTTGTGGTGCTGCCGGTGCTGCAGCTGTATGCAGAATTCGACTATAGCGGTGGCGCCGTGACGGATGAACAGCTGCGCGAGCGATTTGCCGCCTGTACCGGCGGCAATCTGGAGGATTTCCTGCTGCTCGACAAACCCAATCGCACCACAGAGAATCAACCGGCGATCGGTCTCAACCCGACCAAATATTTGCTCTATCAAGATATCCTGCAGGGACTTTTCGATCGCCATGTGGACGAGGAAACCTTCCCCGCGTTCTTTGCCGGGGTGCGGGATGAGCTGCGAGCGGCCGGCGAGCGCAATCCGCAATATCGCTATTTGTTTGAATATGAAGCGGCGCTGTGCGATCTGCTCGCCGATAAATGCACAGCGGGCATCGCGATCCGCCGCGCCTATCTGGAAAACGACCGCGAGACCCTCGAACGCTATGCGACCGAATGGCTGCCGATGATCGACGAAGAGCTGCGCGGCTTTACCGATCTCTTCTATGACGGCTGGATGAGAGAAAACAAAGCATTCGGATTTGACACGATCGACCTGCGACTCGGCGGCCTGCACAACCGCCTCATCACCGCCGAAAAACGTCTCTTGGCGTATCTCAGCGGCGAGGTCGACCGCTTGGAAGAACTGGAAGAACCACGGTTGTTCTTTGATAATCGCGCAGATGATAAAGCGGATCCCAATACATTCTGCAACACCTGGACGCGCATCGCAACCGCGTCGGTCTTTTGAGTCAAGAAAGGGGAGAACGATATGAAAAAGATACTTTCCATCATGTTGTCTGCGTCGCTGCTGCTAACGCTTTTTGCGGCGTTTGCCACGACGTCGGTTTCGGCGTCCGGCAAAGGTGACGTCGACAACGACGGCTACATCACCACCTCGGACGTGCGCACGACACTCAAAGCCTGCGTCGGCTCCGAAACGCTTGCCATCAAACAAACGTGGTGGGCGGATTATGACGTTGACGGCAGCATCTCCACGTCCGATGTGCGGCTGCTGCTGAAAGTCGTACTGACAACGGAGGATAATCGTGCGATCGACTATGTGAACGTCACCGGGAAAAACACGTTCGGGGATCGGTCGGTGTCGATCGTCGGCGACAGCATCTCCTATGGTGCCGGTTCAAACGGCGATGTGGCGACCAACAGCTATGTCGGCATTATCCGGAGCGCCATCAATCAAAAAACCGGCAGCAACAACTATGGTTTTGCTTCCATCCGCGCCAGAACATGGGGCGAAAATCCGGCATTTGAGATCCATGATTGGCCGACCAAGGGCGGCGAGTGGGAAACCGAGATCCGCGATCGGGACAACCTGATCGGTGACGGTTTCTTCTCGACGGGGCATTGGAACTATTTGGACGTGAAAGTGCGCGAAGGGTATAATTATCAATACTTCTGCGTGTACTATCAAAAAGGCCCCGGCCGCGGCATCTTCTCGGTGGCAAGCGACAGCTCCGATAAAACGACGCTCGACGGCCAGCAGAACTTTGTCTGCGAAGCGGACAGCGAAACGCCCGCCCGCACCGGCTTTTATCGCATGAGCGATTTCGATAATCGCACCATCCGCATCACCGTCCAGACCGACGGCAAACCGGTCACCATCACCGGCATAGGCTATTATAACGACCTGACCGGCGTGGTGGTCAATAACTATTCCTGCCCCGGCCTGTCGCTCGCCGGCTCCCGAACCAGCGAGACCTCGGGCGTCACCAAGAAGGTGCTCGGCATCGCCGCCAAAGCGGACACCGTCATCTTCGCGCTAGGCTATAACGACTCGCACTTCTCGGTCGACCCGTCCTTCTTCTCTGAGAAGATCGATTATCTCATCGAGCAGATCAATCAAAACGGGTCGCACCTGATCGTCAACGATATGTGCTGGTATATCCCGTCGGTGACGAGCATTTCCATGAATAAAGACCTGATCGATTTCTATAAAGGAGAGCTCAAGCGCCTGGCCCGCGAGACAGGCGGCGTCTATCTCGATCAGCAGGCGATCCACGGCGACGCGGTGCTGCAATATATTTATGACGGTGCCCATCCGAATCCCGACGGGCATTGGGTCATTGCGGACACGATCCTGCAGGCGATGGGTTTGCGCTGAAAGCGGGGAACACCATGATGAAACGAATATGCGGAATTCTTTTGGCAGGAGCGATGCTTATGGCGATGTGCAGCGGTTGTACACCGACCGATCCGTGGGATCGGATCGGCAGCGAGTTTGTTCGTGCAGATAAAGTGGATGCAATGGGTGAGCATGCCATCACCATTCTCGGCGACAGCATCAGCCACGGCGCCAACGCGGAGGATATTGCAAACGACAGTTGGGTCGCCCTATTCAAAAAGGCGATCAACGCCAAAACCGGCAGCGACAACTACGGCTATACCTCGACCGAGGGAACGCTGTGGAATGCAAACGGCACCTATACGGAGCTGCACGCCTTCCCGAAAAGCAACAACGGCTTCAAGGATCGTGGTGACAAAGGCGTCGGCTGGACGGAATACCGTTCGGCGGAACTGCTCGGTACCAAAGGACTCGGCAGCAGCAAGAAAGGCGATTGGCTGCAATTTGAACCTTCGACGCTTTATCCTTATTTTCGGGTTTACTATGAAGCGGGCTCGAAATACGGCCGCTTCACGGTCGGCGGAGGAGACGGCGAAACGATCGCGGATGTAAACGGCGAAACGGTCGTGGATTGCCATGCGGACGAGCGGAGCTATGCCCGCACGGCGCTGTATGACAGCTCGCTGCTTGGCGACAGCGTCATCCGCATTACAGCGGATTCCGATGAGCAGGTGCTGATCACCGGTATTGCCTATTACAGCCATCCCGACGGTGTGGTGGTCAACAATTACAGCAACAGTGGCCTGCAGTTTGCCGGTACCGGCAAAGCACAGAACGGCAATATGACCGGCCTTGACGACAGTATCGTGGACTTTGCCGTCACATCCGGCACACTGATCTTCGCACTCGGCTATAACGATAGCCATTATTTTGACGACTATAAACTGTTTTCTCAAAAGATCGACCATCTCATCGAGGTCGCCAACGCAAACGGCACCAGCGTGATCGTCAACGACCTTTGCTGGGATTTTGATGAGGGCGACGACAAATACCACGACCGCTACCAGTTCCTGACAGATATCCGCGACGAACTGCGTCGCCTGGCAGAGGAGACGAATGGCCTGTACGTCAGTGCACAAGAGATCTATGGGCAGGAGCTGCTCGATACCATTGCCGACGGCGCACATCCTTCGGCAGAAGGACACCGCATGATTGCGCAGGCGCTGCTCGATGCAGTCGGTGTGCCGATGGCGGAAGACGCATGACGGAGGGATATCGTGAGTCAAAAAGCATCCTATGAACAGGGGAGCGGCAGCCTCGTCAAGACCGCGGCCAAAGTGTTTGGCTATACCGTGATGGCCGCGGTGATGAGCCTCTTTTTGAGCTTTTCGATCAATATGCTGTCCGCCGGTCTTTTCACCGAAACGATCGGCTACAAAGAATATGAAAATGTAGACGGACAAGCGGTGCTGATCGATACCGTCTATTTTGAAGAAGGCGAGACGTACAGCAGTTCGCAGGTGGTCAACGACGATGATCGTTTGATTTCGCGGGAATTGATCACCCGGCCGAAAAATGACGTCTGTGCGGGACTGGCGGTGGCGGCGGAGATTCTCAAACAGCTGCTGATGCTGGCGCTGCTGCTGGGGCTTCCCGGCTATCTGCTTCATCGAGAGGGAGACCGTGACCGCAATTTGGTGGATCATCACGATGAGGTGCCGCAGCCGCTCAAAGGGCTTTGGGCCGGCTCGCTGGCTTCTGTCCCGGCCGCGTGTGTTTATGCACTGCTGGCGCTCGGAAAAGCCGGCGTTTGGTCAGATGCGGCGCAGGGGATTTATCGCTTTTTCAACACCCCATGGCTGCCGATCGTCAACGTGATTATGCCGCAGGAAGTATACCCCGCGACGGCGGTCGAGGTGTGGCAGCTTTTGCTGCTTGCGCTGCTGTTGCTGCCGGTTCCGGCGGCGTGCGCGGCGGCGTATGTCGTCGGCTATCGCCGCCTGATCCGCCCGAAGAAAAAGAAAAAGAAAAAAGCATAAAAAAGAAAACGGTCTCCGATTTCCAATCGGAGACCGTTTTCTTTTTGTAACCCCAAGTCGTATCAAGCATCTGTCGATTCGCTGTCATCTGTCGATTCGCTGCCATCTGTCGATTCGCTGCCATCGTTGCTTTGTGCAGGTGCATCTTCATCTTCTTTCCCTTGCTCCACGTTCACGATCGCATGCGTATTGGCGAACGCTTTGACTGCATGGGCGATGAGCAAAGTGGCAATCGTCTGGAAAATGGCACTGAGCAGCATCGCAATACCGGTGAAGATCGCGATGAACGGTTGATCCCGCAGACAGATGATGATGACGCCGAACAGCACATCGACCGCGCCCGAGATCAGCATCATCCACCAGGAGGGCCGATCGTCCCGCCAAAGGTCAACGGCTCGCTGCCAATCGAGCACACCGCGAATGGCGATCGCAATACCCAGCAAAACCGTCAGCAGGGCGGCCACGTCCTCCCGCCAGATCAGCACGCAGATGCCGATAGCCAGCATGCAAACCCCGATTGTGAAATTGAAGCCGGAGGTTTGACCAGGCTTGAGTCGCAGATAGGCGATGATGTGGATAAAGCCGAACAGGATCAACGCGATCCCCAGAATGCAGGTCAGCACGACTGTCATGGTGGCGGGGAATACCAGCAGCAAAACAGCCAGCACCAGTGTGATTGCTGCTTCGATCAGATTGTTGCGCTTGAATTCTTTGAGCATATCGTCATCTCCTTTTTTACATCATACCATGTTTTTCGGCAAAAAACAAGCGTCTTTCCCATCTTGGGGAAAGACGCTGAAAGGGCATGTGCTTTAGGAGATTTTGAGCTGCAGTCGGAACTTGTCTGAGATCATAGCAATGAATTCGCTGTTGGTCGGCTTTCCGCGGCTGCCGTGGATGGTGTAGCCGAAATAGGAATTGAGCACATCGACGTCACCGCGATCCCAGGCGACTTCGATGGCATGTCGGATCGCCCGCTCCACACGAGAGGAGGTGGTGCCGTGCTTTTTGGCAACCGCCGGATATAGGCGTTTTGTGACGGCGTTGATGATCTCTTCGTCTTCGATCGCCATCAGGATCGCGTCTCGCAAGTACTGATAGCCTTTGATATGTGCGGGAACCCCGATTTGATGAATGATCTCGGTTACGCGGATCTCCAGGGAGTGCTGACCGCTTGTGGCCGCACGGTCGATTCGCGGCAGCGCTTCCAGCTTCTTGCGGCTGCAAAGCGAGATGATTCGATCACTCATCTGGTTGGCGTCGAACGGTTTGAGAAAATAATAATCGGCCCCTGCCTGCATCGCCTCCTGCTCCAGACTGGCATTGTCAAACCCGGACATAATCATGAAATGCGGTTTGTCACCGTCCGGCTTTCCCAACACGCCCTTCATCACACCGATTGCATCCAGGCGCGGCAGAAAGAAATCCATGATCACGACGTCCGGATGCTTTTGTGTGATGGCCTCCAAAACCTGCCGACCGTCTTTGGCCACCGTGATCACATCAAGCCCGTGCCCCCGCATCACGTTGGCACATGGCCGCCCGAACTGTTCGCTGTTGTCCGCCAGCAAGACTTTGATTGCTTTTTCCATATTTTGATTACCTCCCACTTCAAACGGTTGCCCGTCCGTCGGAGTGCCGGACGACTGCGCTCTCTCCGGACGGTGGTGTCTGTTTCCTGTGACACAATATTACCATAAATTGGTAATTTTTGCAATAGTTTGGCAGAAGATTTTTTCCAAAAATTGGAAATTTTTTTGTTTCTCAGAGGATGCCGACTCACGCCGCCGTATTTTGGCGGGAAGCGGGGACTGCCTTCGCGCTTTCCAGCATGGTTTCGGCAAAAATCGCATACCCGCCAGTGGGATCGCCCACCAAAACGTGGGTCACCGCGCCGATCAATTTGCCGTTTTGGATGATGGGCGACCCGCTCATTCCTTGCACAATGCCGCCGGTCTCGGCAAGCAGGGTCTCATCTGTGATGCGAATGACCATGTGGCGGGTGGGGGAATCGCCCCGCAGATCGACCTGCTCGACACAGACGCGATATCGCTTAGGGGTGCTGCCGTGTATGGTGGTGATGAGTTCGGCGTCTCCTTCGACGATCTCCTGCTTGTGAGCGATCGGTATGGTGGCAAGGCTGGGCGGATCGTCGGTCAGCACGCCATAAAGCCCTGTATCGCCATTTGCGGTCAGCACGCCGTAACTGCCGGCGTCGAAACTGCCTTTGAGTTCGCCCGGCGCGCCCACCGCGCCCTTAGTGACGCCGAAGATGGAAGCCGGCACGATTTCGCCAGTTGCGATCGGCATCGTTTCGCCGGTATCCACGTCGCTGATCGGATGGCCGAGCCCGGCGAATACACCGTTTTTGCCGGTGGTAAAGGTGAGGGTGCCGATCCCGGCCGAGCTGTCACGGATCCACATCCCCGCTTTGAGACGCTTTTCCGAAACGGATGCGAGCGCGGTCAGCTGCACATCGTATTCAATTTGCCCTCTGCGCATGTGCAGCGCCAGTGGGCGGGAAGCGCTGCTTTCGATCAAGGACGCGACCTCATCGGTCTGGGAGACTTCGGCGCCGTCAATCGAGAGGATCGTATCGCCGACCCGGATCCCGCACTTTCTGGCCGGGCTTTCTGCGCCGGTGCGGGCATCAACATCCGCAAGTCCTACCACGAGAACTCCGTCGGTGAACATCTTGATGCCAAAAGGGGTGCCGCAAACGGCAACACTGGTTTCTTTTTCTACATTCACCGAAACGGTTCCGACCGGGAAGATTCCGAAAAGACGGATTTCGGCTTCATAGTCGCTGCCGGCGCGCAGGGCCGCCGCCGTTGCCGCCTGATCGCCGGATACGGCGGCGGAGAGCGCCGAAACGGGCAGCATCAAGCCTTCCCCTTCATTGACACGAAAGGATTCCGGCAGATATCGCTGCGCTACGAATACACATAAAAACAATCCCGCACAAATCGGGATGAGTAAAATACTGAGGATTTGAAACAGCCATCGCATAAGATCATGCCTCCTTTTGTTACGATCAGATGGGCGTCACTTTAGTGTGCCCGATACAAAAACAAATCTTACAAAAAGAGAGCTTT
Source organism: Clostridia bacterium (assembly GCA_017455295.1). GTDB lineage: Bacteria > Bacillota > Clostridia > Oscillospirales > Acutalibacteraceae > RGIG1959. The sequence goes on from JAFTBJ010000118.1 coordinate 40,454, forward strand.
TTCAAAAAATTTACAACCCGCACGTTGCAATTTGTCGGCTTTTGCGGTAAGATAGAGATACCGATGTACAATAAGCAGGGAGGAACACGCGATGAGTGAACTCAAGGGCAAGGTAGAAGCGACCGTTCAATTGACCAAGTCCAACTGTTATTATATGAATCACGGCGTGTGTTCGTTGTCGATTGTGGAGGATTTTTTCATTGATCCCGGCGAGCGGCTGCCGCAAAACGATCTGTTTTACTGTCCGCGTCTTTATGCGCAGATGACCGGCAAAAATACGCTGCGTCCGGTGCCGGTGGTGCCGTGCGACTGCGGCCATTTGCAGATCATCAGCGGCCATCAGCGTGCATGCATTTCGCAGCGCCGCAGCCTGACGCTGCCGGTGCGGGTGGACGAAAGCCGCGGCGAGCGCGCGTTTTGCGCCGTATGCGGCGGGCAGACCACCATGCGCGATAAGGAAGGACGGGAGGACGCCGGCAAACGGATTTTGCTGCTGCACGCCCGCGCGGAGATGGACGATTAAAACAGGATATGGAATAAAAAACCGGCAGGCAGAGCGGATTTCGTTCTGCCTGCCGGTTTAAATTACTGCTTTGGAATGTCATACGTCTATAAACCATTTGTAGTACAAATGCTACTTCCTATTCTCGAAAATCAAACAATTTGATCACCGGGATTTGAAATAAATCAGCAAGTTCAAATACAGTATCTAAGGATACGCCGCTAACAGCCAGTTCAATCTTACTAATTGTAGTTCTATCCAGTCCCAACTTTTCCGCCAATCTTTCTTGGGTAAAACCGTTTAGTTTTCTGTAGTAAGCAATATTTAATCCAAGCATAATATATTTGTCTTTTTGCTTCAAATTCATCATCCTCGCCTCCTATTTTGATTTTAAGGCATATCTTTTTATTTAAAATAGATTTTAGTGCATAAAATTATGCTTGACATTCTACAAAATAAGAGATATACTACTAATTGAAGTAAAAAAAGGAGGTGTATGTATGGGCTTTTTAGCATGGAGCGCCGTGTACTCTGTGGTAGTTATTGCCGCAGCCTATAAACTCCGTCGGCGTTGACCGTCAGCAGCAATATGGGCACAGTAACAACTGTGCCCATATTGTCATGGAAAAAGAGATGATAATATGCTTCAAATAGAACATCTATTTAAAAACTTTGGTCACCAAGAAATAATTAAAGACCTTTCTCTTACCATACATAAAAATGAAATCACTGCACTGATAGGCAAGAATGGTGCTGGAAAAACCACATTGATACGACTGATATCGGGAATTTTGCAACCTGATTTTGGAAAAATATCTTTTCCAAAAGATATTTCTATTGGGGTACACCTCGGAGGAAACTCGGAATTATATGATAATTTGACCGGCGAAGAATCTATAAAATACTTTGCAAAACTTAAACATATGCCTGCAACATTGATTGATAAAAGGATAAATGAATTAAACGATATTTTAAAATTTAGCGAATTTTTCCGAGCGCCTGCTCGCACGTATTCAAGGGGCATGCGGCAAAAAATAACGTTTGCCATTTCTGTGATTCATGATCCTGATTTTTTGCTTCTGGATGAGCCTACTACGGGACTTGATTTGGAGGCGGCAGGCGATGTCGTACACTTTATTCAATACCTGAAAACCAATAAAAAAGCTATCTTCATATCCACTCATAACGTATATGAAATATCAGAATTAAGCGATCGAATTGCACTACTGTCAAATGGTAAGATAGCAGTCGACAGTCCGACGTCTAATTTCTTTAAATCTTGCGCTCATAATAATAAAATTGAATTTATTATAGATCGGCTTAATGGAGAAACTTATCATGAAAAGCATCGTTTTGACGATAATTAAAAGAGAATTCCAGGAAATATTCAGAGACAAAACTTGTATTATTCTGATTTGCATTTCTACATTTATATTTCCGATTCTAAGCATTGGGCTAAATATAATCGTCCCGAATAAAAGCCTTCATATTCGTGTCGCAGTAGAGTCTCAAAGCGATGTTTGTACAGATATATTTACCGCCATACAATCCAATCCCGACACTCAATATATTGACATTATACAAAGCAGCAACGCCTATGAACAATTAAAAAACAATGATATAGATTGTATTATTTCTATAAAAGATCATGTTATTAGCCTAATTGCCAATCCCTATTCATACTCATCTATATCCTCCACAGCAAAATTTGCTGAAGTTTTTGAAAATGTGTACCTAAGTAGTATCAACCATAATACAATCACATTTAGAATGACTGATGAACAACAACAAGCAATTAATATGCCAACTGCTATGGTTACTATTTTTGCTCCAGCTGTGTTTGTTATGGTGATTTTCCAAGGAGTATCCGGCTTTGCTAATGATATGTTTGCAGGAGAGAGGGAAAGAAAAACAATAGAATTGTTAATACATTCGACAAAAAGGCCTTATATTTTATTTGGAAAGCTAATCGCTTTAGCAATTATATCACTTCTAAATACAGGAATAGCTTTATTCTCGTATAGCCTATCGTGTAGATTTCCATTTTCAAGTCCCTTAAGCGCGCTACTAACTCTTGTGTGTTTGTCGATTTTGTCAATAGCAGCTTCTTTAATATCTCTTACTGTTTCCATGCATTGTAAAAAAATAAGGCAAGCTCAATTCATTAATGAATTATTTACGCTCCTTCCAACAGGTATGACTGTCGCTGTTTGCTTTGAAATGATAAATAGGAATCACATACTTGTGAGAATAATGCCTATTTTAAATTTAGTTTCTTCTTTTTCAACTGTAGTGAACGGAAATTGGAATATTTCAGAGCTCATCTTAAGCATCGTCATTAGCATTGCGTTTATCATACTCTTAATTCTATACGATATCCGCTACATAAACTCAGAGAAACTTATTCTCTAAAAGAAAAAGCCCTCCTATGATACTTTTTTTCATCGTATCATAGGAGGGCTTTTTCTATTGTTCGTTTTTACTGGACTTGTTCAAAAACACCCTTTGCAGCAGCCCGCTTTTTGCGGTTATAAGATCTTAGTCGTCTGCTTTCGGCGCCAGGAATTTGTAAACCAGCGCCGCGAGCACACCGCCGACCAGCGGCGCCACGATGAACACCCACACGTTGGTCAGCGCGTCGCCACCCGCAAAGAGCGCCGGGCCAAAGCTGCGCGCGGGGTTGACCGAGGTGCCGGTGAAGTAGATGCCATAGAGATGCACCAGCGTCAGCGACAGACCGATCACAAGGCCGGCCACGTTGCTGTATGCTTTTTTTGATGTTACGCCGAGAATGCTGAGTACAAACACAAACGTCAGGATCACTTCGATCACGAGCGACAGCCAAACATCGCCCTGGAACAGCCCGTTGGTGCCGAGACCGCTTTCCGCGCCGAAGAAGCCGAGCAGCACCGCGCCGCCTGCGATAGCGCCGACAAATTGTGCGACGATGTATCCGACAAAATCGCCGAAGCTCATTTTACCGCTGATCAGCATCGCGATGGAGACCGCCGGATTGATGTGGCAGCCTGAGACGTTGCCGATGGAATAGGCCATCGCCACGATCACAAGGCCGAAAGCGAGAGCGGTGATGAGGTATCCGGCCGGGTTATCGGCCGAGCATTTCACCGCCACCGCGGTACCGCAGGCGAACAGTACCAGCACAAACGTGCCGATGCATTCCGCTACATACTTTTTGAATGATTGCATAAAAACATCCTCCTTTTGATCTTGATGTTCGAACAACAACAGTATACCACGTTTTTTGAAAAACGCAATCGAATCAAAGCACCATCCACTCAAGAATTTTATGGATCGCCGCGTCCATCTTCACCGGATCGGAAAAAGCGGTGATCAGCGTAACACGTTTTTGCGAGAACGCAATCCGAATACTGGCGATTTTTGAAAGTAAGACGGTTGTGATTTTGAAATAGGTATGGTATACTGATTATATAGAAAAGTGCCTTTGAGGATAGAAATGAGGATAGTGTGTATGACCGAAAAGCAGTATAAAGCATTTATCAGTTATCGCCATATAGAACCGGATATGCAAGTGGCGGAGCGATTGCAAAAAATGATCGAAACCTATAAGCCTCCCAAAGAATTGGGGCTGACATTTGAAAATCGACGTGTGTTTCGAGATGTTTCCGAATTGCCGACGAGTGGAAATCTCGGTGATGATATTCGCACGGCTTTGGAGCATTCGGAGTTTTTGATCGCTATTTGCTCGCCGGAGTATCCCCGTTCAAAGTGGTGCATGGAAGAATTGCGCTATTTTTTGGAATTGCATGGCGGCCACAATGATCGTATTCTCACGTTGCTTGTTGATGGAAAACCGGAACAGTCGTTCCCTGAAGAATTGTGTTATTCCATAAAAGAAACGCTGAACGAAGCGGGAGAAACCGTTACGGTACACACGAAGATTGAGCCGCTCGCTGCTAATATTGTGATGCCAACAAAAAAAGAATCTTTGGCCAAATTAAAAACAGAGTTTTTGCGTCTGGCAGCACCGATGCTCGGATGCGGATTTGATGATTTGTATCGGCGAGAGAAGAAACGTGCGGCACAGCGGCGGCATCGGCGGCTTGGGTTGGCCTTTGCGGTGTTGGGTGTCATAGCGGCGATCAGCATCACTTCTGCAGTTACGATCATGGGGAAAAACCGGGAGATCGAAACAAAGAATCAGACATTATCTATCGAAAATGCCCGCCATTTAGCGACCGAATCGGAAGCGCAATATGAAAAGAAGGAATTGATTTCTTCTATTCATTCCGCACTGGAAGCTTTGCCGCAGGATGGAGAAGATAAACCGGTTGTACCGGAAGCGGAATACGCGTTAGCTCGTGCGCTTGGCGCATTTGATTATCAACAAATGTCCCCCGTTCATCAGTTGGAACATAAAGCGACAGTTGAAGACATCACGTTTGCCGGAGAAGGACAGACGATTGTTTCACAAGATGCGACGGGAATTTATGTGTGGGACGCGCAGACGGGCCGTTTGCTCCATAAGTATACGGGACAGGACGAAGAATTTCGGTCGGATAGCGCCGTTTCCGAGGATTCTTTATCGCTTTGGTATGAACCGATATTGTCGATTCGGGAATCTTTGACCGGCAGCAACGGAAACGGCAAATTTCGTTTGTCACTGCATGCAGCGTTTGGCATTCTGCGCGTGGATCGCATGAAATCGACCGAACCGGAAATCAGTTTGCAAAAGCATCCGGTTTATCTTTACAATTCCGACAAAATTGTTTGGCGATTGGATGAGAGTACGGGAGATATTTTGTGGAAAGCCGGGATATCGGATCAGGCATATGGGTATACGGATATTTTCTTTTTGAGTGACGGTATTGTTCGCATATACCATGAACGAGTCGAGCCTCCGGCCGGATATATAATATGGAACGGTGAAGGCGAACGTACTTTTGCAGAATGGGTAGATCCCGAAACGGGCAAGGTGACAGAAACGGTGGATGTCACGCCGCTGGTCGGAAAGTCTAAGCTTTGGCCGCTTAACTTGGAAATTCAAACCTTTTCGGATAAAGAAATTCGATGTTCGTATTATGACAGTTTCTTTGTGTGTCCGATAAAAGAGGGAGTGGTCATCCCTTCAAAGGAAACAGAGATTCTTTCACAAGATGTTTCGTTTTCGGATATGGAGAAATATGCCGATTGGTACGTTCTTGATCAGGCGCTTGTTCGCACTTGCCCGACGAATAGCCAGGCAACATTGATGGGATTATTTCAGCCGTATGAAATCGTACGTTTTGATGATAAGGGAACTACCGAATTGTGGAAAACAACCGTCAAGGATTTGATATATAGCCCTGACGCTATGGTGTATTTTTCAGCCGAAGATAGTGGCAATTATACGGACCTTTTGGCCATAATCGGTGACGAAAAGATAGCAGTGATTGATGCTCGCACAGGCGAAGTTATCCATGAATATCTGTTTGATTATGAAATTGTCACATTCTATTATAGTCAAAACGGTATATTGTATGTTATCACCGGAAACGGGCAGGAGATAGCGTTGATCCTTTCTGGAATAGAAAAAGGACAGAATTTCTATTTTGCTGATTTAACCGGTGAATTTGCGATGCCGGTTGCGGCGGGCGCATATTATGATCACCACTATGTTACGCCAATAAAAATGATCATGTTGCATATATTCAAAAGATTGTAAACAATGCAGATTTTACGGTATTGGATTATGGCGAGGGCCGTATCGAAGCGTTTAGCGATTCCGGGAGATATGCGTTGTGTGTGGATGAGAGCGACGAGGCCTTTGAAGCGGCAATTTATGATACTGTCACAAAGAAGCGACAAACAATCGAATCGCTGCAGGGAACGACGTTCGGCAATGCTGCATTTATTGGTGACGGCGCGGTCTTCATTCGCACGCAAACCGATTATGAACATCGTTGGGAAACCATGGTGCAGCTACCGTCCATGCAGTGTATTATGGTGGAGGACGATCGCTTGTCCGAAATTAGCACATATACGGCGTTCTTGTCCGGCAGCAGTGAATGTGCATACGTGGGAGAAACCTCTGACACGCTGCTTTCTATTAACGCGCAAGGACAGGTGCAGGCCATTTCTACAGAGTTGGTCGATGAATACGGATATACCAAGTTGGATCGAACATTGCAGAATATATCCACGGTTTCCCTATCACCGTCCGGACAATCGGTATTTGCGAGTATAAAAGATACGGAGACTTCTGAAATTCAAGCGCAGGTCTTGCATTTTGAACATGATCTGACAACGACAGTGCTCGCTATATCGCCGGAAGACATGGAGAGTCTGTCCATTGTATCGGTATGCTGGATGTCGGAGGATACGGTGGCCTTATTGCTTTCAAACAGAACGGTGCGCGCCTTTTCTGCCGTCACCGGGGAAGAGATGTATCGTTTTATAATTGACGACGTGTTTCCGGCTGTGATTGGCGTGGTTGCTGTCGATGCGGATCATATGGCGATGCTGTGTTGCGATCAAATGCTATATGAGATGGATCAAAACGGCTATACCGGCCGTGCCGTCAAGCTTGAGCAGGAAGAAAACGCTTTTGACAAGGAAATACGCGGTGCTACCGGTGCAAATAGCTCGTATCTTTCTTCCTATAAAACAAGTCGCGATAACGAATTGTATATTGTGTGGGGCTCATCCGACAAAACCGCTTGGATCGTAGATTTGCAAGACTGGAAAATCCGATATCGCATCGAGCATTATATTCAGGCGTTACCGGATGGGGATCGTGTCTTGATCGACGACTACAGCGCGGGGGTTATTGGTTGGTTCCCGGTTTACAGCACAAAGCAACTGGTCGATAAAGCGACAGCATATTTGTCGAGCTTTTCTTGATTCTTGATCACAATATCCATCATAAAATACGGCTGCCACAAAATGGCAGCCGTATTTTATGATGGTATATTTAAAACGAGAAAAAGCGAAGGATCTCATGGATCGCCGCGTCCATCTTCACCGGGTCGGAAAAGCGATGGTCGGCGCCGTCAAACGCCAGAAAGGGAATGCCGTTTCGTTCGGAAAAGGCCTTGTCGATGTCAAACGAAATGATCTCATCTTTGGTGCCGTGCAGGATCAGCAGTTTGTCCGCATACGGGACAAACGCGTCGCTGTGCGCGATATCGTGATCGGACAATTCCTGCAAGGCCTCCGGAGACAGCTTGATCTTGCGATCAAATCCCGCGAGAACGTCTTTGCCGCGGTGCAGCTTTTGCCGATCGTCTTCGGACAGGATGACGGTGGTCAGAGATTCATAGATGTTGATCGCCGGGCAGCGCAGTGCGATTTTTTCAAAGACGCCAGGGGACTGCAGCATGTAATTCAGCAGCAAATACCCGCCGAAGCTGGTGCCGTAGGCGAACAGCTTCCTGGGTTGAAAACGCTGTTTGGCGTAAGCGGTGACGATGTCGAGATAGCGAAAGCATTCGTCGAGTCGCAGTGCTTTGCGGGCGTCCTGCCCGTGGCACGGCCAATCAAACGCGATGACGGCCACGGATTTATATTTGGAGAGCACACGATCGGCAAACCGCGCGATTGCGTGGCTGTCCTTGCTCCCGCCGAATCCGTGACAGCAAATAATCACGCGGTCGGCTGCTCGTTTGTCGGCAGCAAACAGCTTGCAGCGCACGCTGAATCCTGCTTCGTTGATATCAAAATAGGTCATGAGGTTCCCGCCTTTCTTTTCGGCTGATACCAGTATGCCACCGCTCCAAAGCTTTGTCAAGGTGGTCGGTTCTGCCTTGACAAGAAAACCGGAAAATGGTATACTTTTAATGGCGAAATATCAAAATTATTAGTTAATATGAACAAACACAAGGGGGAATTTGTGTGAAAATGATGAAGTGTATCGGCGCTGTCGCGTGCACAATTGCGTTGATGCTGTCGGCTTTGACCCTGATGGGCGCGTCGGTATGGGCGCTTCCCGGCGGTGGACAGGCGGGAGATGCCAACAACGTGGCGTTTGGGTGCGATCTGTCATTCTGGAACGTGGGCGGCGGCAATCTCAATTATTCGCTTGTAGACTTTGCCAAAATGAAAGCGGACGGCTGCGAATTTGCGATCATGCGTATCGGCGTGGAGCTCACCTCAGGCACCGATGGGATGGATCGCGCCTTTTTACAGATGTATAAAAACGCGCGCGCGGCGGGCGTGAAGCTCGGCGTCTATTTCTACGCGCTCGCGAAAACGCACGACGAAGCGGTGCAGGACGCCCAGTGGGTGATCGAGCAAATTGAAGAAAACGATCTCTATTTTGAGTATCCGATCTATTATGACGTCGAAGATCCCGGCAGCGACACCCGTCCAAGCCACTATTCGCTCAATTCGGCGCAGATGACCGATCTCTGCCTCGGCTGGGCGGAGACGCTCGCGGCGGCGGGGTATATGCCCGGCGTGTATTCGACCTATGAAAATGTGATCAAGCTGCAAAGCAGTTATACCGACAACTATGAGGTCTGGTACGCGAAGGTAAAGTATAATCGTCATGTGAACGACGGCGAATCGCAGCTCAACCCTTTGACCGAGTCCCATAAAGATATGTGCGGCATGTGGCAGTATTCGTGGTATGACTATGAATACGACGGCATCGGCCTCGATATGCTCGACGTCGACGTGGCGTATAAAGATTATCCCGCGATCACCGCGACCTATGGCTATAACAATGTCCCGAAAGTGGTCGATGGGCCGGTACATCAGCTGGTCGGTGCCGGTAAGCTCGGCACGGTCAACAACGCGGCGTTCGGCTGCGACCTGTCGTCGTGGGATGTGGGCGGCGGCAGCGTGCTCGACTATTCGCTTCTGGACTTTGAAAAAATGAAGGCGGACGGCTGTGAGTTTGCCATCCTGCGCATCGGTTACGAAGGCGCCGCGACCCGCAAAGACACGATGGATCCCTCCTTCCTGCAACTGTATCAAAACGCCCGCGCGGCGGGGCTGAAGCTCGGCCTTCACTTCTATTCGCTCGGCAAGAGCTATGTGGAAGCGCAGCGGGACGCTTTGTGGGTGATCGGCGTCATTGAAGGCAATAACCTTTCGTTTGAATACCCGCTCTATTACGATATGACCGATCCCGGCGACTCTGCTTCCGGCCGCGTTTCTCACGCCTCGCTTTCGGATGCGGCGCTGACGCAGACGGCGCTCGGCTGGGCGGAAACGCTGGAAGCGGCGGGCTATTTCCCCGGCGTCCATTCCTCGACGAACATTCTCTCGAAGCTGCAAAGCGGCTACACCGACTATTATGACGTTTGGTGCGCCGCCGTCAAATTCGATCGCCCGGCAGGCGAGGGCGAAGCGCAGTACGACCCGCAGACCAAGACGATGATGGACGTCGCCGGTATGTGGCAGTACGCGTGGTATGACTACAACTACGACGGCGTCGGCCGTGACACGCTCGACGTCGATGTGGCCTATAAAAACTATCCCGCTATTATGGCAGCAAACGGCTACAACAACGTGACGGTCGACCTCACGGCGCTGACCTCCGACACGGTCACCGTCGGCGACACCACGGTGTCAAATGTAGCGATCGGACAGACGGTCACGGAGCTTAAAGCGTCGTTCGATCAACCGTCGTCGATGATCGCGGTCTATGACAAAGACGGTAATGCGGCGGCGGATACCGACACGGTTAAAACCGGCATGATGGTGAAGCTTATCTTGGACGGCAACGTGGCGGCGACTTATACGCTTGCCGTGCTCGGCGACATCGGCGGCACCGGCGAAGTGAATTCCAAATCCATCCGCGACCTGCTGTGCACGCTGACCGGCGGCGGGGAACTGACCGCGCTGCAAACGCTTGCGGGCGATTTCACCGGCGACGGCGCGGTGACCACGGCGGACGTGCGCCGCATGCTCAGCCTGTTGGTTGGATAAACAAAAGAAGAGGATTAGCATGATGATCAAACGTATAACAGCCATCGTGATGGCGCTGCTCCTTTTGATGACGATGTCGATGACAGCGACGGCGGAAGCGGTGATCCCGCGCGCCGTCGTCATCCAGTGGCAGGATGAATGGAAAAATTACTATTACGGCGGCCAGAATCTGTATGACACCGGCTGCGGTGTCTTTTCAACCGTCAACGCGGTCGGCTATCTCACCGGCAACGAGATGAGTGTGGTGGAAGTCGCCGACTGGGCGTATGAAGTGCGGGCGCTCAACTATTATGCCGGCGGCACCGATCTCAGCATCTTCTTCCCGAAGCTGCAAGGACGGTTTGGAGAAGAATATGGCTTTACGGTGGCGGACGGCGTGTGGCAAGGCGTTTCGTCCACCACCTTGAAAAACCATCTGAAAAACGGCGGCGTCGCCGTGGCGCGTGTGCCGGGACATTATATCGCGCTGGTGGGGTATGAGTCCTCAACCGGCTATTTCCATGTGTACGACAGCGCGCCGAGCAGCGCCCGCGGTACCGGAAACGGGGATGCGTGGGTGAGCGAGTCGTGGCTGACGACCAGCGCCAAACTCAAGGTGGACTGGTATTGCATGCTGACCCGCACCGGCACGGTGATCAACCGTCCCTATGGCGGCACCTCGCAAACCGGTACCATCGCCGATAAATGCGGGACCTATCGTGTCGCGACCGAAACGCTCAACGTGCGCTACGGCCCGAGCACGGATTATACCGCATTCACAACCGTTCATTCAGGCGATCTGCTCAACGTGACCGAGCTCGCCTCCAATGGTTGGGGCAAATTCAAGACGTCTTCCGGTGTGGATGGCTGGTCAAACGTGAGCTACTACGGCGCCTATATCGGCGTGGATGCGCTGGCTTGCGATGTGGTCGTCACCTCCGGCGCTATTACCTATACGTATTATGGTGACGGCAGCATGGTGCTGACCAATAACGGATCGACGGCGGCTTCGGCGGAGCTGATTTTGCCGCAGGGGATCGGCACACTCACAACGCCCTATTTCGGCATCCATACAGCACCGCTCTATGGCAACGGCTACGGCTTCGGCTTCAAAAACAGCGGCAGCGGCTACACGATGATGCGGGATTGCTATTCGGGCGATCAACTGGTTGAGGAAACCAGCGCACCCTATATGAAAACCGCCGAGAAAATGGAGATCGATCTGTCCGATTGGTGGAAACCGGCATCTGGCGACAAGATCGACCGTGTGCGCATCGATCTCGCGGCTTCGTCGTCGCTCAAAATCAACTATCTCTATTTCGCCGCGGAGTCCGGCGTCGTGACCGACACAAGCTATAACCTTCCCCGCACAGCGACGGCGCAAAGAGGCGACGTGACCGGGGACGGCGTCGTGAGCACCAGCGACGCGCGGGCGATCATCGCGCATCTTTCCGGCGGCAAAACGCTTGTGCAACCGGCGCTGCTCGCGGCGGACTACAACGGCGACAACGAGGTGACCACCACCGATGTGCGCCTCTTGCTCAAAGATGTAGCGGCGGTGTGACCCGATCGTCTATAAAACGGAAAGGTGGAATCCCACTATGAGCATCCGGCGGATTTCTTTTACTTTTCTCTCCTTACTGCTGACGTTTGCTCTGCTCGCGTCGGCTGCCCTGCCGATGATCTTATCGGCGGAGGATGTCATCCATCGTCCGATCGTGTTGCAGTTTGTTTCCAAATGGAGAAATTATACCTATGGTGGCGGCACGCTTTATGATACCGGCTGCGGTATGTTCTCCATCGTCAACGCGGTCGGCTGGCTGACCGGCAACGAGATGAGCGTGACCGAGGTCGCCTCGTGGGGACACAGCATCGGCGGGTATAACCCCGGCACAAGCTCGGACGGCACCTATCGCCTGACGGTCTATCCGAAGCTGCAGGCAAAGTATGGCGCCACCTATGGCTTCACCGTCGACTGTGGCTCGGACGATGAAGGCTATTGGGCGGGTGCCAGCTCGTCCATTTTGCAAAATCATCTGGCAAATGGCGGCGCAGCGATCATCCATGTGCCGGGACACTTTATTGCCGCGCTGGAATTTGATAAAGATACAAAGTATTATCACATTTATGAAAGCGCTCCGAGCTCCACCCGCGGCACTAACGGTACCGACGGCGATATCTGGCGCTCGGTGTCCCAAATGTCCACCGGCGGTCTCAAGATCGACTGGTTTTGTCTGCTGACAAAAACCGGCTCGCCCATCAACCGCGACTATGGCCAAACCGGCACGACCGCGGCAAAATGCGGCACCTATCGCATCACCGCGGACGCGCTGAATGTGCGCAGCGGTCCGAGCGTGGATTACGGCGTGTTGACTACCGTGGAGAAGAACGATCTCGTCAAGGTGACGGAGCTTGCCTCCAACGGTTGGGGACGCTTTGAAGCGCCGAGCGGCGTGGAGGGCTGGTCCAATGTGACCGGCTACGCTTCCTATATCGGCGTGGACGCGATGGCGTATGACATCCATGTCCCGTCCGGCGTGTCGTATACATTTGCGGAGGACGGCAGTATCACCATCACCAACACCGGCTCGGCGGCCGCTTCCGCGAGCTTTATTTTGCCGCAAACGATCGGCACCTGGACGACGCCATATTTTGGCATCAAGGCGACGCCGCTGTCCGGCAGCTTCGGATTTGCTCTGCAAAACCGCACCGGTGGCTACACGATGATCTGGAGCGGCGGCAAGCTGACGGCGGGGATGAATGTATCGACAGCGATCACGATGGCGCATACTTCCGAAACCGATCTCGCGCCCTTATGGTCGCTGGATGCGGAGAAACAAATCGACTGCGTCCGCATCGATTTAGCGCCCGCCTCTTCCGTCAAGATCGACTATTGCTATTTTGCGGCCTCGGCCAAAACCGTGACCGATACGTCCTATAACCTCGCGCGGCCGCAAAACGTGACGCCCGGCGACGTGACCGGGGATGGCGCGGTGACGACAGGCGACGCGCGGGCGATCGTGTGCCATCTGGCCGGCAGCAAAACGCTTGATGCGAGCGCGCTGCTTGCGGCGGATTATAATGGCGACGGCGAGGTGACCACCTCCGACGTGCGCTTCATGCTGCAAGCATTGGCGGCGGCATAATTTGAAAATGCGTGCATTTTTTGTCCGATTTTCTTGTTTTCTTTTCTTGAGTTTTGTAGGTATGCGTCCTATAATAATATAGAGCTAGCCATAGCAAACGGAGGGATCGATATGAAACGTCGGATATTGGCTTTGTTTCTTACGGTGGCGCTGATCCTCAGCCTGTCGGGGGTATCCGTCTTTGCGGAAACCATTTCGCCGCTTGATGAGGACAAATTCACCATTTTGTGGGTCAGCGATCCGCAGTGGTATTCGTTTGCGTACCCGGAGATCATCACGGCGGATAATCAGTGGGTGGTGGATAACTACGACCGCATGGACATTCGCTATATCGCGATGACCGGCGACTTTGTGGATAATCCCCACAACCACGAACAATGGAAACCGATGGACGCGGCGTATAAGCTGTGGGATCAGGCGGGACTGCGTTACGGTGTGCTCGCCGGCAACCACGACGTGGATGGCTCCGACCATACGGAGTTTAGCCAGTATTTCGGTGCGGCGCGGTATCAGAACAACCCGTGGTACGGCGGCAGCTATGAAGATAACTTTGGTCACTACGACCTGCTCACCATTGAAGGCATCGAGTTCGTGTTTGTCTATATGGGTTACAACAAGTCCTATAAACAAGCGGACATCGATTGGATGAACAGCGTACTCAGAGCCTATCCGAACCGCATCGCGGCGGTGCTCTTTCATGACTATATGACAGCATCTGGCGAGCGCAGCGCAAGCGGCGAGAACTTCTTCCAAAAGGTGGTGCTCCCGAACCCGAATGTGCGGCTTGTGATGTGCGGCCACAACGCGGAATGCACCCGCACCGTGGATGAGGTCGACGACGACGGCGACGGCAAAGCCGATCGTACGGTCTATCAAATGATGGCGAACTATCAATACACCGACGTGGGTGGCAACGGGTTTGTGCGCTTTATGGAATTTGATAAAGCGGACGGCACCATCACCCAGCGCACCTATTCGCCCTACGTTGCGAAATTCGGCTCGCCTTATGAAGACGGTATCGCGTATGACGAATACGGCACCCGCGACACCTTCACGATCCCGTTCGATTTCTCGGCGCCCAAGGCCAAAAGCGCCGGTGACCCCGACACCGGCACCGTGGTGGTTACCCGCGAAGTGACTTTCGCGCAAACGTCGTCCTCCGCGGCGTCGGTCGTACCGGTGACCTATCAAAACGAAAGTGAGACCAGCAAGCCTTATGAAGGCATTGGCGTGTACGATCGCTACTTCTCGCTTAACGCGGCGGATGCATTCAATAATCCGCGTGCGCTCAATTATGTGACGGCGATCTATGACGGCGATGCGTACTATATTGACAGCGTTACGCGCGGCTCGTGGATGTCGGCAAACGATGCGACGGTATTGATCCCGCAAAACGGTGTTGTTGTCGCACTTCCTGACGGAATCACGGATAAAACCGGAAAAGCGCTCAATATCGGCGCTTTGGAAAAAGGGCAGAAGATCTTTTTGAAAAATCTCGACGGCATCAAAACGCCGTCTGCTATCAACCGGGTATCCATCACCACTTCGTTTGGCGGCACATACAGCATTAACAGCACCAACCGCGAAGGCGGCAACAACGAATGGGTGCTGTACGACACAGCGGTCAACTGCGACCATACGTGGGATATGCTCTTTTCCTTTAAGCCCGTTTCGGGACAGGCCGGGCGCTATACGATCGAAAACGCCATGACCACACTCGGGCAGGCAAAATCCCTGACCGTCCCGACAAACGGCTTCCTGCTCTCGATCAACACCTATTCCGGCAAAGACGAGCTTCGTGCGTCGCTGCGCAAGTATTTCACCGTTGGCGCGACTGTGACGCTCAACGACTACACGCCCGGCGCGGGGGCCAGCTACTCGATGAAGAGCATCTTGCCGAGCAGTGTGTCTTCCTGGAAGTATGACAGCTCGTTGATGAAGTTCACCCAAGAGGGGAACGCGCAGGTGTTTTATAAGGTGAGCGGCGACTGGCCGACGGCGGATTACAACCTGACGTCGCCCATCACGTTCGACCCTGCGGCCTATGCGCTCTATTATGATTTCAAGATGGTCAGCGGCTCCAAATCCAACATCATCCTGTTCTTCA
>JAFTBJ010000015.1 GCA_017455295.1 Clostridia bacterium
GACGCATCCGTCGATGCCGAGCGCATGGCTGTTTAACAGCACGTCATAGGATGACGGGACGCCCCATTTGTCGTCCGCATAAAAATTGTGGTAGCCGGCGCGCTGCCTGTCCGTTTTCTGGATCAGCGCGGCGGCTTGCTTTTCGGACAGATCGCGTTTTTCCATGATGCGGGCGGTGCGGGACGGCAGGTCGGCATAAATGAACACGCGCAGCAGGTCGGGACGATCCTGCAGCACATATTCCGCGCAGCGTCCGACGATCACGCAGCTGCCGCCGTCCGCCGCGTGGCGGATCGCTTCGGTCATCGCGAGGAAGGCCTGATTGCCGAGCGGAAGCTGCCAACTGCCGCCGGTGGCGCCCATCGAGAGCGAATACAAAAAGCTGTTGGTGGGCTGCTCGTCATAAGCGGCGAGGATGTCTTCCGAAAGGCCGGAAGCAGCCGCGGCTTTGCGCAGCAGATCACGGTCATAAAACGGCAGATCGAGCGCCTTGGCAACCGCGCTGCCGATCTCGTGGCCGCCGCTGCCGAATTGACGGCCGATGGTGAGGATAACGGGACGCATAATAAAAACCTCCTTGATATAATCTGTTTATACGGGATCTATCCGGCGGACAAGCAACATATCGTGTTCGACTGCATAGGCTACTGCGGGGACGGTTTCGCCCGGCGGAACTGCTTCGTCCAGTCGGCTGGGGAGATAATCCCGCGTGTAGCCGAGCGTGCCGCCGTCTTCGGTGCGTGTTTCGGCGAGCATCTCCACGGGGAGGCCGATCGCTTCCTCGAGGATCTCCCGGCGAACCGCGTCACACATGACGCGCATCCGCTGTGCGCGGGCGGCTTTTTGGGACGCCGACACCTGATCCGGCAGGGCGGCGGCTTTGGTGCCGTCGCGACGGGAATAGGGGAACACATGGACTTTGGCAAACCGCGTCGCCTTTACAAAAGCGAGCGAAGCGTCAAACTCCTCCTCCGTCTCACCCGCAAAGCCGACCATCACATCGGTGGTGAGGGCACAGCCGGGAAAGGCGCGGCGCAGCTTGTCGCAGACGGCGGTATAGGCCGCCGTGTCATAATGCCGATTCATCCGCCGCAGCGTGTCATCACAGCCGCTTTGCAGCGATAGGTGAAACTGCGGGCACAGCTTGCGGCAGGCAGCCAGGCGGGCGATCAAATCGTCGGTCATGTGATCCGGCTCGAGTGAGCCAAGCCGCACGCGGGCGAGCCCGTCGATGCGGTCGGCCAGCTCCGCCGCGTCGGCGAGCGACAATCCCAGGTCTTGCCCGTAGGCGGTGAGGTTGATGCCCACCAGCACGATCTCGCGATAGCCGTTTTTTGCCAACGCGGTCAATTCGTCTTGAAGAGCTTCGAGCGGTTTCGATCGTACTCGTCCGCGCGCATAGGGGATGATGCAGTAGGAGCAAAACCGGTTGCACCCGTCCTCGATTTTCACAAACGCGCGAGTGTGTTCGTCAAAGTCGTCGATTTTCAGCGGTTCGATCTCTCGATCATGCGGCGTGATAGCGACCAGTCGGTGCCCGAGTGTGAGATAGTGTTCGATATAGCGGGGAAGATCGCGGCGGCAGGCGTTGCCGAGTACGATGTCTGCTTCGGTCAGCTGCTCCGCTTCTTCGGGAAACGCCTGCGGCATACAACCGGTGAGCACGAGGACGGCATGTGGGCTTTCCCGGCGAAACCGCCGCAGCAGCGAGCGCAGTTTACGGTCGCTTTCCCCTGTGACGGTGCAGGAATTGACAACCAGCACGCCGTCGCCGATATCGCCGCCGTGATAAGCGGCGGTCGTATACCCGCTTTGGCGCATCAGCGCCGCCATCGCCTGGGTTTCATATTGATTGACCTTGCAGCCCAAGGTGTAAAAATAGGCGTTCATATCATACTCTCCTCAGCTATCAGTATACGCTTTTTTCAAAAAAAGTGCAAGAGGGCGTTTCCTTGCTAATGTGGCCTTCTTTGGAAAAATTCCGGGAA
>JAFTBJ010000119.1 GCA_017455295.1 Clostridia bacterium
GAGCTGCGCACGGTGTGTGCTGAAGGCGAACGCATCACCGCCAAACGGTATTGGCCGTTCCCGACCTATGCCGATCTGCTTTTTAGTGTTAGCTGAAAAAGGAGGAGCTGCATCATGAAACAACAAGAATGGCTTACGGTCGATTTGACCGAACAAACGCCGAATATGCTCATCAGTTCTCCCAAAACGGAGCCTTTGTATGAAGCGGCGTATCTCTCCCGTGAGGAGAGAAGCACCGGCGCGTTCCAGCAAAACACGACGGTTTGGGATTGATTAACGGCATAGGCGGCGCCGCTTAAGTGCCTTGTTTTTGGAGGGACGTTTTTATGTGTTCGATCATGGGATACTGCGGCAGCGGCGTCGCTTTGGCTGATTTTAAAGAAGGGTTTGACCGCACGATTTCGCGCGGGCCGGACGACAGCCGTATCATCGATACGGGGCGGGGGTTGCTTGGCTTTCATCGTCTGGCCATCATGGGACTGCACCCGGAAGGTATGCAGCCGTTTGAACTTGACGGCAACTATGTCGTCTGCAACGGCGAGCTGTATGGCTTTGAAAAGCAGCGCAAAGAGCTGATCGCCAAAGGCTATACCTTCCAAAGCGACAGCGATTGCGAGATCCTGCTGCCGCTCTATCGGGAATACGGTACGGATATGTTTTCGATGCTGGATGCGGAATTTGCCTGCATCCTCTATGACGGCAAAACCGGCGAATACATCGCTGCGCGCGATCCGATCGGGATCCGTCCGCTGTATTACGGCTATGACGAGAGCGGCGTGATCCTGTTCGCAAGCGAAGCCAAAAACCTGGTGGGACTGACCAACGAGATCAAACCGTTTCCGCCCGGATGCTACTATAAAGACGGCGGGTTTATCCGCTATTCGGATATCGCCGCGGTGGACGCCGTGTGTTACGATGACCTTGAAACCGTTTGCAAAAACATCCGCGAAAAGCTGATTGCCGGGGTGGAAAAACGGCTGGTGGCTGATGCCAAGGTGGGCTTTTTACTGTCCGGCGGTTTGGATTCGTCGCTTGTGTGTGCGATCGCCGCCAAAGCGTCTAAAGAGCCGATCAAGACCTTTGCGATCGGCATGAGCGAAGATGCGATCGACCTCAAATATGCGCGGCAGGTCGCCGATTTCATCGGCAGCGATCACACTGAAGTGTACATGACGCCCGACGACGTGATCGCGGCGCTCGACGATGTGATCGCGCTGCTCGGCACGTTTGATATCACCACCATTCGCGCCAGTATCGGCATGTATCTGGTGTGCAAGGCGATCCATGAACAAACCGATATCCGTGTACTGCTGACCGGGGAGATTTCCGACGAACTGTTCGGATACAAATATACCGATTTTGCGCCATCGGCCGAGGCGTTCCAAGCGGAAGCGCAGAAGCGCCTCCGCGAGCTGCATGTCTATGATGTGCTGCGCGCCGATCGCTGCATCTCGGTCAATTCGCTGGAGGCAAGGGTGCCGTTCGGCGATCTGGACTTTGTCAAATATGTGATGGCGATCGACCCCGAGAAAAAGCTCAACACCTATCATATGGGCAAATATCTGCTCCGCCATGCGTTTGAAGGGCTTGGCTATTTGCCGGACAGCATCCTGTGGCGGCAAAAAGCCGCGTTTTCCGATGCGGTCGGCCATTCCATGGTCGACGATCTAAAGGCCTATGCGGAGCAGCAATACACCGACGAAGCCTTTGAAGCGGGCTGCAAAGCCTATCGCTATGTGCCGCCCTTTACAAAGGAATCGCTTTTATACCGGGATATTTTTGAAAAGCACTATCCCGGTCAGGCAGCCATGATCCCCGATTTCTGGATGCCGAACAAATCTTGGGAAGGCTGTGACGTCAACGATCCTTCCGCCCGCGTGCTGTCCAACTACGGCGCCAGCGGCGAATAACCAATATCAAAGGAGATAATAGCGATGTCGTATAGGATCACCCGAAAAGAAGTTCTGAGTCCGAATGTATTTTTAATGGAGATCGACGCCCCGCTCGTCGCCAAAAAAGCCGAGCCGGGGCAATTTGTCATATTACGGATCGACGAATATGGCGAGCGCGTGCCGTTCACGGTCGCGGATTTTGACCGCGAGCACGGTACCGTCACCATCATCGTGCAGGCGGTCGGCAAGACGACCAAAGATCTGTCGCTGCTCGAAGCCGGGGACGCCGTGCTGGATTTTGCCGGCCCGCTCGGCATGCCGACGCCGCTTGATGGCCTGCATAAAGTCGCCGTGATCGGCGGCGGCCTCGGAACGGCGATCGCCTATCCGCAGGCCAAAAAGCTAAAAGCGCTCGGCGCGGAAGTGACCGTGATCACCGGCTTTCGCAGCCAAGAGTATATCATTCTCGAAAAGGAAATGACGGCGGTGTCCGACAAGCTGATCGTCACCACTGACGACGGCTCAAACGGCCTTCAAGGCTTTGTCACCGATCGGCTGAAAGAGGAACTGGAAGCCGGGGAGCGGTTTGACGAAGTGATCGCGATCGGTCCGCTTGTAATGATGCGTGCAGTGTGCGCGCTCACGAAATCGTATGATATTCCTACCACGGTGTCGATGAATCCCATCATGATCGACGGCACCGGCATGTGCGGCGGCTGCCGCGTGAAGGTGGGTGGTGAGACCCGCTTTGCCTGCGTGGACGGCCCGGATTTTGACGGGCATCAAATCGACTGGGACGCGGCGCTCAAGCGCCAGCGGATGTTCCGTACGCAGGAAAGCCGTGCATGTGAAGACGGCCATTGCCGGATCGGAAGGGGGAATGCGGAATGACCAATATGCGAAACACCAAATATCCGATGCCCCAGCAAGATCCGCAGGTGCGCAACCGGAATTTTGAAGAAGTTGCCACAGGTTATACGCCGGAAATGGCGATCAGTGAGGCGCAGCGCTGCCTCAACTGCCCGAACAAAAAATGCATGACCGGCTGCCCGGTGTCGGTGCACATCCCCGAATTCATCGCCCAGGTGGCCAAAGGCGACTTTGAGGCCGCCTATGCGATCATCACCGAAACGAACGCCCTCCCGGCGGTATGCGGCCGGGTGTGCCCGCAGGAAAAACAGTGTGAATCCAAATGCCTGCGCGGCATCAAAGGCGAAGCGGTGGCGATCGGACGACTCGAACGCTTTGTCGCGGATTATCACCTGGCGCATGGCAAAGACGAGATCACGCCGCCGCAAAAGAACGGCAAAAAAGTGGCGGTAGTTGGTTCCGGCCCCTCAGGTCTTACCTGTGCGGGCGATCTTGCAAAACGCGGCTATGACGTGACCGTCTTTGAGGCATTCCATACGGCGGGCGGCGTGCTGATGTACGGCATCCCCGAATTTCGCCTGCCCAAAGACATCGTACAAAAAGAGATCGAAAAGCTGAAAGCAATCGGCGTCAAGATCGAAACCAACGTGATCGTCGGCAAAACGCTGCTCGTCGACGAATTGTTTGGCGAGATGGGCTTTGACGCCGTGTTCATCGGTTCCGGCGCGGGATTGCCGTCCTTCCTCCGACTGGAAGGGGAAGACTTGAACGGCGTCTATTCCGCAAACGAATTCCTGACCCGCATCAACTTGATGAAAGGCTACCGCTTCCCGGATTTTGATCCGCCGGTTTACTGCGGCAAAACGGTCGCCGTGTTCGGCGGCGGCAACGTCGCGATGGACGCGGCGCGCCGCGCCAAACGCCTCGGTGCCGGCACGGTGTATATCGTCTATCGCCGCGGTCGGGAGGAACTGCCTACTCGTGCAGAGGAAGTGGAACACGCCGAAGAAGAGGGCATCGAGTTTTTGTTCTTGCAAAATCCGACGCGATTCTTTGGCGATGAAAACGGCTGGTTGACCGGC
>JAFTBJ010000120.1 GCA_017455295.1 Clostridia bacterium
ACCTTGCGGCAAAGCCGCGCGACTTCCCTCTCGAAATCGCCGTCGCAGCCGTTGAGAAAATCGGCGGAGATGGCGGCGGAAAGAATGGTGATCCCGAGTTTGTCGCAGTGCTCGCGGAAACGGGCGGCATAGTCGAGCGCCTCGCTTTCCTCGCAGGGGAGATCGAGCACCTCAAACGCGTCGAAGCCTACCTTTTTGGCTTCCTCCGCCATTTGAAACAGATCGAGATCGGTCGCGTGGTAACTCCACGCACTCACGCCGAACACCATAAACAATCCACTCCTTTTTTGGGTTAAATAAAGACGATCCAATGATACCAATAACCAACCGTCACCGCCGCCGCTTGCAACAGGATGATCAGCGGCAGGCCGATCATAAATTTCAGTTTGCGCGTTTTGTGGCGGATGAGCAGCATCGTCACGAGCATGGCCGCCGCGCCGCCCAGTGCGCCGAGCAGCAGCAACGTCTTTTCGGGGACGCGCCGCCGTCGCTTTTTCGCTGCCCGTTTGTCGTGCACGGTGACGATTATGGCGAGCAGGGACACGACCGCCAAATAGGCGGTTGCCCATGTGCATGAAATCGGCATAATCCCACTCGCCCCCATTATATACATTTTAGTACAAGAACAAGAGTCTGTCAACAGCAAGAAATAAAAAGGTGCAATTCGTGATTGACCAAATGGCAAAAGAGGGGTACAATAGAAAGGAGCGATCGACCATGACGATCAAGCGAGGACTGTGCGTTCTGCTGGCGCTGCTCACCTTGACCGGCTGTGCAATGCCAAAAACGCTCGCACCTGAGCCGGTGCAAGCGGATGCGATCCGCGCGATGTGGGTGCCATATATGGAAGTGGAGGCGCTGCTTGGAGGCGGCGTCGACGCGGCACAGAAGGCGATCGCCGCCTGCATGGATGACCTCGCCGATCGCGGGGTCAACACGGTTTACTGGCATGTGCGCGCGAATGCCGACGCTTATTATGCGTCCGAGCAGTTTCCGCTGTCGGCGGGGACGGCGGCGCTGGTGGGGGCGGGACTTGATCCGCTCTCTTGCGCCATCGAAGAAGCGCACGCCCGCGGGATCGTGCTGCACGCCTGGGTGAATCCCTATCGCGTCGGGCCGGATCGTGCGCGGGCGCGGTGCGACGACCTGATGGAAGCGGACGGGCGGTATTATTATGTTCCCACCTCGGCCGCGGCGCAGGCGATCATCTTTGACGGCGTGCGGGAGCTGATAGAAGGGTACGACGTCGACGGCGTGCAGTTTGACGATTATTTTTATCCCGCGGGAGCGGTGCCGGACGACGCGCCTGCCGATTTTGAAGCGGCGGATTTTGCCGCCTATCAGGCGCGCGGCGGGACAAAGACGCTGCCCGATTGGCGGCGCGCGGAGGTCAGCGCGTTGATCGCCGCCGTGTGCGCGCTGTGCCACACAAAAGCGGGGTGCGTGTTCGGCGTCAGCCCGGCGTTTTCGTTTGTAAGCTGCCGCGACAGGCTATATGCCGATGTGGAGCGGTGGCTTAGCAAGGATGGGTTTGTCGATTATCTTTGTCCGCAGCTTTACGTCGGGTGGCAAAATGAGCAAGCGCCGTTTGAAGCGGTGCTTGCGGCGTGGACGACGCATGAGCGCGCGCCGTCGGTCAAGCTGCTGGCGGGGCTCGCGCTTTATAAAGCGGGGCTGCCGGAGGACGGGTATGCCGGGAGCGGCCGAGCGGAATGGGCGACCGGCGGGCACATCGTCGCCGACCAGATCGCGGCGGTAAAAGCCGCTTCGTGGGACGGCGTCGCGCTATATAGCCATTTCGCCGTCGGACGATATGACGGGCGGGACGCGGCGATCGCGAAGGAAGAAGAAACGGCGGCATTCGCCGCGTGGAATACGGAATATATGAAGGAAAAGTAAGAGGAAATACGGGCATTTCTAAATATTCGACGCGTTCAGATTGTGATGAGATTTTTTCGTCAGGCGAAACAAAAAGCACAGGCAATACTTTGTGTATTGCCGAGCATTTTTGTAAAGTATGGCGGAAAAAGATCGAGCAAGATGAATGCACAAGAATGTTTAGAGATGCCCAAACAAAGAGAAGGCAAGTGTATGATAGCCAGGGATATGACAAGAGGCGATCCGCTGCCGATCCTCCTCAAATTTTCGCTGCCGATGCTGCTGAGCATGGCCTTCCAGCAGCTTTACAGCATCGCGGACAGCGTGGTGATCGGGCAGCTGCTCGGCGACGCCGCGTTTGCCGCGGTGAGCGTGTCCTACCCGGTGACGGTGCTGTTTGTGGCGTTTGCGAGCGGCGCGTCGATCGGGTGTTCGGTGGTGACGGCGCAGCTCTTTGGCGAAAAGCGGGACGGGGCGGTCAAAACGTCGGCGTCGACGGCGCTGCTGTCGATGACGGCGATCGGCGCCATGCTGATCGGTATCGGGCTGCTCGGCTGCCGCCCGCTGCTCGGGTGGATGAACACCCAAGCGGCGATCTTTGAGGACGCGGCGCTCTATCTGCAAATCTACATCGGCGGCGTGCTGTTTTTGTTTCTTTATAACACCGTCAACGGCATCTTCACGGCGATCGGCGATTCGCTGACGCCTTTGTGGCTGCTCATCGCGTCGTCGGTGCTCAACGTGGGGCTCGACCTGCTGTTTGTGCCGATGTGGAAGGTGGCGGGCGCCGCGTGGGCGACCTTTCTCGCACAGGGGATCGTGTCGCTGATCGCGCTTTTGCTGCTGCTTTTGCGGCTCCGGCGGCTGCCGGGCGAGCGGACACAGTGGTTTGACGGCGCAATCTTTGTGCGCATTTTGAAGATCGCCGTGCCGAGCGTGTGCCAGCAGTCCTTCGTGTCGGTCGGGCAGCTGTTTGTGCAGGGCTCCATCAACTCGTTTTCGAGCATCGCGGTGCAGTCGGGCTACGGCGGCGCGTTTAAGATCAATATGTTTACCATCACCTGCATCTGCACGCTGGGCAATTCGCTCTCATCCTATACGGCGCAAAACACCGGCGCCAAAGAATGGGAGCGCATCCGCCGCGGCCGCCGGACGGCGCTTTGGATGGCGGTGCTGTTCGCCGCCGTCGTCAGCGCGCTGGTGATGGTGTTTTCGGGGAGCCTGATGTCGCTCTTTACCAACGACGACGCGACCCGCGCCGTCGGGCAGCAGTTTCTTTGGACGGTCGCGCCGTTTTATCCCTTTATCACCATCAAGATCATCAACGACGGCGTGTTCCGCGGCACCGGCTCGATGGGCATTTTTATGACGTGCACCTTCCTCGATCTGGGGCTGCGGGTGATCGCAGCCTATGCGCTGCCGCCGTTTATCGGCGCAAGCGGCGTGTGGTGGGCGTTCCCCATCGGATGGGTGGCCTGCACCGTGCTGTCCGGCGTGTGGTATTATACCGGCCGCTGGAAACACGGCCGGGAGGTTTTGGGACGGTCGTAAATAATATAAGGATAGAAAATCAAACAGGAGGATTTTTAATATGGCAGAATGTACGCACGATTGCAGCAGTTGCTCGGCGAATTGCTCCGAGCGGGAGGGCGAGCGCTATGAAGCGCTCAATCAGTTCAGTCAGATCGGCAAGGTGATCGCGGTCAGCAGCGGCAAAGGCGGCGTCGGCAAATCGTCGGTGACGGCGATGCTCGCGACGCTGCTCGCGCGGCGCGGCTATAAAGTCGGCGTGCTCGACGCGGACATCACCGGCCCCTCGATCCCCAAAGCCTTCGGCATCACCCGCAAGGCGCGTGGCACCGAGATGGGCATTATGCCGGAGGAAACGGCGATGGGCATCAAGGTCATGTCCATCAACCTGCTGCTTGAGGACGAGTCACAGCCGGTCGTGTGGCGCGGCCCGGTGCTCGCGGGCGCCGTCACGCAGTTTTGGACGGACGTCGCCTGGGGCGTGCTCGACGTGCTGTTTATTGATATGCCGCCCGGCACGGGCGACGTGCCGCTGACCGTCTATCAAAGCCTGCCGGTCGACGCGACGGTGATCGTTTCCACGCCGCAGTCGCTCGTGCAGATGGTGGTCGGCAAGGCGTACAAAATGACGCAGATGCTCGACATTCCCGTGCTCGGCATCGTGGAGAATATGAGCTATATCACCTGTCCCGATTGCGGCAAAAAGCTGGCGCTTTTCGGGGAGGACGACGCGCTGCTTGAGGCGGTCAAGGAGATGGGCGTGCCGCTTCTTGCACAGCTCCCGATGAACGCCGAGGTATCGCGCCTTTGCGACAGCGGCGAGATCGAGCGGGTGGTGTGCGAGGAACTCACCCCCGCCGTCGACGCGGTCGAAGCGATGGTAAAAACGGAAAATTGAAAGTGTCGCGCGACGGATTGGAACCATTCCCGGCGACGCACATATGCCTTCTCCTTGAGGAGAAGGTGGGTGAGCGTGAGCGAACCCGGATGAGGTGGAACCAATGACCATCACATATTTGCGGCGGACACCTCATCAGTCAGCCTGACGGCTGACAGCTTCTCCTTGAGGAGAAGCCTTGAAAACACGCAAACCGTTGATTTTAGGGGAACGTTTTATGAATCATATGCCAAGCAAGCGACTTACTCCATATGCTAAAAAATTGCGAC
>JAFTBJ010000121.1 GCA_017455295.1 Clostridia bacterium
CCTTATCGGGCGTAGTGGTGATGACGCTCGGCGGTACGCTGCTGTACATATTGGCGCCGTATATGATCGGGATGCTCTCGCCCGACCCCGAGGTGCAGGCGCTCGGTACCCTGGTACTGCGCATCGAGGCCTTCGCCGAGCCGTTTTATGCCGCGTCGATTGTCGCAACCGGCGCGTTTCGCGGTGCCGGGGATACCATTGTCTCCACCGTGATCAACCTTGTCAGCATGTGGGTCATCCGCATTCCTCTTGCCATCGTACTGGTCGCACCGTTTGGCCTTTCCGGCGTGTGGACGTCGATGGCGGTCGAACTCGGCGTCAGAGGTGTGCTGTTTCTCATTCTGCTCGCCACCCGTTTTCGCAAGCGAGCGGACAGCGGCCGGTATATCGGGTCATTGTAACGTCAGCATTGCAAGATAACCGGCCACTAAAAGCAGCGTAAAATTGCCGGTATACATGCACAGTGCGATCCCAAAAGCTGTTACAAGCAGCAACAGCACTATTCCAACAAGGCGCAGGATGCGATCACATCGAGTCGGATCAAAGTGACGCTCCAGCAACAGCTTGAACAGTTGCCCCCCGTCAAGCGGCATCATAGGCAGCAGATTAAACGCACCAAGCAAAAGGTGGATCATGCCGTATACATCTGGCACTTTGCAAACAAATAAGCACCCGGCCGCCACCAGATTGACAGCAGGCCCTGCCGCGATTACCGCCGCTTTTTTAAAGGATCTCAACGTCGGATCGTCCTGCACGGACATTTGCATACCAAAAAAGGATAGCGTCAATTCGGCGGGAATACCGCCGCAAAGCAGCAACGCGGCAAGATGTCCGATCTCATGCTGCACAGCGGCCAAAAAGCCGAATGAGGCAAGCCCTGTCGAATCCATCCACATCCAAAAAAGCAAAACTGCCGGAAACAGGAGACTGATCCGGCAGTTTGTTTTTCCAATAGAAATATTAAACATACGTCTTCTCCGGCAACACGGTTTGCGGATCGATCAATTCCCCGTTCACACGCCATTCCACATGTAGATGCGGCCCCGTTGAATGTCCGGTGTTCCCCACTTTGGCCACGACCTCTCCGGCTTTGACCTCCATTCCCTGTTTGACCAGCACCGCCGAGCAATGGGCATACAAATAGCGAACCCCGTTTTCACACGAAACGATCATATAGCGTCCATATCCGTCTTCCTCGCCGGTCTCCTCCACCGTCCCGGAAAGTGCCGCAAAGATCGGCGTTCCTTCGTCGGCCGCGATATCCAGCCCTTCGTGAACATCGGTTGCTGTTTCATCAAATGGATCAATCCGCTCGCCAAACGGTGAACTGACCACGCCGCCGATGAGCGGTGCGCAGACTGTACTTTCCGACGTTGCCCTATTGGCGGTCGCCACCTCGGCGGCGACCGAGACGGCTTCTCCAAGCGGGCTGTCAACCTTTTGGGATGGTACGGCACTTTCGAGAAGCGAAACCGCCGCCGAAACAAGCGTATTGTCGGTTAACCCGCTTTGCAGATATTGTCCGACCGCAGCAAACGGTTCGCCGCCGATCAAACGCAGCATGAGTGCAAGAAGAATCACAACGACACACGCGATGCTTTGCACCGTCACCAAAGCCAAACTTTCAAATCGTCGTTTCGGTTTATTCGACTGATTCGGCTGTTCATTGACGGTCTTTTCTTTTTTCGGCATATCGGTGTCTCCTTATACGATGATAC
>JAFTBJ010000122.1 GCA_017455295.1 Clostridia bacterium
ATGTTCCTTCAAACATCGACGCGGGATAGGCAACCGGCGTGGCATACATCCAAAGCTGCACGCCGAAGCTGACCAGCATCGCGAGGTCGCGATATTTGGTGGTGAGCGCCGACACGATGATGCCGAATCCGAGCGCCAGCATAGCGGTTTCCACCAAAAGCAGCGGGAAAATGGCAATCAGCCAGTTCGGCTGCATGATATTGCCGGGAATAAACATAAAGATCGCCCAGGCAACGAGGAAGAACGCAAACTGGATTGCAAAGGAGATCAAATTAGTCAGCACCGTGGAGATCGGCAGCACCAGTCGCGGGAAATAGACCTTTCCGAAAATGTTGGAATTGGCGGTAAAGGTGGTGCTGGTCATGGTAAGGCAGCTGCTGAAGTAGGTCCAAATGACCGTACCGCACAGATAGTACACAAATCCGTTGACGCCGCCAGGAGCCAGTCCCGCAATATTGCCGAACACGAGCGTAAATACAACCGTTGTGAGCAACGGCTGGATGAGTGCCCAAGCAGGCCCCAGTATCGTTTGTTTATACTGCGACACGAAATTGCGTTTGAAAAACAGCAAAATGAGGTCGCGATATGACCACACCTCTTTGAGATGCAGATCGAACCAGCCGTTTTTCGGCTTGATGACCGTTTCAAACGACTGTTCTTCTGTCGTTACCATCGTTTTTTCTTCCACGGTTTTTTCCCCTTTGCAAATTATTTAAAGCAGATCGGAGAGTTTGAGATCGATTCCCTCATTGCCGAATTGATCGTTATACTCGCCCGACAAAATCAACTTTTCAAACAAAATCACATAGGTGTAGCAGATGTACTCTCTAAGTTTCATTTCCTGCCACAAATACGCATCCTTTTTGCGGCCTTCCTTGTTGACATGCAAAATGGTGAACAACACATTCCTAAGAATTGTCTTGATCTTTGCTGCGCCCGTTTGCTTATGAATTTCGCCCACCTGATGCGATTTCAGCATCTCTTCATGACGCTGATAAAACGGCGTCGCTTCCACTGTTTTGAAGAACTGATCGATCGCTTTTTGATTGTCGAACAGCGAATGCATCTCGGTCGAACCGCCGATCTTCGACATATTGGCGATCACTTCGGGCGGCAGACATTCCCGGCAATTGGCAACATGCACGCGTTTATCCTTGGCGCTGATCAAGCGAAGAGCATTCGCGACCGGCAGAAAATCATCATCGAGATACGGATACCGCGTATCAATGTCGAATGAATTGAAGAGAATACCGTTCTTTTTCAAAATCAAATAACTGGTGAAAATGTACGGATAGTCCGCAAACTCATAATACATAGGCTTGCCGCCCGGTTTCTTTGGAAAAAGGCGGTCGGTTTCCAAATAATACTGCTGCATTACCTGGTCGGCACATTCGCCGCAGATCAAAAAGGATTTCTCATTTTTTTCTACTAATTTTGCAAGCTCATACTGCAAAAACAGCCCCACTTCATAAACCGCACCTTCCAAGCGCCACACGATATCCGGCAGGTTTTTCAAAGAATCGTCATCGGTCAGCGCTGTCTCCAGATGCACGTTTTTGAAGTGCTTCGCATTTTCTTTGACAAGCGGCACCTCGTTCTTGCCGTGTTTGCCGCCAACCGAAAATGCGTTGACCGGCACGCCGCTTTTTTCATTCGCGATATGGATGATATAACTCGAATCATAGCCGGAAGACATAGGGGCATTGACCTCATTTTCCCCTTCGAAGCAGCGTTCGATCGCACGATCCAGCGTCGGCTTCCAGGCGGAAAGCGCCTCGCCTTTTTCCATGGAGGCCACCGGATAAGAAGCCGCTTCCTGCGTCACGCTCCCGACGACCGCTTTGAGCGAGCGGAAGGATTCGATTTTATAGACGTCTTTGACAAGCGTGTCGCGGCAATAAAGATAGCCGTTGATGATAAAATCTTCTACCACCGCTTCGTTGAGCGCACGCGGGCAGCCGGATTCCACGAGCAGCGTTTTCAAGGAGTTCCCAAAATACAGAACATCTTCATAGACGGTATAATACATCGTCACAGGAGAGGTGTTGCGATCCTGATAGATGCGCAGCATCTTCTGCCGCTTGTCATAGATCACCAGCAAGTATACGCCGCCGATATGCGCCGTCAGATCCGCTTCAAAAGCTGTAAACGCCTCTTTGATCGCCGCAGCGTCGTTGACTGTATCACCTATGCGCACTTGTCCGCGAATACAGATGGTGACGCCGGGATCGTCATAGCGGAAGACCGCTACGCTTTTGTCGATAAATTCGCCTGTTTTGAGATGGTAGTTGCCGATGAGTTGTTTCATGTCCTTTGCACCTCTTTCAATCTTTTCTGACTATTTCGTCAGTCTTCGCGGTAGCCATGTCAAGGCGTTCGCGAGTTTATTTTTCCGGAGCGCTTCATACCGTCCCGCCGTTTCGGCGGCATAGCGAAACACCTCCGGCACAAACGGATCGGGGATTGAAAGTCCCTCCGCTTTGAGCCACTCTACATCGACCGCCGCCGTTGCCCGGATGAGTTTGGCAAGCAGCTCGTCCTTGCGGTCGTCGAACAGGTTTTTGATTGCCACATAGGAGCCTTCTGTGTGCAGCCGCATCGCTGTGATATAATGCAGCTTTGCCAGATGATGTTCTTTGGATACCGCAAGATTATCCGTCATACCATCAAGCATATCAAGTGCTTTTTGGATGGTGCGCTTGCCGCTGCCGGGCAACATCCGGTAGCAATAGACCACTTCATCAAGCAAATAACACTCTTCAGCCGCGATCATCGCTTTTACAAAAAACGGCGGATCTTGAAAGCGTCCATAAAGAGGAAAGGTAATCTCTTTCTCTTTCAGCATAGCAGTTTCAAAACAAAATCCGGTGTAGCCATAATCGTATTGAAATTCTTTGTAAGATATTTTCCCCTCTGCAGGGAAGGTCAGCCCTTCAAAAACAGGGCGCGACGCTTCGCGCTTGCCATCTTCATAAACTTTTTCGTAATAGCCGCCGGCCGCTTTCACGCCATTGTCCGTCGCCGCTTGATAAAGCATTTCCAAAATACGGTCGTTCGGGTACCAGTCGTCGGCGTCCATAAAGGCGATAAAATCTCCCGTTGCCGCTACAATACCGTCGTTTCTGGCGGCTCCCACACCGGCGTTTTCTTTATCGATCACGCGCAACCGGGCGTCTTTTTTTTCATATTCCAAAAGAAGTGAAAGCGATCCGTCTTTGGAACCATCATTCACACAAACCACTTCGATATCGGAAAGAGATTGCGCCAGCACGCTGTCAAGACACTCGGCGATATACGGCTCCATATTATAAACCGGTATAATGACTGACATCTTTGGCATAGTGCTTCTCCCCTTTTAACTGCCCAAATTGATCGGCATCCGTTTGCCAAAGAGCGCCGTATGCAGTCCCGGCATATACCGCAGCATCCACAGCCGCAGCTTTTGTTTGACCGAGATGCGTTTATCCGCCATCAGCTTCGGATAAAAACCTTCATAGATCGTTTGAATCTCCGAGAGCCGTTCGGCTTCTTTCGGGTCTTTTTTATCCAAATGAGCATACGCCACCGCCACCTGCGAATAGCCAAACAGTCTGGCCTCATTTGCCAATATCGGCTGTCCCATTTTGTCCAGCGCCGCCGCACGAAGCGCGATCACGTCGATGATATCGGTAAAGCGGATATTATAGCTTGTGTGCATAATACTGCCGCTGCGCAGATAATAAAAATACGCGTCTTCGCCGGTGCAGACAATGCGCTTGGTTTGTGCCAAAATATCGTGATAGATAAACGCATCTTCATACAACCGTCCGACCGGATAGCGCAGCGTCTTGAAGATGGACGCGCGATAACACTTGTTGCATGCCGACGGCTGCAAGAGCGTCTCAAAAATACGGTCGCCCTCCAAAACTTCCCGCTCATCAGACGCAATATACATCCGCTCGCGACTACCGTCGTCATATACGGCAACAAAATTGCACACCGCCATATCGGCGTCGGTTTCTTTCAGTGCCGTAATCATCGACTCTAAAAATGTCGGGGATACCCAATCGTCGCTGTCCACAAATGCAAGATACTCGCCGGTCGCACGGTCGATCGCTACATTGCGAGCGTCGGACAGGCCGCCGTTTTCTTTATGGATCACACGGATACGGCTGTCCTTCTTCGCATACTCATCACATATCTCACCGCAACGGTCGGGCGATCCGTCATCCACAAGCCACAATTCAAAGTCTGTAAACGTCTGAGCAAGAAGACTGTCGACACAGCGCGGCAAAAACTCTTCCACTTTATAAACCGGTACGATCACACTGACTGTCGGCATCCCTCTCACTCCCTCATTAAAACCCGATTTTTAATAAATTTCTCACGCCGACCGTCACGTTCGGCATGATGCGGAATAACGCATACCATATCCGATATTTAAAACGAATTCCTTTTGTTGCCGCCGCATAATCACCCGATCGGAATTCTTTGTGAAGACGCTTCTGAAATGACGGGTATTGATCATTTTTCGGCAACCGCGCCAAAAGCTGATATTGATACATACAGGCGCCCATATATTGACGCTCGGCACAACCGAATAATTCCGGGATCGTTTCCTTGGTTTCGATGGCGCGCTGCCGTAAAGCCTCAATGCCATCAAACCGTTTTTCCGTGTAAACCGTATTCATCGTACTGCCGGGACGCTGATAGTAAAAATACAGCACTTTCGTGGTATACACGGCACGCTCCACCCGGCAAAGCACACGAAACGGCCACAGGATATCTTCGTGTATTTTCCCCACATCAAACGGTACTGCTTTCGCAATATCGCTTTTTATCAGCAAATTCGGAACGGTGTTGGCAAAATGTGTTTCCGAAAGCTGCGATTTCACCGCATCTATACGATCAAAGACCGTGATTTCCTCTTCATCGGATACCTTGGGCAACTGTGAGCGATCATCATACATCGCCATGCGGCAGCCGACAATCTGCGCATCATGTTGCTGCAGCAATTCGTATAAATGCCAAAACATATCGGCGGCAATCACGTCATCGCTGTCCACAAAGCCGATATACTCCCCCGTTGCCTGCTGTATGCCGACGTTGCGCGCTTCCGCCTGCCCCCCGTTTTCTTTATGGATCACGCGGATACGCTCATCTTTTTTTGCCCATTCATCACACATCGCGCCGCAGGCATCCGGCGAGCCGTCATCCACGAGAACAATCTCCAAATCGGAATAGGTTTGATCCACGATGCTCTGCACACACGCGTCAAGATATTCTTCCACGTTATACACCGGCACGATGACCGAGATCAAAGGCTTCATCGGTTACTTCCCCTTTGAAAACAATTTGCGAATCTTAATCAGCACGCGAAAGACAATGCTGAGCGGATGAAATTTCATCCCTTTGAGATCGATCACCTCAAAGCGATCGGTGGCGGAATAGGTATGAATACCCGTCGCATCCACCGCTTTATCAAGCGTGACATCCTCCATGCCAAGATGCAGCACCGGCGTTTCGCTTTCAAAATCATCCGACACCCGGCTGAACACCACTGCTTTGCCATACGCGCCGTCGCAATCCTGCGACGGACGGATCAAAGCGCCGTCCTCCCAAAACGGATAACCGCCGGGCCGCGCCACCGCGTCATCGGTGCTGAGCAGCTTGCCGTCACCGATCATTCTGCCGTCCTGCAATTCATACAGCAGCAGTTGATGCGGGTCGGCGTCGATATCATAGGTATAGGCATATTCCTTGCCGTTTGCCTCAAAACGGGACGTATCCACATACCGCACACCGCTTTTGAGCACATAGGCTTTTTCCCATGTATCGGGGAAAGAAACCGCTTTATAAGCATAAACCTCTCTTGCTTCGTTCGACTCGGGGATCATGTAGATCTCGCCGTCTTTTTCAAACACATACGGATAGGAAAGATGATATTTTTCTTTGATGATCGGTTTCCATTTGGTGAATTGTTTTCCATCAAAGCGACTGTAGCCGATAAATCCGCGATGGTGCACAATACTGTACACTTCGGCGAAGATATAGGTCTCGCCTTCATGCTCAACCACAAGGGAATCCATCGCGCAAAGCGTCAGGGTATTCGGCAGCACATGAAAGGTTGTCTTTTGATCGGATAAAATCGTCCCCTGCGGCGTCTCGCGGTACGCAATATGCCACCAGCCGTCTTTGAGTCCCATAGTATTTCACCGTCCTTTTGCGACACGGAAAATCAAACGATACAGATGCGGCGTATGACGAATGAGCTTCAGGAAAATCCGCTGTTTTTTGCCGAGACCCGCCGCCGCATCCCGCGTCATATCCAGCGCCTCTTTGACCATCTGTTTTTCGGCGGTGTAATCGTCGCCTTTGCCCAGGAGATTGTTATATTGATGCAGCGCCGTCGAAAGATACGCGGTTTTTGCCGCCCTCTCCTCGGGCGTGCCGATACTATCCTCATACATTTGCCGGCTGACGCTGAGCGCATCCGGCGTTTCGATGTGCAGATCCGGCGCCGACGCCGAGCCTTCCCGCTTCATATAGCGGTAGAGGCACACATCTTCAAAAACCGATGTTTCCGCTTCTCGGAACAGATAATAATTCATCAGCAAATCTTCATGGAATTTGATCGATTGATTCATTTTGCCGCTGTGATAAAACCGTTCCACCACCGTGCGCTTATACAGCTTGTTACAAAGCCCCGGTTCAAAATTGCCGAGCAGCAAATCTTTCAGCGCGTCGGTTTTATTTTGAGAGATTTTCTTTTTTGTTCCATAAAAGAACTCATTATGTCCGTCGGGATATATCACCACATGCCCGCAATGCGAAATATCCGCATCCGCTTTTTGCAGATTATGTATCAGCCGCTCGTACATATCCGGCTCGATCTCATCGTCACCGTCCACAAAGCCGATATAGTCCCCCGTTGCCGCTTTGACGCCGTCCAGCCGCGCGGCGGACACACCGGCGTTTTCTTTATGGATCACCTTTATGCGTACGTCTTTTTTTGCATAATCGTCCAGAATAGCACCCGCTTCATCCGGCGACCCGTCGTCCACACAAACTACTTCGATAGACGCATACGTCTGTGCCAGCACGCTATCAAGGCAGCGTGGCAAATAGGGTGCCACGTTGTACACCGGGATGATGATCGAAACGATGGAATTCTTACCCATAGATACTCCTCTTATGCTGTGCCTTCCAGGAAAATATTAAGTGGTTCGCTTCCATAGGCCAGACCGCCCCAGGTAACATGCATTTGGAATATAAACCATAATAAATATATGC